>NZ_OY781063.1:311250-622500 GCF_963676285.1 uncultured Sphaerochaeta sp.
TCCGCGCTATACCCTGTAGTTGGGTCCAGGATATGATGCCATCGTTTACCTTGTTCATCGAAAAAAAATCGCTCATAATCACCACTTGTCACAATCGAAGTTGAAGCCACTTGCAACACACCAAGCAATGAATCATTTTTCCGAGGATGTCGCACCCCTACTCTCCATGGATTTCCATCTGGCCTATTACCGATGACAACGATAGTTCCTCCTAGATTCAGGTAAGAGGAGGTAATTCCATGGTTCAGAGCGATATGTTTTGCCTGGTCCGCAGCATATCCCTTTGCAATACCACCTAAGTCCAGACATTGCCCACATCTACGTAATCCTACACGCATACGAGGCTCATCAAATAGGATATCCTGAGCATTAACATAGGTGAGGGTTTTCTGTATCTCTGCCAGTGGAGGACTGGTATGCCTATTCTTGAAATCCCATAGATTAACAAGTGGGGTAATGGTGATGTCAAACCGTTTATCCGTTTTCTCAAAAAGCTCTACAGCTTGCTTGATCACTGTGAAGGTTGACTCAGAAACCGATACCATGGTTTTCCCGGCTGCATGATTGATGTTTGATACATCACTCGAATCAATAAATCGGCTGAGGAGTTGTTCCATTCGAAGTATTTCTTGTTTCATTGCGGTAATTGCATTTGCACTCTCTTCACCATGACATTGCAAAACAATTCCTGTATCCATTGAGACAAACTGATGTGTTTCAGAGGCCTTGTTGTTCATACCATTACCGTTCATACCTCTTCAGTACATAGTAATATATTATCCCTTATACTACACCAATTGTATCTTGAAAAGCCCGGGCCCTATAACTTAGGAACCTAGAATGAATTGTTGTAGTGCAATCCAGAGACCACTTGCTCCAACAAATATATAAACAATACGTTTGAGAAGATAATCAGGGGTTCGTTTAAAAAGAAGCAGCCCAATATACGTGCCAACAGCAATAGCCACCCATCCAATAAGAATGATTGGTATGTACGATAGTTCAAACGCTCCATGATAACTTCTTATAAAGATACTCTGAATATTACAGACCAGGAAATATGCCTGGATAGTAGCTAGATAATGTTTCTTGTCTTTCACTGCAGCAAAAAGATACAAGGCTACAGGAGGACCACCTATACCAAACAACCCATTACCCAATCCAGCAACAATACCCATTAGAAGCCCATTGCTTAGGGATGCCTGAACAACAATTTTGTTACTGAAGCAGGCAAAGTACAGTGACAATGCCATGAGAAAGATACCAAGTATTCCTGTAAGGATACGGCTTTCCACCTGGAGACTGGATACGATTACAATGGCACCAACAAGCAAACTGGAAACCAACAAGGGGATAAGCATTTTCCATTGAATTGATTTCCAATACCTGATAGTGAGAAAACCAGTACTAGCGATTGCAATGATCTGATTAAGTGTCACAGCAGTTGAAAATGGAAACAAAGAAGGAAAGAAGATCATGGCAATAATGGGAAAACCAAAACCAATATTTGATTGTAGGAAAGCTCCCACAAAGACAATGGCAAATACTCTGAGAAGCAACACGACACACCCCCAAGGGCAAGTGTACCACACCTTTGGCCTATAGATATAAGAAAACCCTCCGGCTAAGGAGGGGATGAAGGGAAAAAGAAAAAGGCCCGGCGGCTACCTACTCTCCCACGGCTAACCGTAGTACCATCGGCGTGAGGGTGCTTAACTTCCGTGTTCGGGATGGGAACGGGTGTGTCCACCCTGCTGTGGCCACCGGGCCGGCCAACGCCTGGGAGCGCGAGGGATCTCGCACGACCGGCCTTGGCAGCCCATGGGATTGGAATAATGATATGGTCAAGCCTCTCGGATGATTAGTACCGGTGGGCTGAACACGTTGCCGTGCGTACACCCCCGGCCTATCGAACAGGTAGTCTCCCTGTTTCCTTGTGCCCGCTTGTGCGGGTGGGATGTCTCATCTTGGGGAGGGCTTCCCGCTTAGATGCTTTCAGCGGTTATCCCTTCCGAACGTAGCTACCCGGCAGCTGCCGTTGGCACGACAACCGGTACACCAGAGGTTCGTCCACTTCGGTCCTCTCGTACTAAAAGCAGAACCCCTCAAACATCCAACGCCCATGGCAGATAGGGACCGAACTGTCTCACGACGTTCTGAACCCAGCTCGCGTACCGCTTTAATTGGCGAACAGCCAAACCCTTGGGACCTGCTCCAGCCCCAGGATGCGATGAGCCGACATCGAGGTGCCAAACCTTGCCGTCGATATGAACTCTTGGGCAAGATCAGCCTGTTATCCCCGGAGTACCTTTTATCCGTTAAGTGACGGCGCTTCCACTCGCTACCGCCAGATCACTAAGACCTACTTTCGTACCTGCTCGGCTTGTTTGCCTCGCAGTCAAGCCACCTTGTGCCTTTACACTTGAGGGATGATTCCCAACCATCCTAAGGTGACCTTCGCGCGCCTCCGTTACTCTTTGGGAGGCGACCGCCCCAGTCAAACTTCCCGCCTGGCACTGTCCCGCGACCGGATCACGGCCGCGGTTAGAAAATTGGACAGGCAAGGGTGGTATTTCACCAGCGGCTCCGCGCAGGCTGACGCCCACGCCTCGCGGCCTCCCACCTATCCTACACATCCCTGTCCAAGTCTCCATGCCAAGTTGAAGTAAAGGTTCACGGGGTCTTTCCGTCTAACCACGGGTACCAGGCATCTTCACCTGGACTTCAATTTCACCGGATTTCGCGTTGAGACAGCGCCCATATCGTTACACCATTCGTGCGGGTCGGAACTTACCCGACAAGGAATTTCGCTACCTTAGGACCGTTATAGTTACGGCCGCCGTTTACTGGGGCTTGGATTCGCTGCTTCGATCGCTCTGACAACTCCTCTTGACCTTCCAGCACCGGGCAGGTGTCAGTCCATATACTTCCCGTTGCCGGTTCGCATGGACCTGTGTTTTTGGTAAACAGTCGCATGGGCCGTTTCTCTGCAACCCCCTTGCGGGGGCCATACTTTTCCCGAAGTTACGTATGCATTTTGCCGAGTTCCTTAACGCGAATTCTTCCGTGCGCCTTCGCATTCTCAGCTCGCCCACCTGTGTCGGTTTTCGGTACGGTCCCCCAGGGCCGTTCCTTAGGGATTCTTTCTCGGCACGACGACTACGCGCACTTCGCTGCACCGTGATGCAGCTCGCTCGCGGCTCACCTCGGCACCCGGATTTGCCTGGGTGCCTCATCGGCTCGCCGTTTCGGCCGGGACTACCGTCGCCCGGCTGCGTTTCGCCCTATGCGTCATCCCATCGGAACCCTGGGAGGTGCGGGAATGTTGACCCGCTTCCCATCGGCTACGGCTCTCGCCCTCGCCTTAGGGGCCGACTGACCCTTGGGTAGATTACCTTTACCCTGGAAACCTCGGGCTTTCGGCGGACGGGGATCTCACCCGTCTTTTCGTTACTCATGCCTGCATTCTCTCTTCCGTCCCGTCCACAGGGGCTTACGCCCCTGCTTCTTCCGTTCACGGAATGCTCTCCTACCGACAGCACCACAAATGATGCTGTCCCGCGGCTTCGGTGCCGTGCTTAGCCCCGTTACATTATCGGCGCATGACTACTCGACCAGTGAGCTGTTACGCACTCTTTGAAGGGGTGGCTGCTTCTGAGCCAACCTCCTGGCTGTCTGTGCAATCATACTTCCTTTCCCACTCAGCACGACTTTGGGACCTTAGCCGGCGGTCCGGGCTGTTTCCCTCTTGACGACGGCCCTTATCAGTCGCCGTCTGACTGCCGCACATTGTATCGCGGTATTCGGAGTTTGGTTAAGCTCGGTACCCAGTGACGGGCCCTCACCTATCCAGTGCTCTACCTCCGCGACAATCGGTGCGACGCTAGCCCTAAAGCTATTTCGGAGAGTACCAGCTATCTCCAAGTTTGTTTAGTCTTTCGCTCCAAGCCACAGCTCATCCCAACCCTTTTCAGCGGATTTAGGTTCGGCCCTCCACAGGATTTCACTCCTGCTTCAGCCTGGCCATGGCTAGATCACTTGGCTTCGGGTCTACCGCATGCGACTGAACGCCCTGTTCAGACTCGGTTTCCCTGCGGCTCCGGGACTTCTCTCCCTTAACCTCGCCGCATACGGTAACTCGCAGGCTCATTCTACAAAAGGCACGCCATCACCCCCAAAGGGGCTTTGACCGCTTGCAGGTCCACGGTTTCAGGTTCTCTTTCACTCCCCTCCCGGGGTCCTTTTCACCTTTCCCTCACGGTACTATGCGCTATCGGTAGCTGCCGAGTATTTAGCCTTGGAGGGTGGTCCCCCCTGCTTCCGGCAGGATTTCTCGTGTCCCGCCGTACTCAGGTAGTGCGGCCATGCAGCCACGGGCGTTTCGCGTACGGGGCTTTCACCCGCTCTGGCCGGCCTTCCCAGGACCGTTCCGCTACACTCGTGGTTTCTCACTGCACGGGTTACCCCCGCCGCACCCCTACAACCCCGCGCACCCGAGGGCACGCGGTTTGGGCTCCTCCCCGTTCGCTCGCCGCTACTGGGGGAATCTCGTTTGATTTCTACTCCCGCCGGTACTTAGATGGTTCACTCCCCGGCGTATCTCCCATGCACGCTATGTATTCACGTGCATGTGCATGTCATCCAGACTTGCGGGTTACCCCATTCGGACATCCGCGGATCACTGGGTATTGGCCCCTCCCCGCGGCTTTTCGCAGCTTGTCACGTCCTTCTTCGCCTGGCAGCTCCTAGGCATCCTCCGTGGACCCTCATTTCGCTTGACCATATCATTCTTCCAATCCCTGCGCTAATAACTTTCAAAAAGCAATAAACCTTTCCGTTCTTGAATCCGGATGTGCACCATACTTGCAAAGGTCTTATCTTGTCAAGGAAGAATACAGAGATTGAAACAGTTTCGAACCACGTCCAATGAGCCATTGTTGCAGGACTTGCACCTGCTGGTCGACGACCGTTGGTTGGGTCCGGCTGTGAGGGCCGGGCCCGGCCTTTCTTTATCAGAAAGGAGGTGATCCAGCCGCACCTTCCGGTACGGCTACCTTGTTACGACTTCACCCTCCTCACCAGACGTACCTTCGGAACCGCCCCCCCTTGCGGGTTGGGCTGGCGACTTCGGGTACCCCCGACTCGGATGGTGTGACGGGCGGTGTGTACAAGGCCCGGGAACGTATTCACCGCGCCATGCTGATGCGCGATTACTAGCGATTCCAACTTCATGGAGTCGGGTTGCAGACTCCAATCCGTACTGGGACCGGCTTTAAGCGATTCGCTCCGCCTCGCGGCCTCGCTGCGCTCTGTACCGGCCATTGTAGCACGTGTGTAGCCCAGGACATAAGGGCCATGATGACTTGACGTCGTCCCCACCTTCCTCCGGTTTGTCACCGGCAGTTCCGCCTGAGTCCCCACCTCTCGTGGTGGCAACAGACAGCAGGGGTTGCGCTCGTTGCGGGACTTAACCCAACACTTCACAGCACGAGCTGACGACAGCCATGCAGCACCTGTTCACCGGCCGCAAGCGGCACGCCGCTTTCACGGCGCTTCCGGTGTATGTCAAGCCCTGGTAAGGTTTCTCGCGTACCATCGAATTAAACCACATGCTCCACCGCTTGTGCGGGCCCCCGTCAATTCCTTTGAGTTTCACCCTTGCGAGCATACTCCCCAGGCGGTGCACTTAATGCGTTTGCTACGGTACCGGGGGTTCTACCCCCGCCACCTGGTGCACATCGTTTACTGTGCGGACTACCAGGGTATCTAAACCTGTTTGCTCCCCGCACCTTCGCGTCTCAGCGTCAGTACATGGCCAGATGCCTGCCTTCGCCATCGGTGTTCTTCCAGATATCTACAGATTTCACCCCTACACCTGGAATTCCGGCATCCCCTCCTGTACTCAAGCACCGCAGTTTCCAGCGCACCCCCCCGGTTGGGCCGGGGTCTTTCACGCCGGACTTGCAGTGCCGCCTGCACGCCCTTTACGCCCAATGATTCCGAACAACGCTCGCCCCCTACGTGTTACCGCGGCTGCTGGCACGTAGTTAGCCGGGGCTTATTCCGGGATTCACGTCATCCCGCGGCCATTCCCTGCCACGGTCATTCCCCCTCCCGAAAAGAACTTTACAACCTCACGGCCTTCTTCGTTCACGCGGCGTCGCTCCGTCAGGCTTTCGCCCATTGCGGAAGATTCTTAGCTGCTGCCTCCCGTAGGAGTCTGGACCGTGTCTCAGTTCCAATGTGGCCGTCCACCCTCTCAGGCCGGCTACCCATCGTCGCCACGGTGGGCCTTTACCCCGCCGTCTAGCTAATGGGTCGCGGACTCATCCCCCGGCGGCGCCGCAGCGCCTTTCCCGGATCGCACCCTCGTGCGTCCCGTCTCATCCGGTATTAATCCAGGTTTCCCTGGGCTATCCCCGGCCGGGGGGCAGATTGTCCACGTGTTACTCACCCGTCCGCCGCTCTAGGGGCCCGAAGGCCCTTGCCGCTCGACTTGCATGCTTAAAACGCGCCGCCAGCGTTCGTTCTGAGCCAGGATCAAACTCTCCGTTATAGCATTTCCGGGCCCGAGGGCCCGGCTTACCTTACTTATAAGTTTTCCCTGTAATTCTCGCACGAACGTAGCTTTTCAACTATCGTTCTCATTTCTTGTGAATTGACTGGGAAGCCCATCTTGGTGGTCTTCCACTGTTCCAATCTCTCTATTCTTCCCTGCGCTAATAACTTTCAATAATCATGGTAAAAACCTAATGTTTACACATCACATTTTCCCATCCCCTCATAAGGGGCGTTCTTTCAGAGTATCCGACATATTCTAATTTCGTCAAGTATCGAGCGATACTTGGTGATTTGAATCAGTCTGTGTTCTCGTTACCGAACAAGGAGGGATATTAAACCCTAATTCACATTTTGTCCAGCACTTTTTGAAGAAATTTTTCACTCTTAGTCTAAGTTACCTCAGTCCAAGAAATTACATTTTTATTGAGAATTTCCCATAATAGCGATATGGTAAGAGGAGATGAGGAAATGAACATGCAGAACATCAGAACAGTATTACCACAGGATATTCCATATCTTTACTCAATAGCTCTCAAGACCGCTTTTGCAGGACTTGATGGTACCCCATATTTCAATGACCCATGGTGTGTCGGTCACTACTATGCAGCTCCCTACTTTTTTTATGAACCAGAACTCTGCTTCATTGCGCTTGATGAAAATGGGACACCCTCCGGATATATTGTAGGAACAAGTGACACTGCATCATATACCTCCTGGCTTCAGAAAACCTGGCTGCCTCCCTTGCAGGAACACTATAAACATCAACAAGTGTTCAAGAGTGAAGCAGAAGAGAGTGTAATCAAAACACTGCTCAAAGGGCCTGGACAAGGGATGTGGCAAAATCTTGGGTATCCTGCACATCTGCATATCGACCTGCTCCCACAGCTGCAAGGCAAGGGCCTTGGACGGAGTCTCATGGAAACCTTTATAAACACAGTACTGGAAAAGGGTGTCCCAGGCATCCACCTTGGGGTGGATGGGAGGAACACCCGTGCGTATGGTTTCTATGAGAGGATGGGGTTTACCATTCTCGAACAACAAAGCTGGGGATCGGTTTTCGGCAAACAATTGGTCTAGTCAGCATCCACTCCCCATTTGATCTTCAAATACTCCAAGTCACTGGCAAGTCTGTTGATTGCATTGGTGAGTCGTTGGGCACGTTTCTCTTCAATATTCTTCTCCTTCCCAGCCTGCTCTAAACGTTGTACAACCGAAAGGAGATTTGCTTCCTGCTTTTTCAACTCCTCCAAGGCCTCGTGAAGCTCTCTGAAGTATGGAAGCATTATCTCTTCCATAGGTTCAGCAAGCGGTAGAGACTCCTCATTGAGTAAGTCAAATCGTTCCAGGACTTTAGGTGCATATGCCTTGATACCCAGTGTTCTGGATACATAGGAAGCAAACCAAGGGGCTACTTCCTTATCCCCATGGACAATGAAGGCTCGCCTTGGTTCCTTCTGGAAGCTGGTAAGCCATTTCACCAAGCCTTCCTGGTCGGCATGCCCGCTGATGCCATGCAACTCATTCACTTCACAACGTACATCAATCTGCTCACCAAAGATGGTGACATGCCTTGCTCCCTCAAGAATGGAACGTCCAAGTGTTCCACCCGCCTGATATCCACTGAAAAGCACGGTACACTCACTTCTCCATAGGTTATGCTTCAAGTGGTGTTTGATCCTTCCCGCCTCACACATACCACTGGAACTTATGATTACACAACTTTCCTTACGTCGGTTCAATGCCTTGGAACCCTCTACATCAGTGATAGTGACCAAAGAGGGGAAAAGAATGGGATTGATGCCCTTGTTCACCAACTCCATGGTTTCATCATCCATATAGCCAAACAAGTTTCCTGCAAACACATGGGTTGCCTTCACCGATAGCGGGCTATCCACAAATACTGGTATCTCATGAACTGTTGGACAGAGCCTTTTCTCGATGATTACCCTCAACAAATAGAGCATCTCCTGTGTCCTGCCAACTGCAAAAGCCGGGATGATAACATTGCCGCCACGTTTGAAAGTCCGCTCAATGATATCCGCCAGCTCTTGCGCCCTTACTTTTGTAGGTACAGAATTGCCAACCGCATTCTCTGGTTTCTTATGTACCCGGTTTCCATAGGTGGACTCCATCACCACGAAATCCGCACTATCGATATAGTCTGGGTCCTTGATCAGGGGCTGGTCAAAATTTCCGATATCCCCTGAAAATACCAGCTTACGATGCTCTTTTCCTTCACTGAGCCACATCTCGATGGACGAAGAGCCCAGCAGATGCCCTGCATCATTGAATCGCACCTTGACACCCTCATCAATCGTACAGACCTTCTCATAATCGCAGGGAGTAAAGAAACCCATGGAATCCTTTGCATCTTCCACTGTATACAGAGGCTCTACTCCCTTCTTGCCTGCACGCTTCGCTTTCCGGCTTTTCCACTCCGCCTCCATCTCGTGGATGTGCCCGCTATCGGCAAGCATGATCTCACACAAATCCACTGTTGCTGCAGTACAGAAAATCTTACCCTTGAAGCCATCCTTCACCAGCATGGGAATACGTCCACTGTGGTCAATATGGGCATGAGTCAAGAACACATAATCTATGGCGTGTGCATCAAAAGGAAGATTCATTCCCGCTTCTTTCTCATCATTTCCCTGGGGGAGACCACAATCGACAAGCAAATACTTACCGTTCACCTCCACCAGCGTGCAACTACCAGTTACCTGTTGTGCTGCTCCGAAAAACGTAATATGCATAGTGAGTACCTCTCTACTACTACAATACGACTGATGTGCGTATGGCGCAATTGCTAATCCAAATCCGTTGTACCTTGTAATGCAAAGCTTGATTGGGTATCCTAATCAAAAGGGAGAAAGCCTATGGATGCAAATGTAAAAACGAATCGTACCTTGCAGGTTGAACGGACCATCAAGGCACTCAAAAAAAACAATATCGATGCCCGTTTCCTTGAAACAATGGATGAGGTTGTTCCATCTGTCACGTCGCTTCTCACAAAAGGAGAAAGTGTTGCTGTTGGAGGTTCTGTGACCCTCAAGGAAACCGGCGTCCTCGATCTCCTAAGGAATGGGGACTACACCTTTTATGACCGTTACAAGCCTGGCCTCGATAAAGAGGGAATCACTGAAGTCATGCACAAGAGCTTCTTTGTTGACACCTATCTTGCCAGTGCCAATGCTGTTACGGAACATGGAGAGTTGTACTGTGTTGATGGAACCAGCAACAGGGTTGCAGCCCTGCTCTACGGCCCGAAGCAGGTAATCCTTGTTGTCTCATGGGATAAGATTGTCCCAGACCTGGTAGGTGCCATCCTTAGGGTCAAGCAGCTTGCAGCCCCGGCCAACGCCCGGAGACTGGATACCGGAGCATATTGCGTGGAGAGCGGGAAATGCATCAATGCCCACTGCGATGCAAACAACCTGATGGCTCTCACCGCTGGAGCGTGTGAACATACCATCTGTTCGAACTATGTGGTGTTCAGTCACCAGCAAATAGAAGGAAGAATGAAGGTTCTCATCATCGGTGAGAGCCTGGGATACTGATTTGGAGGAATGATGTCAGCAGAATTTACCTATTACGCCCCTACCCGTGTGGTGTTCGGGAAAGATACAGAGAAGCAAGTTGGAACCTTGGTCAAGGAACAGGGTTGCAAGAAGGTCCTTCTTCACTACGGCTCAGAGAGTGCAAAGCGATCAGGATTGCTCGATCGTATAAAGGCTTCTCTGGATGCAGAGCGAATCAATTACGTTGAACTTGGCGGCGTGGTTCCCAACCCACGACTCAGCAAGGTACACGAAGGTATTGAGTTGTGCAAACGAGAGGGAGTTGACTTCCTGCTCGCAGTGGGCGGTGGTTCAGTCATAGACTCAGCCAAGGCCATTGGTTATGGCTTATACCACAGTGGAGAGGTCTGGGACTTCTACGAACAGAAGCGTCAGGTGGAAGGATGCTACCCTGTTGGTACGGTATTAACCATTGCCGCAGCAGGCAGTGAGATGAGTAGCTCATCGGTCATCACCAATGAAGAGGGAAATCTCAAGCGTGGCCTTAATCATGATTCATCACGATGCAAGTTTGCAATCATGAACCCCGAGTTGACATATACCCTACCACAATACCAGACCATGTGTGGTGCAGCGGACATCATGATGCACACGATGGAGCGTTACTTCATAGTTGGCGATACCATGGATCTGACTGACGAGATCGCAGAAGGCTTGCTTAGAACGGTAGTCAAAGCTGCACTCATCCTGAAAGATCATAATGATGATTACGATGCACGTGCAAACATCATGTGGGCCAGCAGCCTCTCGCATAATGGCCTGACCGGTGCAGGAAATACATCCCGTGGTGATTGGGCTCCACACCAGTTGGAGCACGAAATGGGCGGCATGTTTGATGTAGCCCATGGTGCTGGTCTTGCCGCAATCTGGGACAGCTGGGCACGGTATGTCTATAAGCAAAAGCCTGAGCGGTTTGCCAGGTTCGGTAATGCAGTCTTTGGCATGGAGAGAACCAACGATGCCGAGGCAGATGCCTTGAAAGCCATTGAACAGGTCAAGACCTTCTTCAAGAGCATTTCCATGCCCACCAACTTTCGGGAATTGGGGATTGCTCCTACAGAAGAACAGATTGACGAAATGACTCTGAAAGCTACCTTCTTCGGCAAAAGAACCTTGGGTGATTTCCTCGTCTTGGGAGCAAAGGAGATCAAGGATATTTATCTGGACGCTAACAAAGGTTAATCGTCACTCTTCCAAAGATAGAGGAGCAAGTACTGTTCAAGCGTGCGGTGGGGACCTTTACGATCAGTTTCCCGCCGCATTCTTGCCAGTGCATTTCTCCTTAGGAATGAGCGATACAACCGAACAACCGGCAAGTTGTCTTCACCTGGGCCTTCGAGTTGTTGGTCTGGTCTGAGATTCAGCAGCCCAGCCGCCTCACTCCTGCTTACCAAGCGTTCCTTACTCGACTCCATCCATATCTCAAGCTTCCTCTGTTGCTCATAACTGAGAGAGAATAGGAACTCATCGAGTGCGTACGCCACCTCATCCTGGCTTCCCTCTTCCTCGAGAAACATATGCCAACGCTGGTCCAGCTGCATTGATAGCTGCAATAGTTCAACGGTACCCAGCAACGTTCCAAGCACAGGCACAAGGGAGTTCCTTGCCTCCCAGAGTTGTTGCAGCAACGGTGCAAACACTCCAATCTCTGCAGGGGAACGATCTTCCCACATGGTAATCAGTTCCCGGCTTGCCTTCCCTACCCAAACCTCATCCCCTGAACTATCGCCTATGATTGAAATATAAAGATCCTCAGCCATAAGGGAAAACAGACAGGCATGATATTGAGTAAGCACAGCTTCCTTGTGGATAGAAAAATACGGTTTGTTTTCGGTAATTTTTAATAGGAAACCATAGAGATGCAGTTTGGCAATGGAAAATGAACGCCCCAGGGAGGCCTTCACCGGAAGATTGATCACTTCCTCAATACCCTGATTGGTCAATTTGGAAGCCAAGGTCTGTCGATTGCGACCCTCCATAGAGATGCCTAGATCATAGTCCAGCGAACTCGATCGTTCCACAATGCCTGCAAGGGTATGCAAATCGTCTCTCTTGGATTTCAGTAATGAAGCAAGTGATGTATCCATCGTATCGAGCACAGACTGACATGCGTCAAGCAATACCAGCTCAACAGCTGAAAAAGCGCTCTTACCACTCATGTAAAGAACCTACCTACACAATGAGATATCCCACCATAGGATGGAAAGAGGGAAATGTCCAGCACCATGAAGAAAGCACCCTCCTGAAGAGAGTGCTTACCTTTGATGTTGCTTAACCAGCTATTCCATGAATAGGCGTACCACCTCATCACTATCCCTGGCTTGCTCGAGCATCCGGCGGAAAACCTGACTTGTGCAGCTACGGGCAATGGAAGCAAGCAGCTCTACATGCGCGGAAGCTTCCTTTGAAGGAGCCAATACCAAGAAAAAGATCCTGCTCTTCTGACCATCAGGTGCATCGAACTCAACAGGCAATCTGCTTATACCAACCACAAGCGAGACATGTTCTACCACATCACTCTTTGCGTGCGGAATGGCTATCCCATTCCCAATGCCGGTGGAGCCAAGACTCTCCCTATCGAGGACAGCGTTCAAGACAGCTTCAAACTGCTCAGATGAATACCCTTTTACCTTTGCCATCACTTCCACAAGTTCCGTGATCACACCCTGCTTATCGGTGTGCATGAGGGGCACTTTTACCAAATTCCTGTCCAATACATCCAGTACATTCATGCAAAGCTCCTTATGCTTCAAACTCCAGCCAGATATCGTCATCATCCCTGACTACCAGTACAGGGCAAGGGGAGGTACGCAGCATCCTGTCAGTCTCACTGGCAAGCTCCTCGCGTCGGGAACGGATATCGGTAACACCTCCGAGCACCAGTAAATCAGCCTTAGTAGACTTCAATAACTCTTTCATCACCACATGCACCGTTCCTTCCAGTTTTACCGTCTCTATGAGTACTTGCTTCTGCTGGGCAAGACGGGAGGCATGCCGTAGATACCTATCAGCATCCAATTGTAGGTCGCGTTGGTACTCATCACGTTCCACTGTCACAAATATGCCTGCCTTGACCAATTCGCTCAAGGCTCTGGTATTTACAACATATGCTGCGGTCAGTTTTGCATCGTGTTCCTTGGCGAGCTTGATGCCATACATGATAGCTGTCATCGAACTCTCTGAGCCATCCTGGTACACGACAATCTGCTTAAATGGAACTCCCATGCAAACCTCCCTGTGATTTCATCGTATCATCATCTTCTGAAGTGGTCAAAGCCTGGACCGCTGCCTTGGCATCCTCCATCCTATCCTTCACTACCTTCAGCAGGATAAAGTTCTCCCGCTCCTGCTCCTCAATGCGGGAACGCATCCAGGCAATGGTCTCCTTGTTCTCCGGGATGACAATCTTTTCGAGTGCATTGACTTTCTTGATGGTCTTCTTTACTTCCTTGGCCAATCTCATAATGGAAACTTTGAGCTCGGCAAGCCTTCCCATCAACTGCAGCGTTGTCCGATACCGGTCGATCGACAACTCGCTCAGGATGCTGGTATCCTCACTGCTGAAGTATGGGCTATGGTCGGAGAACGATGTATCGACCTTGGGAACGTTAACTCCCATGACTCTCCTTGATCCCAATTCAATGGAGTAGTCGATATTGACGGCTCCTGCTAGGTTTCCTACCTTGAGCCTGCCCATCTGCATGATTGCATCACTGAGCGAACTCTGAGCCTCTCCCAACGCATGAACTACCCTACCCTCATAATCCACTGCTTGGTCCACGAGGGTCAGGAGCTCAACAACAAGGATGGAACGTTTCTGGTCCAACAACTCATAGCCGAGCTGGGCGAACTTGAGATCTTCACTGAGTTTGAGTAAATTGCTCCGGGTAGGAGCAAGTGTGGTATTCAAAACTCCTCCTATCTGCCGTAATGTTCGGCAATCTCCTCGTCGGTGAGACGCTGCAACTCCTCGGAAGGAAGTTTTCCAAGAGCCTCCCAACCAAGATCAAGTGTCTGTTCGATACTCCTGTCCTCATCGAACCGTTGGTTCACAAATTGCTTCTCAAAGAAGTTACCAAATTCAAGATACTGCTGGTCGAGAGTGGTCAACTCCTCTTCCCCGATAACCGAGGCAAGGTTCTGCACATCCTTAACATGGCTGTAGGAGGCAAAGAGCTGGTTGGCAAGGTGGGGATGGTCATCCCTGGTCATACCTTCCCCGATACCGTCCTTCATCAGACGTGAGAGGGAAGGAAGACAATTAATCGGTGGATAAATACCCCTGGCCTGCATCCCCCGCTCAAATACGATCTGCCCCTCTGTGATGTACCCGGTCAAATCAGGAACCGGATGGCTGATATCATCGTTGGGCATTGAGAGAATCGGTAACTGGGTTATGGAACCAGAGCGCCCGCTGATCTTCCCGGAACGTTCATAAATCTCAGCAAGATTGGAGTACAAATAGCCTGGATACCCTTTTCTCGAGGGAATCTCACCACGCATGGTCCCAATCTCTCTCAGAGACTCACAGTAGTTGGTCATATCGGTCATAATCACCAGGACCTGCTTCCCTTTGTCAAAAGCCAGATGCTCAGCAAGTGTCAAAGCGGTCTTGGGGGTAATGGTTCGCTCGATGGACGGGTCGTCAGCCAAGGAGAGGAAGAGAGCAACGTTGTCAAGTACTCCAGTCTCCTCAAAGCTGTCAATGAAAAAGCGGGCAACGTCATACTTGACACCCATGGCTGCAAAAACTATGCAGAAATCCCCTTCACTTCCCCGAACTTTTGCCTGACGGGCAATCTGCGCGGCGAGTTGGTTATGGTCCAAACCGTTCCCACTGAATATGGGGAGCTTCTGGCCTTGGATCAAGGTTGTCATTCCATCAATGACAGAAATACCGGTCTGGATAAAATCCCTGGGATACTCACGAGCTGTTGGATTGATCGGCTCCCCGTTCACATCCCGTTCAGCAAATCCGTGTACGGTCCCTGAACCGTCCCTGCTCTTTCCCAAACCGTTCATAACCCGACCAAGCATCTGCTCAGAAACCGGCAAGGTAAGGGGCTCACCCATGAAGCGCATTCCCGTTCCAGGAAGTGTCAGGTTGTCAGTCCCCTCGAAAACCTGGACTACAACAACCTCATCACTGGTATCGAGAACCTGACCGGAACGACGCTTTCCATCAGGGGTAACAACTTCAACCAGTTCCCCAAAACCCACCGGATGGGTATTACGCATATATACAAGTGGTCCATCGATCCTGCTTGCCCCGCGGTATTCCCTACCGCTGAGCAGCCTGCGATCACTCTGGGCCATCAAGGATTCAGTGTTAGTTTTCATAAATTCCTCCCATCTGGTCAATGGAGCGCTCTAGCCTTAGCTGGATCTTGTCAATAATCTCAAGCTCATCACCCTTGACGGTAAGACGCATTCTTGCCATCTCCTGAACAGCACGAAGCCTCCTTATCTTCACCATGGGGACTCCCTTGTTGATCGCTTCCAGACCCTTCTCATAATAGGCAAGGATTACCGAGAGCATCTTCACCTGTTTTTCCACCGAGCAATACCGGTCTACTTCATCAAAAGCGTTCTGCTGCAGGAAAGCTGTCTTGAACAAAGAACACACTTCCAGAATAAAATTCTGGGTATCGGGAAGGGCATCGGGACCAACAAGCTTTACAATCTGCTGCAATCGAACTTCTTTCTGTAATAGATCCATGATCCTAAGTCTGTTCTCGTGCCAAGACCCATCACTGTGGTCATTCCACCACTGATTCACGTCACCAAGATATTCGCTATAAGAGTCCAACCAGCTGATGGCAGGATAGTGACGGCTACTTGCAAGCTGTCTGTCCAAGCCCCAGAAGCAACGTACAAATCGTTTGGTATGCTGGGTTACCGGCTCCGAAAAATCACCACCAGGAGGGCTTACGGCCCCAATGATGGAGACCGAGCCATCGCTTCCAGAAAGATTACGCATATACCCTGCCCGTTCATAGAACTGTGCAATTCGGGTAGGCAGGTAGGCAGGAAACCCTTCCTCGGCCGGCATCTCTTCCATGCGTCCGCTTAGTTCGCGCAGTGCTTCGGCCCAACGACTGGTTGAGTCGGCCATAATCGCCACATGATATCCTTGGTCACGGTAATACTCAGCCATCGTTATACCTGTATAGATGCTCGCTTCACGGGCACTTACCGGCATATTTGACGTATTTGCGATAAGGATGGTTCGCTCCATCAATGACTGTCCGGTACGGGGATCGACAAGCAGAGGGAATTCCCTCAGTACGTCGGTCATCTCGTTACCACGTTCCCCACAACCGATGTATACAATGATGTCGGCATCACACCACTGGGCGATGGAATGCTGTGTCATGGTCTTTCCAGTACCAAACCCTCCGGGGATTGCAACCGTTCCACCTTTTGCAAGAGGGAACAGTGTATCGATGACTCTGAGCCCTGTCACCAAAGGTTGTTTCAAGGCAAGACGGCTGGCTACCGGACGGGGCAGTCTGATCGGCCACTTCTGTACCATGGAAAGTTTCTGTTGCTTTCCATCTGGCAAAACCAGGGTCGCTATAACCTCATCCACAGTATAAGAACCTGATGGAGCTATTTCACTGAGTGTTGCTTCCTGGTATTGGGGAGGTATGATGATCCTGTGCTGGATCCTGCTGGTCTCTTCCACTGTAGCGATGACCATACCTGCATGGACACTCGTCCCAGCTTCAACAACCGGGGTAAACTCCCACTGCTTTCCATGGTCTACCGCATCATAGGAAAGACCACGTGAGATGAATGCCCCACTGGCCTCCATGAGCTTTTCCAAGGGTCGCTGAATACCATCATAGATGGTACCGATGAGCCCGGGACCCAGCTCGACGCTTAGACTCATACCACTTCCATAGACGTTGTCACCGGGGCAGATACCAGTTGCATCCTCATACACCTGGACTGTAGCCAATCCATCATAGAGTTTGACCACCTCCCCGACCAGTTGCTGCTCACCGATACGGACCATTTCCATCATCATGGCATTTGTGATGTCCTTGACAATGAGAATCGGTCCATTCACTCGTTTGACACGTCCGATTATTCTTTCTTTCATGTATGTTCCTGAATCATTGACCTTACGACGCGGTCGAACCGTCTGAGACGGATTTCAACCTGGTTGTTGAACGAAACCGTATCGTCCATGGAGGAAACAATCACACCGAGGCCTTGCACTGGTTTTGGATCGAGGTGCAAAGTAATCTTCGCACCGGTTGCTTCCTGGACCAAGGAAGAAGCTTCCTTGAGATGTTCCTCTTTTACAGGACATTGGCGTGAGAAGGCAACCTTGGCTTCCTTGAGATCCAGACCGATTGCAGCCTCTGCAATCCAGGCACTTAGATGTTGAGCAACCTTTTTTGCATCAAGCAGCGAGGTTACATGCTTAAGCACCTGTTGATAACTCTCATCGATCTGCCTGAGGTTTGCTTTTCTCTTTGCACTTGCAAGATTGGCCTGTTTCTTCAACTCAATACTTCTGAGTTTCTGGTCGTGGTCCTTTCTCAGGGAGGCTATCTCCCGTTCAACCTTGAGTTGTGCTTCCTCTGCAATACGGGTCGCTTGTCTTTGTGCATCCTCAAGTTTTTTTTGAGCACTCTGCTCCGCCTGTTCCAAGATACCACTCAACAAACGGTTGTCAGTTGTTTCCATACGAACTCATCCTACAATGCTACCCCAATCGCTTTATTGACGAGGGCACGCAAATCTGTGCCTCCCTCCTTTGATCGGGGGGAAGGGATCTCAACAACAAGCGGGAAAGATTCAGAGAATAGGAATCGGTCCACTATGGGCCTGATCATATTTGCAACCTCATCAGTGATGATGATGATGCCATTCTGCGAATCATCCACCGCCTTGTCCCAGGCACGCTTGGCCTGTTGTGCATTTGTCGCCTGCATGCCGAATACACCAACCAGGGAGAACCCGAGTACGGTATCTTCGTCACCGATGACAAAATATTTCATTGGTTATACCTTTCCGAGGATCATCAAACTGGTGATGAACCCAAAGACAACCAGACCTTCAGCAAGAGCGATGAAGATCAAAGCCTGGCTTGCAATCTCAGGACGCTCACTGATGGCACCCATGGCAGCGCTACCAACCTTGCCAATAGCCGAACCTGCAGCTACAGCACCAAACCCAAACGCCAACGCAGCACTGAAACAGACCAGGGCGAGGTTATAGTCTCCACGACTGGCTGCCTCTGTGGTTGCCGCATAAGCACTGGGAGCGAAGATGAAGCCGCTGGCAAGCAACAAGAGTGCTGTTGCCACAAAGGTCATCGATACTTTTCTTCTGAATGCGATGTTGGTCATACTGTGACCCTCCTCAAAAAATTCACTATCTCTGCTCGGATGGTGCGCTCTTCAGCCCAAGTGGCTGATAAGCAACGCCCTTTCCGGTAAAATAACGGGAGAAGAACTCGTAATAGTTCAACCTCAAAGACTGTATTCCTGAACTCAATCCTTCCAGGACAATCACCAGGATGTTCCCAAGGATGAATATCATTACCCCACCAAAACCATCAGCCAGGGAAGAGA
Source organism: uncultured Sphaerochaeta sp. (assembly GCF_963676285.1). Taxonomy (NCBI): domain Bacteria; kingdom Pseudomonadati; phylum Spirochaetota; class Spirochaetia; order Spirochaetales; family Sphaerochaetaceae; genus Sphaerochaeta; species uncultured Sphaerochaeta sp. The sequence continues at coordinate 329,981 of NZ_OY781063.1, forward strand.
GTTCCTTGAATGACTGCATAAGTGCCGCATGGGCAATGCCAAGACCTGCAACACGCATGAAAGAGAGGGTGTTGGAAAGATATCCGGTAAAAATCTCCAGGATATCCACGAACCATTCCATGACGGCGTCCATGGTCACTGCACCAAGATCATGGCGTTGGCCTCCTTGCTTGACTGAGATGTAGTAAGCGAGGAACCCTCGAAGGAAGAGAAGCACAAGCAAAATGGTAATGACGGGGGCTATCCATGGATCAGAGGGGAAGCTCCTGTATCCGCTTTCCACGAATGCAAAACCCATATAGAGACCTATTCCAAAAAGGATTCCACCGAGCAATCCATTCTTATCCAAGGTAAGTTGCAAGTAGGACTTTTTTCTGAAAAGATTTATCCAATTCAACACCAAGCCCGTATAGATGATAATAATACCAAACTTGATGGTAAGTCCGAGAATTCCGTACACATCAGTGATCAGGGAACCATCTCCAGTATGTCCAACTACCACTGCCTCATAGTTGAACCAGAGTGCAGGAAGGAGTTCCAGGCCAAAGTAACTCCCAAAGAGTGCCCCGAAGATCATGGCCGACAGGCCCAGATAAATCAGAAGATCAGTCAGGTTTCGGCTGATCATCCCATCCTTCTTCAGTGGGTTCTTTTTATATCCATACTTCCCCAGCAAGCCAACAAGCATAAGCACCAAACCTTGGCCTACATCGGCAAACATGAGGCCAAACATACAGAGGTAGGCAACCATGACAAAAATAGTCGGATTGACCGTTCCATATTCAGGGGTACTGTAGTTATTGACCATCCTCTGGAATGGAGCAAGCAGCTTGGGACTGGAAACAGCAACCGGTACCTCGTGCCGAGGAACCTGACGAGCCTCGGTCCACTCGATGACACACTGTCCATCGCTTGCTTCGCTGATTGCCTGCTCTACCACCTCTGCCTGGTCAGAAGGAACCCAGCCGGAGAAAAGTGTTGTATTACGGGTATAGGCGAAGTAAGAGCGAATCTGGTCACTGAGCTCATTCAACCGAAGATTTGCCCAGATGGCAAACAACTGGGTTTGTTGACTCGCTACCATTGCGTCAACTTCTTTCTCGATCTGCTCACGATCAGTAATTGCTGCCTGATGTTCCTTCTTAAGTTGTTCCTTGATCATGGAGACTGCTTGCTGTTGCAGCTGGACATCACTCGATTCCATCCAACCGAATTTTTCCAGAAGTGGATCGACCTGTCCTACATCACGACGGAGAGTCAGGCTGATCCAAAGGTCGGTATTCTCAACATTCTCCAACAATCCACCGAAAGCAGCAATCTTATCCTTGAGGTCCTCACTTTTGCCTTTTGTAACCTGCCCTACCCTGAGGTCAAGGTATTCTCCCTTGTCCTCCTTGATATAGCGTTGCATCTCCTCCAGGCCCATCACCATCTGGTTACTCTCTTTCTGTTTCTCTTTCAAGGAGAGTAGGTTTGCCGTCAGGTCATCCAATGTTCTGCCGAATGCTTCCAATTGAGGTCTTTCCAGATTCTGTACATTCAGCACATCACTGGTTGGTACTGCAATATGGCCTTGCCTGAGCAAAGCTTCCACCCGATGACGCATATCCTGCAGAGCTGAGCGGCTGACAGAACTCTGGCGGAATGAAAGTTTTTCCATCTGCCCGGAGTCCAGCTTGTTGATGTGGACAAAGTCCAAGACACCAAGAGCGAGCAGGGATTTGACGACCGTATCACTGGTCTGCTCCAACACCACTGCAGTAAGCAGTTTCATCGGTCGTGTAAACAAGTTCATACCAACACCCCCCTGATATACGCTTCTTCATATCCGTAATACTTCCCATTGAGAATAGCCTTCACCATGCTCGTCTCTTCCTTGAAGAGGAAGAAGTAGGACAAGGAGAGTCCGATGGTAAAGGGGTCCTGGGAGAGCATACGTTGGTAAATGGCTTTTCTCCGCTCAGCCAAGTACCCTTCAATTTTTAAGGTCTCAAGCACACTCGCCTCATCACCTTGCACGCTGCCGGAATGCTGTTGCTCCTCAAGCCCTGGATAATAGCGGTTGATAATTGCATGAGGATTACGTTCTGAGGAATTCTGCCTCAAATACGCCTCACTCTCCTTGCTTGAGACAACCTTCCCCCAAGGAAGCAGCAATCTCTTCACTGCATCAGCATCCATATGGTGGTACCATCCGTAGCGTACCAACATCATAAGATTGCGCAGATCAATTTCCAGGAGAATCATGGAAGTAGCCACATCTTCATCTGCTTTCTTGAGCGTCTTCACACACTCCATCAGATGCACATACCACATTCGGTCCAGCTCTGTCTCGAGGGGGAACAATCCTGATTGCTGCAGGTCTTGCTCACTAAATGCAGTAACGGTGGCATGATAAGGGCTATCCTTCAGTGCAGTACCGAATGCTTCCCAGCTGGTTGCATTGATCAAGGCAGTCCAATCTATATCAGAGAGGATGGTATCCTTGAAGAGGTACTCACTGCGATGTCGGATTGGCCGCTGCCGCATGATGCTGCTGTACCAGAGGCGGAGTGTGTTCTTCAGGTTATCTATCTCGATTTTTCCAAGGAGATGGTTGATCAAATCGGCACTACTTCCCTCAAGATACCCTGCAACCTCCTTGTACATGGAAATCTCCATCCCAAGAAGTACCAGCTCCATCTGCTGAAGGTCTCCGGTTCGGTCGTATGCCTCAGCCACTGCGTGGTATTTGGAGTCACGAAGCACCCCCACAGCCTCTACCAGGGAAGAAGCGTGCAGAAGGTTTTCAATAACCTTGCTCTGTCGCATCAAACCAATCTTAGCCCGAAGCTTGGCATTGATGAACCCATACAACGATACCCGATCACTGTTCATTTGTGTTCCTGAAAAGCATCAAAATCGGTTTTACAGATTTGCTCTACGATTGATTGTGCAATGGACTCAAGAGTATCTCTTGATAGGTTGCTTGATACATTCAGACTCTCTTCATATTGTTCAACTTCATTTCTGGCGTCAGTCTCAGCTTGTTCCAGCTGTGCACGAAGATGTTCACGTTCTTCTTTGATAGAGGAACGCATGAGTTCATTTGCAGCACTTTGGGCGTCGGAAATAACATCTCTAGCGGTATGTTCGGCGTCTCGTATGATTTGTTGTGCTCTATCCTCAACGGATAATACATCGTTGATTATATCGCTACGCACGGCTTCACTTCCTATTTTGAGTTATATAGATCTTTTTTTATAGTCTACCTTTTAGATAAACGTGTCAAGCAAGCCTAGGGAGCTGCTGTGACAACCTGTTGAGCAGTCGGATCGGTTGCCTCGGAATCGACCATGGAATCAAACATATCCTCATCAAATGCATAATCATCTTCACTTACGAAACCATCTTGTTCGAAGGATTCAAACCCAAAATCACTCTCATCAAATGGCGGGAAGATAATGGTCCAGAACGTCTCCTCATCCATACGGTCAATCACTTCAAGGGTAACTTGGGCGTCATACCCAGTAGCAAGCTCGGCGCCGAAAACATCCGTTTCCTCTTCAACCTGTACTCCAGTAAATGCGTCTTCTATAATGATTCGTTGCTCAAAGGCAGGGTCAGAAACCCAGAAATCCTCAAGCAACAAGACCCTCTCCAAGCCTAATTCCTCAGAAGACATATCGGGAACGACAAACCTCACGGCATACCACAAGTCATCCACCTGAAGATCAAAGAGGTATGTACCACTGGCAACTTCACTTAGGATGTAACGTCCTTCTTGGTCAGTGAAGAGGTAGAGTGAATCATTTCGGAGAAGTTCTTCTTCTCCTGCAGCATTCTTCTTCACCTCATATACTGGTGATGAATACTGGATGTAGGGGGAACCATCGGTCATATAGAGAACTCCACTGACAGTAAAGGATGGCTCCACATCGAGTCGAGCAACAAAGGACTGTCTGCTTCGTGGACTTAATTCATATACGAATGAGGTACCGGTTGAATACTCACTTATCCCACTACTGAATACTACGATGCTGTTCGTGGTATTGGGAGAAACTGAGTTGTACAACGCACTTCCCAGTGGTCTGCTCAATGCAGAGGGGGAACTATCCAAGCTTCGTGCAATCGAGATGTCTGAATCTTTCAGGTCCCCGACCGGTTTTACCAACAGGAAGGACTCTCCGACTGCCTTTCCGATACCGAATGCTCCATCAGCATATGCAAGGGCGGTACTTGCCGTAAAGGTAGTGGTCATATCCTGATAGGAGTTGCTGATCTGCTGTCTTAATGAGAAGTTTGAAAGCTCCCCGCTATGGGCCCATGCAGCAACAATGGAGTGGTTCCTTGGATCTGCAAAGCGGAACCCGCTCAAGGAAAGATTGACACTATCGTTTCCGGTTGGTCTCCAGCTCATTCCTGCAGATGAAGATGCAGTCCCATCGAAGAACGGCGATCCAGAACGAACACTTGTGGAAGTGTTGGCGCTCAACTTTGGACTGAAGGTATAACTGCCTGAAATTTGGGCAGAAAGGGTTGGACTAAGAGGGGTGGTACTTGTTGCATTGGCGGTAACCGAGCCACTTAACGAGAATCCAGAGAATGGAGAGAACCCTGTTGCAAAGGAAGCACTCCAACCTGGGGCCTGGTTTGTAGAATTATAGAGCAGATTCCCTGAGAGCGTATAACGAACGTTCTCAGTGAAACTCCCTGAATAGGAGAGTGAAAGCGTGGTATTTGTAGAATGGGGGCTTCCTGATGCCTTTGCAGGAATGGAATGGTTAAGTGTTCCGCTAATCGTTCCAAACCCACTATCCTGAGGACCGCTGTAACGATGACTCAAACTTGCAGAGAAAGATGGAGTTAGTTTTGACGCATCCAGACCAAGGGATAGTTGCAACTGCGATGTGCCGACCATGGTTGCATACACTCCATTGAACATACCACTGAAAACACCTGGACTGAAGGCAAGTTCACTGGTGAAGGTGAATACATCCGTCAACCCTGTCTGTTGGTAATAGGTGGCAGTGAAGGCATCAAGGTGGTAGGACAGATACTGGTCATCAAACCAAGGGATGCTGAGAGCAGATGTTGCACTGGTGGATTTCTGTCTGGGTACACTAAAGCCAAAGCCATAGAGGCTGTCGCCCTTACCAAGCAGACGATAGTCATACCCCATGTCGACATACTCCACTCTCTCATCCTCCGGATGACTATCGGGGATGATGGTTATCTTTATCTGGTTGGCTCCCTGGGTAAACACAAAGTCCCTGAGCCTATACGTACCTGCCTGGAATGATCGCTTGAACACCTCTTCCCCGTTGATGGTGATTTTCACCTCAGAGGGCTCAACCAGAACGATGCGATATTCGAACTGATTGCCCTTGGCTCTCTCGGTTCCGTAGGCATAATTCTTCTCAAAGGTAAATCCTACATTGGTAAAAGAACCAAGATTTTTATTGCTTAGGTTTGTACCCACATGACCAAAACTCAGACGATGACTCGACTCAACAAAGTCATAGAAGCCGTTCCAAGTCCCAGGATTGAAGTATGGTTGCATGGAAGAGAGAGAGAAATAGACATTGAGGCCTATACCCAGTGTCGAGATTCTATTGGAAACAGAGAGAGAGAGTAGCTTCTGGTTGATTGCTGAGAAATCAGCATCATAGTCAAGCATCCCATAGAGGCTGAGAGAGCTGGCAACTGCGAATTTTGCTGGCTCAAGCACGATTGCCCCACTGATGCCGTACTGCTCTCTCCTGTTGATGGAACGAGAAGTAATGCTAATTGTCCTCTCAGGCATATCTTCCAAGCTGAATTGGAGGTACACGGCAAACTCTGCTGCGTCGTAGCGAGCCTCAACATTGCGACTTCGCAACTCTTCAAGGGAGATATAGGCAAGTCCATCACCAAAGAGGCGTTGGTTTGCTGCATCGGTTATATAGGGCCCAATATACTGCGACAACTCATTGGCATTCAGCAATCTCTGCTCGCCAATAAATTCAACCTCAATATCGCCAATAAGTTCATTGTTGACATAGAGTCCAAGATAGTAGAATCCATCATCATACTGGATGACGGCATCTTCCCCTACAATAAAGAAATCTGCAAAGAAATCATCAGTATACTCCTCCTCTTCGAATGATCCACCGTAGAAAAGGTCCCACTCTTCCTCAGTCAGCACCATTGGTTCAAACATAAAGGGAGGATCAGGCACGACTGGACTTACGGAAGCCTCTCTCGTAAATGAGGGGACAGAGGGAATCTTGATGAATGCAGATCTCCAACCAAAACCAGGAAAATGAGGGAATGAGAGTAAGTGCCTCGCTGGAGGCAACTCCCGCAGGGGCGTCTTAGGCACAGCTTGGACCTTCTCCCTTTCAACGACCTCTGGGGAAGAAGGCTCCTCTCTCGTTTCCTTGTCTTGTTCTTCAGATTCTGAGGGAGCGACAACCACAGATGGCTCAGGAGCAGAAGGCTCTACCCTGATAAGTGAGGGAGTATCTTCTGATATTGGTTGATGAAAACACGTCCAAAGGAATGCCGAGAGAAAGAGGGTTACAAGCACAAGCATAATAATCAGTAATACTGCGTGTGCGAACCCTCTTGCTTTCATGCGGAAAACCTTTTTGGAATGAGGAGTAAAAGACTCCTCTTAATTCGAGTATTTGATCGTGGCTTGGTAGGTAACTCCAGGATCACGGGAGAGACCTTCAGGCCAAGGTATTTTCTTCGTCACCGATTTCTTGGCTAGAATATTCATGCCATCGATACCTTCCAGTGCTTCCGCTCCTTGCAACACTACTGCATTACCCTTGCTGTCCTTGACTTCCAACACTGCAGAAATCAACAACTGGTGGACTGTCCCAAGATTGGCGAGGGTTACTGACAATGCAGGAGACCCATCTTCAAAAGTTGAGGGAGTTACAGCTCTCACCCCTACATTCTCAACAACTCTTGAAGGCAATACATACAAGCTTGTCGTATAGATATAAAGGAAGTTGAACATTCCTTTGTCAGAGCTGTTCTTTCCTTGGGAATATGGAATCTGCTCTGCCTTTAGACGAAAGGAGAGTTCATTGGTTACTGTCCTGGGACCACGATATTGTACACGTACCACCCAACTGCTCTGAGGAGGGACTACCAATTTATTCGGAACAATAGAGAAATAGGCATCTGCAGGTTTGTTTATCTCATTACCCTGTGCATCCTGATCACGAATAAGTGCCGATAGACTGATGGCAATCGAGTCGTTGCTATCGTTAACAATGGTGTAGGTCTTTGTACTCTCAGCTCCCGTTGGTTGGAACGATTGTTCAAGTGGGGAGAACTGATAAGCAAACACTGATGAAAGCAACAAGCAAGAAAACAGGAGAAAAACTATCGTGCGTTTTGTTTTCTTATTCTGAATTTGGTTCATATTTCACTCTCTTGAGCAAATTTCAAAATGCTAAGCAATACGTATGAATATACACGGAATTATGCATAACCATTCATATCAGGTGGCACGACAGTCAACCAGATGATTTTCTCTCCAGGATGACGGAGAGAATCACCCCCAAGGCAAGTCGATAGACGCACCAACGCATCCCTTCTTCGTTGGAGGGGTGTCTTCAATTCCTTTGATTGTGGCTAGGATACCCTCTGTGCCTTGTGTTGCTCATACAGGATCAGCACATTCCGCACCTTCTTCATGGTGGTGAGGAGAATGGCCAGAGCGATCTCATACCGGGCGTGGGCTCCCCGCTTGTAGATGATGTCGGGAAGGAACCCGTCCTTGAGCTCGCCGTTGGTCCTCTCCACGGTGGTCCTGGCGGCATACCGCCTCTGGGAAGCGGGGTCCAGGGGGTCGGCGACCACCCCCTTGTAGGCCCTGCGGTCGATGATCGCCTTCCTTCCTATCATGTCGACATAGTCGTTGATCACAGGGCTGATGTACCCCTTGTCGAGCAGTACATACAAGAAATCGGTGGTCTTCCTTGCCTTTTTCATGAGGGGGACTGCGACCTTGCTGTCATGGACCGAGGCCCCGGTCACCGCGAAGCTCACGGGCACCCCGTAATCATCAGTGGCAAGATGGGCCTTGTAGCCGATGAACCATTGTTTCTTCCCCTTGGAATTCTGTTTCGCGGTAATGGAACAGCGCATTTCCAGTCTTTCCATCGACTCCCCGAAGGATTCCTGCAGATAGGCAATCCGTTCTTGCTCCAGCCTGGCCTGACGCTCACGATACTGTTGTTCCTCCAGCGATCCCTTCGCCTTGCGTCCTCTCTTCTCGTTGGCCTTGGCTTCCGGTGCCCTGGTCTTGATGGGCTTCTCCCGTGCCCCGATGGTGGTGCTGTCTATGCTCAGGTGTCCGATTGCCAGCCTGTCCATTGATGATGTATACGCCTGTATCACCCGTTCATGGAGGAGTGAGGGGTCGACGATCCTCTCCACTTCCCTGGAAAGCCTGCTCACACTCGCCTCACTGGGTACCCTGTTGATTCCAAGCATGTCCTTCAGGTTCCCGTTCTCACGCAGGAGCGACAGTGTTCCCTTCACCGTCCTTACCTGGTGGTGAAGCTTGAGCAGCATGATGCCCAGTATCGGCAGCAGGTCGTAGCCGAGCCTTCCCCTGCGGTGGCTTCTGTGCAACCTGTGCAATTCATCGGGGGTGAGCAGGGACTGCACCCCCTGATAGTATTGCAGGAACTCAAGCTCCCTCTCTGAGGGTTCCCGGAACAGGCAGGGTGAAAAGTCTTCATGGGAGAACAACAGGGATTGCAGAACTAGTGGGGTTGGTGTAGTATGGTGCATAAGAAGGACCTCTTTTGTTTGTTTTTTGTGGTAATTAAACAATAACAAAAAATGGTCCTTTTTTCTATATCCAACAAGCAAATATTAATGAATTCAAGGAAGATTCCTGTCAGTCACATGGGCCAGCAGCAGATATGGGGTATGTGAGTGATGGTTTTGTATACTTATGCATTACTAGGTTCCTGAAAACCCATTTTGCAATTGGCTCTCTTATCATAACATTGAATGAATTCTCTGTAAGTGTACGCTATGAAAACTGATTCTTCAAGTCATCATGTCGTTATCGTGATGAAGCCATCCGTTTTAGTGCAGAATCAAAGGTTCCTTTAAGCATTGGTATAAATTGTAGCACAATTTCGTCAATTTCCCCAGGGAGTCCCGCTTGCACCCAATCGAGCAATGACCCGACAAATGCATGCTTGTAGAAATCAATAAGGAATGCAAGGTCTTCCTCGCTTGCTCCAAATTCCTTGGCGCGGTCAGAGAGGGTACCTTGAAGTAGTTTTGCCATCTCACGACAGAGATACCGATCAAGCAACTCCCTGCCAAGACTGTGGTAGATGTTCATGATCATCATCTTGTTTTCCACAAGATAGGTGCACATACTCCTAACTGCAGACTCACCATCATCCCTTGTATGAATACTGGGATACCGACGGGCAAACTCTTGCCCTTCATTGATAAACATCCAATCAAGCAAATCGTAGATATCTCTGAAGTGGTAATAAAATGTCTGACGGTTCACACCACAACGATTCACGATTTCCTTAACGGTAATCTTGTTCAGGGTATGATCAGCCATCAATTGCTTTAAGGATTGGGCCAGTGCCAACTTAGTCATCTGCGCCATGGGTACTCCTTTCCTGCCTCTTCGCGTATATAATTGTACACAATCACGACGAAGTATTAATAAATATTATCAATCATCTTACCGCAAAAATCTTTCTTTGACTACTAGCAATGTTTTATTGACACAAGAAACCTTTCATGGTAATGTTCCTTCCTGTCGGGTAACCGATACTGTTCGGGCTGTAGCGCAGGGGTTTAGCGTACATGTCTGGGGGACATGGGGTCGGCGGTTCAAATCCGCCCAGCCCGATATAGTTTATTATCCTGTAAGAATTAATTTCTTGCAGGATTTTTTTTGGACTCAATACAGAATTCTCTTCTATGATTCCCGTCAAGCCCCCTGATTAAGGAATTTGAATACCCCTAATTCATTTATAGTCATAGAATTGGTGATCTCTATCATTTCCTCAAATCCTTTGCAGGATTGACGGATTTGGTTGTATCGGCCAAGGATTGGCAAGTGTTTCCGGGCATGATAGGCAGCAACCTCCTGCCGTTCCTGCTCGTCTTCTACCGTAAAAAGGGTCCCATTCTTCAACATCGAATACATCATGACCACCATCTTTCTTGCGATTGCAACAGCTGCTTTTCGTCCGCCCATTCGCAGTCTCAGCTCATTGAACTTGCGTTTCAGTGGGAAATCGAAATGGGTCTTGGTCATTGCGAACACGGATTCAATCAGGTATTCCCGTAAAGCAGCTTGACCTTCTTTTGTTATCTTTCGTGCAGCATCCTTCTGACCTGATTGGTATACCCTTGGGACCAACCCACAATACGCTGCGAGTTGCTTTGCATTACAGAACCTGTCAACATCCCCAACAAATGCAATGAACGTCGCAATTGTTTTCAGCCCCACTCCCGGGATTGATCCAAGTAACGTTGCTGTACGGTCATCCTGTTTGACTATCCTTGCAAACTGTTTCTCCCCGGATTCCTGTAATTCTTCTAGTAGTGAGAGTTCCTTGGAAAGATCCTTTGCGATTCGCTTGGGGAATGCATATGCTCTGTCAGTGCCAAAACACGACTCTATCGCAGCTTCCCTACCAAGCTTGCTGTGCAGGTTGTTCATTTTCCCCGCCTCAGGGAACCCATTGTCAAAAAACAAGGCATGCAACCTGTTTACCATTTGCTTATGCACATCATCCAGTTTCCTGTAGTGGGAGACTACATCCCTGTTCGCCATCTCGCGGTCACTGGGGATGCTTACAAGTTGGAGTTCAGCAATCGGTGTCCTGAGAATGAGCCTCGCGAGAAACAATGAATCTTCCCTGTCTGTTTTCTTTTTCGTTTCATTGATGTGGGTGGTATGTGGGTTGATTACACATGCCACTACTCCGGATTTCCTGTTCATGGCTCGGGCGATGTTGAATGTTCCCGTGGAAGCTTCCATCAGCACCAGATCCCCTGGCTGCAGCATCTCGTAAAGCTTGTCCCGTTTCGCAGACCTCAATGAGAATTTCTCGTGTAGGATGACCTTGCCTTGTAGGTCCATGATGCAAGCCCAACAATTCTGCTTGCTCAGGTCCACTCCCACAAACCGTTTCACTCCATCCTTATGCTTTGCTTTCGAAATCTCACTGGTTCTAATGCCTACCGGCGTACAATACCATTGGTACCCGCTGCTTGAAGAGTAGTCGTTAACCTTGTTCTCTTCCATAACCCCTCCTAGTGTAGTAGAATTGGGGCCAGATGGCGGTCATTCGATGATCAGTCATGCTTCTAACCGGGATGACGCTGTAAGTCGATAGAGAGCATACGGCGTCTCCCATTTTGATGTTCGACGGCCGGTGTGTGGTTCGATAAACTAGACCAAGGATATAATTCTGCTATTCCTAAGACAATACCACCGTAACCGCCGGCCCTCTGTCCCCGTCAGAACAGAGTACATCAAATAACTGCTTTCTGGTATCTTATACGGGAATCATATCAACTAGAATAGAGGAAGAGAACAAGAGTTTCTCACTGATTCTATCTTCATGAGAAATATTCGCATACTGCTTAAAAGAAAATGGAAAAACCTGAAGATCAGTGTCAGATTTCCCTTCCTAAACATCCAGGAATCTCGCAATCAGGTATCGATGAAGAGAAAGGTGAATTGAATAAAGCGTGTTCTCAATCACCATGGAAGCATGGCTGACTTGGAAGTATTGACCTCTTAATCATACCGCTCTAGTATACCGCCATGCTACAATCATTAACCATCTCCACTCCACATGAGGCCTTATTACCCATTACACAGCAAGTGCAAAGGTGTGTAACGGAAGCACAAACCAAGGAAGGATATGTTCTCGTCTTCTGCCCACATACAACTGCAGGACTTACCATCAACGAGAATGCAGATCCAGATGTGGTGCATGATATGCTTTTGGGATTGCGAAACGCATTTGCTGAGAACAGCAAGTTCAGGCATGCCGAAGGCAATTCAACGGCACACCTGAAAGCTTCTGCCATGGGTTCCAGCGTAATGGTCCCAATTGTTCAGGGTAGACTTTCACTGGGTATCTGGCAGGACATCTACTTCTGTGAATTCGACGGCCCAAGAACCAGGACCTTCCAGGTTATGGTGGTTCCTACCTGAAATCAGTCGTTTGGCTCCCACCGCTTCAGTCCATAAACACCAAGCACTACAGCGAGTGCAATGAACAGGATTGCCCCAACCATGGGTTTCCATTCCACGGGAAACCCTTCAATGGTTTGCACCATCTGATTGACGAGAAGCACGAATGAGAAATCTCCAACATGCGCTACAACGGTGCCAAGTGAGAAGATGATCCAGATTCCAAATGCGCCTATTCCAGCCATGATTGGTTTCTTCACTGCTGCAGAAAGCGTAATCGTAACTGTTCCCAATGTGAAAAAATAGATCAACAGGAAGCTGTTGGAAACAACGAAGGGAAGTACGGGAAAACCCGGGAACAAGTACCAGGTATAGATACCCATTGTCATAATTGCAACCAATATCCCGATGAGCAACAGTATGAACAGACTGGCAAGCTTCGCTGTGATGATGCAGGTCACGGTTACCGGTCGCACCAATAGGAATTGGATCAGACCATCCGATTTCTCCGCGGCTACCGACCCCATCATCATAAAGATTAGCACCATTGTTCCAATCTGACTGAAATTCTTCACATACTGGTCAACCGCATCTTGGTAGGTTATTGTTTCGAAGGTAATTACCACATTCTCTGTCGCCCCGAAGAAGGAGAGTAGATCCGGAAGGTAGTATGCCGTAAGAGGGGAAAGTATTCCAAAGAACGCTGATAATACTACCCATATAAGCAATCGGCTGGTTCTTGCCATCTCTAAGAGCTCTTTCTTAAACATTGCTCGCTGTAATTTATGCATTGGTCGTCTCCTGTATATGATGCATGAACACATCCTCCAAGGTGGCTTCCTGATGATGCAAGTTCACTAAACGCCAGTTATGTTGACTTATCATCAAAAGTATTTGATTTGCATGTTCTGCATAGAGATCTGAAGAAAGAGAGACTGTGAATGCCTTGACTGATGCCTGCAACCCAGAATCAGATAACTCCTTTACGCATGCATTGGCTTCTTCCATGGATGTAAACTCCATATGCATGATCGGTTTAGCATGTAATCTCAAGAGTGTCTTGGTCTTCTCATGGATTCGGATGGACCCTTTATTGATGATGGCAACTTCATCACATACTCTCTGTACATCATCAAGGATATGGGAAGACATAAAGATGGTGGTCTCTTTCCTCAATGTTGCAATCAGTGAGAGCACTTCTTTTCGTCCAACGGGATCGAGTGCTGATACCGGTTCATCAAGAAAAACCACACTTGGGCGATGCAAGATCGCCTGTGCTATACCCAGGCGTTGTCTCATCCCTCCTGAGTATCCACCAATACGTCGATCTGCAGCATCAGCAATCCCACAGAATTCCAGCAGTTGTACTATTCTCTCATCTCTCTCCTGGCGATTCATCCCGTAGAGATCACCAGAGATCTCGAGCAACTCCTTGGCAGTCATCCACCCATAATAGGCAGGCTGCTGCGCAAGATATCCAAGACTCTGTTTACTCTGTATGCCGGATTTCCCAGCAATGGTATAGCTACCTGATGAGGGAGTCAGCAAGCCGGTCAATATTTTTATGAGTGTCGACTTTCCTGCCCCATTCGGACCGAGAAAGCCGAATACTGTGCCGTCCTCGACAGAAAGGGAGACTCCATCCAGTGCCTGCACAGGTCCATACTGTTTTCTGATGTCATGAATCTCAACGATTGCCATTGGTCTTTCTCCCGTAGATGAGGTATGCGATCGGTCCGAATGCATTTATAAAGAGGAATACCAACAACCAGGCGGACTTTGGTAATCCATTGAACTCCTTTCGGTGCCACCAGTCACGCAAACAGACTATTTTGAGTATTAACTCCAATAGCAACAACGGTAGAATCAAGATAATTGTCTCTGTATTCATTGTCTCAAGCCCTCCTGAGCTTTAATAAAGGTAGTAACAGTTTGTAAGAAATCGGGGTGTAACGGCATATCCCTGTCTCTGTAGGATCTAATGATATCGGCATCTTCTTCTGCCCATCGGAGCAGGTGCCCCATATTGGAGACTTCAGAGAATGCTACAGTATCGGGCATATTAGTACGGCCGAACAGGTCATCCTCCCCTACCAATCGCTCATCATGATCACCCCAGATGACCAAAGTGGGTACTGAAAGTGTACGTAATACATCCGTTGGGTTATATTTCATCCATGTCTGAAGATATCGCTCTTTTCCCAGCGGGATGAAGGAGTCTACAAGAAGGTTTCCTGTCTCTTCATATTGAGATACACTGATCTCCTGTAACCGTTTCTCCAGAACTTTGGCGGCTTCGCTGTCCATCCTGCGAATCTGTTTAATCATCTGCTCGCCTATAGGATCCCCATTCCCTGCAACGGATACCACAAAATCTACAGGTTCAGCCTGAGCTGCCAGTAAAGCAATCAGAGAACCTTCTGAGTGGCCGATTATTCCTACCGGTGCATGCTTTGCACCTGATTGTATGTAGTTGATCCAGGAGACAGCATCTGCCACAAAATCCTCAAAGGTAATTTCTTCCAGCAACTGCTCATCATATGGCTGACTCTCTCCAACTGCAAACTTATCATAGCGAAGCGAAGCAATGCCGGCATCAAGCAGTTCATGCGCGAGATGCCAGAGACTGTCATTATTCTCAACCAACAACTCTGAATTTCCGTCCCTATCGGTTGGTCCTGACCCTGCTATGATAAGCACCGTAGGAAAGGGCCCTTCTCCCTCTGGCGTCAACAGCGTTCCGTATAATGTTGCTTTTGACGTCTCTAGGGAAACCGTTTTCCCTGTGCGGGCTGGTTTTGTGAGGTTTCTATACTCAACAGAGTACCGCCCTTCACGTAAAAGTACGGTTCCATTGGTCGTGTTATAAAGAACTTTTCCAGAAAAGCCGTTTTCCTCAGGGGCAAGAAGCAACCGTAGGGTTGTTGTCCCCAATGTAACTTTTCCTGACCACTGTTCCTCGGAAATCTTCAGATCCTGTACTGGCACATCGGTAGCCAGCAACTCGGGAATTGAGAGAAAGAGTCCAGTATCTGTACTACGTAAGTGGATGAAGAATCGATTTTCCTCAACTGATACGATACCTTCCCAGTATCCTTCTTCCATGGTTGTATCAGCTTTTGTACAGCCAAAGAAAAGCAGCATACTTCCCAGTACCACTGCAATAAGCAATCTTCTCATTCGCGCCTCCTATGAAGACGTTAACCGAGAGGGATGGAGAAAAATAGTCGGGAAATGTACGTAAATTGCGATATGAACGTTACGTATTTGTACGTACGGGGTGTATTTTCTGGGTTAATTCGATTTTATTAGAGACAGAACACTTCTTGAATATTCGATAGACATGGGTCTCTACCGTTCTCGGGGAAATGGAGAGGCGATCGGCAATCTCCTTGTATGACAGACCTTGTACAAGGTTGCTCACTATCTCCCGTTCACGTACCGTAAGTGAGAAAGACTCACAGAAGCTACTCCAACTGTCAGTCTCTTCTGCTGTAGTCTCCTCGGATAGTTCCTTCAGAAAAATGAATACATCATTCACGCACCACGCCAAGATGAACAATGCAGTAGAGAGAGCATCATACACCGGTCTGTAGGCGGAAGGAAACAGTAGAAATAGGATGGCATATACCCC
Organism: uncultured Sphaerochaeta sp.; assembly: GCF_963676285.1. Lineage (NCBI taxonomy): Bacteria > Pseudomonadati > Spirochaetota > Spirochaetia > Spirochaetales > Sphaerochaetaceae > Sphaerochaeta > uncultured Sphaerochaeta sp. The sequence goes on from NZ_OY781063.1 coordinate 345,802, forward strand.
GAAAAGGAGATAGGACGTACCTGAGATAACAAGGAATGACCCCATGCGCCTGACCCGATAAGTCTGTTGCCCACGAACGCTCACCCGAATGCTCAAAAATGCTATTCCAATCAATGAATTTACTGTTGCTGAAAAAACAGGACCAATGCTCAGCAACTGAAAAACAATGATCACTATGAGTAACATTGCAGTCCCGATTGATGCAGAGATACCAATCCAACGGAACCGAGAGGTGACTCTTCCATGTTTGATACTGCCAAGCATGGTAGCGATACTATAGGTGATAACAATCGAGATAAGGGCACGCATGATGCCGTTAAAGGCAACAAGGGGAAGATTTGGTTGATCTAAAAAGGTGTTATGGACAAATCCGATGAACTGGAGCATGAACCAGATCCAAGAGATTGCTACATACCATAAGTATTGATTTCGAAAAGCCTCATAGTGCTCTTTCTGTTTGATAAATGAGAGAATGAAGGTACCGAACAGTGCAGTAAATCCAAAGATGCTTAGCCAAAATGTCAACACATTCATGTACATATCTCCTCATAGCACTATTTCGGGGTATTTCTACTATGAAGGACCTTCATATTCCTGTCCATCCCTTTTTGGACAAGTATTTGAAACGATTGGGGAAACGTGTATTCCATAATGATGGAATAGCTCGCATATAGAGGGAATTCCTTTACAAAATTTATTAAATAGTTATTCATAGTAGAAATTTGTTTGGGAATCCTTGGTTACCATTCCACTGGTGCATACGCCTTCCCATCAGTCGCAGAAATACTTGCTGACCGTTATAGGGGATTATCGATCCACACCCAAAGCGAAATGGATTCTCCCTTGCAAGGGAAATCCCCAAACCCTTCTTCGTCTGTCTTGATACGTTCAGAATTATTGCCTGTACAATCTATGAATTCAGTTACAGGAAGGCCTGTCTCCATTCTTTTGCTACCCTCCTCCCCATTACAGAGAACTACAGCCAGTGCCTTATTTCCTGAAAAAGACCAGCCAATGGTATTAGTATGATCGAAGTAATCGTGTTGTTCTCCCTCAAGATGACTACTTCGCAACTTGAGCATAAGATCAATCAACTCCCTGAATGAAGGCATCTCAATCAAATACTTTTTACCGTCAGAACCATAATCCTCATATGATGCTCCCTCATAATCTGCAATGAATACACAGGGATATCCTTCCCTCCTTAGAAGTATCAACGCATATGCCAGTGGCTTGAACCAAGGCTCCACTACTGACTCAAGAGCTTGCAAAGCTTGTGAGTCATGGTTGGCTACAAAGGTAACTGCATGCTCTGGATCCTGTTCGACCAAGGTTCCGGAGAATATGGAATCCAAGGGGAAATTTTTCCGCTCCATTCCTGCTTGGTAGAACTTGAAATGCAACGGAACATCAAACAAAGAGAGAGCATTCTCACTTTGTGCTATATATGTCATTAATTGCTCGATATCAGGGTCCCAAAACTCTGCAACGGCAAACAACTCTCGCTTTGCATGGGAGCGTATAGATGAAAGCCACCCTGGGAAAAACCACGAAGGGATATGCTTCACTGCATCAATCCTGAAGCCATCTATGCCTGTGGTATCAAGATACCAATTTCCCCAGCGTGTAAGTTCTTCCCTCACTTCTTCTGCGCCAAAATCAAGGTCACAACCCATCAAATAGTCGTAATTCCCAAACTCCGAGGAAACATAGTCATCAAACTGTTTGCCTTCCAGTACATAAATGCTCTTCTTGTCATCAGGATGTTCCTCTGCATAATCCACTGCGTCAAAGTGGTGCCACATCCATTGGAAATCAGAATAGGTTGCAGCTCTGCCCGGAAAGGTGAAACGGGTATAAACCGTTACTTGCTCTTGAGGTCCTTTTGGCTCTGACCGATTATCTCTCGAATATGGGGTAGCAAGCACCTGTTCCTTCTCATCAGCACCCATGCGATGGTTCAATACAATATCTCCATAGACATAAAGTCCCTGAGAATGAATTGCATCAATGGCTTTGAGGTACTCTGTTTTGGTTCCATACTTGGTGGCAGTACTCCCCTTCTGGTCAAACTCACCCAAGTCGTACAGGTCATACACACCGTAACCGGTGTCATGTCCACCTCCAGCTCCCTTATAGGCAGGGGGAAGCCAGATTGCTGTGAATCCTGCCTTTTTCAGTGTTTCAGCCTGGTTTGCAAGCTTGTTCCAAAGGACACCACCACCTTCGCTGTACCAATGGAAATATTGCAGCAATACCCCCCGCTTCCTTTGCATAGCTATGCTCCTATAATTTCTTTGAATCAACTATATGCTTATGCTGGAGTATATACAGCGGTTTCATGTTGTTATAGGCTTGCATCCTCATGAACTTGAACATAAATGCCCGCCCCATGAAGATATTGAACAATTGGTTCTTGATATCCTTCTGAGGAAAATCATACAACTTTCTTTCCTTATAGAAACGATGGTCGTCACGTACAACACCCCGCATACCATAGATCAGGTCACGAAAGATTTTCATTCCACCAACACCAAGGAAGTTCACCCCTTTCTGGTACCCAGCACGGCTGGCGCGATCGAGTCGACAAGCCAGATCTGTGATCATAGCCTGCAACCGCTCAGAATCTTTTTCCTCATCACTGATAATCCCCATTGAATTCTCTCTTCCCACCCGGTCCTTTCCTTCCAGAAACTGTCGTACGTTCGGCAGTTGATATAAAGGACCAGAGACAAGGTACGCTGAGTGTTTACCCATCATGCTGGTTCTATGCCCATTTGCGAACGTACGGTCAAGGAACAGCTTCCACACTGGTTTCAGAAACCTTCCTTCCAGGTTCATCGCATGCACCAATACGTCACAGGAGTTAACCAAGTCTTGGTAGAAGACTTGGAAACCATCTTTTCTGTCACACTCACCTACCAGCTCACATCGTAAGCAGCCTTGGCAGGCTCCTTCATACGGGAATGTGTTGATGTCGATTACTTCAACAGCATTAGGATAGGAAGCCAGGAAGACTTCAATCATGCGCGAAAGATTGCCGTCCTTCTGATATTCATCAGTCAACAAGACAGTGCGGATGTCTTTCTTTTTCTCTCCTGTGGTCTCTATCGACTGAGGCTGAAACTTAAATGTGGAATCATTAAGGATTGGTGTGCTCCTTCTAGGAACAGGAGTATGATTGATGCACGCACTATGAAATTCATGCATGAAAAACCGCATACTCTTCCTAAAGTCAGCTTGCAACATATCCTTGTTGTCAACGCTCAAACCTTCCATAAACGCCATGCCAAGATCTTCACAGGTACCACGCAACCACTCCTCAGCTAGGTGATCGTAGTAATGAAAGCAACTCATGATGCAGGTTGCATACTTGCCAGCAAGTATGGACTGTCTTCCCTGTTCTCTCATGAGGTCGAAGAAGCGAACAAGCTGCCAGGGAACAAGCATGGTATACACCGGGGTAGCCCAGATGACCATGTCGCAGGCATCAAGCGCATCAAAGGTGTCAGATAGCCAAGCCTCATCATACTCCATCATGGTCAGGGTTTCCCCAACATGGATAATGCTTGCTTCAATATCAGGTTCATGAACCAAGAGATACTTTGCATGCTGCAACGTTAAGCTGAACTCACCCTTGGGACTTGCGTTCATCACGACAACATTGGTTGGTTTCATTGGTAACCTTCCTTATGCTTTCAGTACTGTTTTCTTAGTTTTCAGTGTACAGCATGGATGGCAATAATCAATGAAAATACCATGAAGATACAACTCAATTTAGGACCTACGCACTAAACCCATCTTCTGCATTCCCAACATACGCTTTCAGGCTGTCGAGACCATCAGAGGCTTGTATGTAACCAATTCTTGAGGGTTTTTGGAGATTTACGGTGAATAAAGGATACCCCACGACATACCAAGAGATCCACTGTCCTGGTGGAGCCCCATCTGTCTATGGCCTTGGCTCACTTTCGGCTATGTAGTCTTTCTCGGTATAATCTCCACAGATTTCGCGAAGGTGGCAGGGTCCATCAGCGTCAGCGCTTGGGACATGGCATCGTTGAAGTTCCAGCCGAAGATTTTCCTCAGCCTTTTCTTGCTGATCTTCTGTGTTCCCCCCATGAGGTCGCTCATCTTCTTGTACAGCGAGAGACATGCCTTGTTCAATATGCTCTGGTTGAGGGCTGCATTCCTGTCACTCAGGGCCATGTCATCCTCGCGAAAGGTCGTATCAAGGTTCCAGTGCAGGCTGTTTTCAATCATCCAATGCGAACGTATGCAATGAGCTGCATCACCGATGTCCTTCAGGCTGGTAAGGTAGTAGCGGATCTCCTCCGTCTCCTTGCCGGTGATGTTGTGTCTCATCGTCTTGGCCATGCATACCACGGAGAAGACCTTCTTCCACTCCGAAAACAGCCCTTTCTTCTCGCTTTGGGTCAGTGGATAGAGATAGAAGGACCGCTGCTCGAGCTGGTTGTGGCTGATCTCACTCGTCATGTGGTAGCAACCATCAATACCCTTGAGCTTCTGCTTGTTCTCTTCGGTAAACAGTGTCCTGGCGAATTCAGCGGCTTTGCCCTGGTTGCCCTTCAGGCCCCCTATATAGTCACCTTTTGACTCGGCAATGATGCCGATGGTCCTGGTCTGCATGTGCATGGCATCGAAGGTGACCACCGTGTCCTTGAGGTTCATCCTCGCGAGAAGCTTCTGGGCATGGGGGATTTCATTTGTCTTGGATTCTATCGCCTCGGAGAAGAGACAGGTTTCCGTATCCTGCTCATATATATTGAGGACCTGCAGGTCCTTGATCTCTTGCCCTGTCTCTGCCTTGCGTCCTGTGCCCCTGAGTTGCTTGCCATCCACCGACACTATCCTCTTGGGAGGGGTCGGCAGTTTCAGTGCCTTCCTGATTGCCGTATCCGAATTGTGCAATACGCTTACCAGCAATGCATTGAGCTCCTCGGCCCTGATGATGGAGAGGACCCTCCTGAATGTATCATGGCTGGGGATGGTCTCCTTGCCGAACAGGCGCCTGTAGAGCTTGGCGTTGCTCATCCAGAAATCCTGTGTGGACAGGCAGCTCTCAGACCCGGCCAGCGTGGCGAGAAACAGCATGAGGATGACCTCCCCAAGCGGGTAGACAGTCCGTCCCTGGACCCTGCAGTCGGGTACGTCCCCAAACAGTTTCAGTATCTTCTTCAGGATGCGGATCCTCGTCTCATTGCCTGCATCCTTTACCTTGATGGTGCTGGAAGACTGGAAATCCTCTATCTGCATCCTCAGTGTCTCAAACCTCATGATGGGAACCTCCAAGTTCAAACGGTATCGAATGCTTCGTGCCAAGATGCTTCAGCCGCCCGGGTATATCCGAAAGATGCCACCCCCCGTTCACATGCACGGCATACAGGCTTGAGGAAAGTGCAAGCATCTCAGCGAAATCAGGGCCAAGGCGGTCCCTCAGCTTCGACTCGACCTGTCGTCTCATGACGGGCAGGTATCGCCCCTCTGCCTCCGTCAGGACCCTGCCCAGGTCCATTCCCGGAAACAGGATGGAAAACCAGCTGCCTTCATAGCCAATCTGGTTCTCTTTGCCCTCCATGCCGAGGGCAGCCTTCACGAAAAGGACATCCGCATCGAGGCCGAGCCTCTTGGGATGCCTGGTCAGCACTCTGCATGAGGTTTCGACGATCTGGCAGAACCCATAGCGAAGGACCCTGATTGCAGGCTTGACCGGCGGTCTCGATGGCACAAGGCCTTCCTGTTCGGTGACAATGCCCAGGTATTCGTCACAGCGGAATACCGGGTAGCTCTTTCCCGGTACCCGCTCTGAATGGCCACGATACAGTGCGTAGCCATGTTTTGTCTTTTTCGTATAGATTCCCTTGGTCTTGTACTTGAGAACCCAATCAGGCGATGGGGGCATGGTGTGAATCTCCTGTATTAAGTGCAGTTTAATACCCTGTAAAAAGAAAAGCAAGAGAAAAAGTGGATCCACCCTTAAAAATGAGCTTCCCCTCAACTTTTTCATCTTGCTTGTATGCTTGCATCACAACAAGTTGTCATTCATTTCCAACTATTTGGTGCGTAACTCCTACAACTCAATTACATTTAGAGGGTTGGACCCAATGGTTTGATCTCAAAGAGTTTGTCATCATCCCAAAGCTCACAGGTCTTCTGGAGAGTCCAAAGACGTGCATCTTCCCCCACTTCCCCATTGGAGGTGATTGCCCAAGCGTCATAGGCAACTGGGTAGATGCTTCCAACCAAGGTAGCTTGGTTACTGTTGATCTCAAACTTACCCAACCCCTTCCCCGAGGCTACACTCCAGAAATAGCCATCATGCCAGGCGATGTCATTTCCAAGGGTGGTAGGCAAGGTAATTTTAGTAAAATTGGTAGGGTCATCGAAATCAATTCGATACAGCACAGATTGATCACGACTGGGCAGGAGAAGTTTCTCCCCATCATAGGTCAGGCCCATGGTTCCACCATCTTCAGCATTGGGAATATCAATGGAAGAATACTCTGTTACCATTTCACCATCAGAAATGTTCTCAGGCGAAGTAAAACGGTAGATTTTCTTCTCACTGAAATCATTGATGTAGAAGTACTGTCCATCATGGGTAAGCCCTCTGGGGTTTACAACCCAGTCTGTTCCCATCTTGGTCACTTCGGTGATGCCAATCTCATCAAATGCGATTCGGATGAAATCCAAGCCTTCCCCGAACTCCCCGTCGCCAATGCTGAATCGCCAGAGATAACCGTCGTAATAATGGAGAGCCCAGCCGAAGCCAAGATTCTCTCCTGCGCCCATTTTTCTGGTCACCTCACGAGTAGAATCAATTGCATCATACACATAGAGGTATTCATCTCCCTCAGTAGCAGGACGATAACCAAGATCATAGTCTGTTGGAACAGTGTAATCAAAACTTAGGCCAGCAGGTTCCGTAGAAACTTCAGTATTATTTGATTCAGTTATTTGAGTGATACTCTCATCATTCGGGGACTCCCCATCAGGATCTTCCGTGTTCAGTATTGGTACATTACCGATATTATAGAGTGTGTTATTTCGTACCGTTACTTCAGAGTTCATTCCAGCGGTAAGTGCATGCATATGGTAGTTTGCAAAGATATTACCTTCTACGATTCCCTCACTGTTTTCAAAGTGTACTCCTACATGACCATCTCTGAAGTAGTTGTTTTCTATAAGAACATTGGTATTGAACTGCTCAAGTGCAATCTCGTGATACCCATTCTGATACAGGGTGTTGTTGATGATCGTAGGAGAGGACTGCTCTGCATAGAGCCCCTCGGTATTATTCCAACGGATTACTGAGTTCGATATGGTAACGGAAGACTCAAACTGCTCTACCCCGATTTCTGCATACTCCACTACAGTGTAGTCAAGAATCGAGTCATTCGTATCTTCCAGCGTAATGCCAAACCAATCTCCGTTTATGGCATATTCATACCCTTCCCTCTCGTAGTCTGCAGTGAAGAAGATTTGCTCAGCTGGGGTTCCTTCTGCAATCAGGGTACCACCTGCTACCTGGAGGCCTCCTTTATCCAGATTTATATACCCACGGTCAGATTTGAATTTTACTATTGTCCCTGGTTCGATTGTTAGTGTTATACCTTGAGGGACCGTTACGTTATTAACCTGTACCACTCCTGACCAAGTAGTATTTTCAGATAGGTCTCCTTCCCATATATAATCCTCTGATATTTCATACTTTGTAGCAGTAATACTCATCGTGAGTACTTCTGTAACCTGTTGAGCTCCTCCTCCCTTGTTGATGTTGACCGTAAAGGTAAAGGAACCATTCACTCCATCTGGATCTTCTGTTGTTCCTTCTGTGGCTTCAATAAATTCTTCAGCAACTACAACAGCGGTCGTATCATAAAGGGCGTCTTCCAAGTCATTTATCAAAGCTTGAGCAGTAGCAATTGCCCCATCCATATCAGGAGCTTGTTCCTGTGTTGCAGTAAATGACTCTACGCTTTCTATCGCACTTCTTGCAGCAGCAATATCTTCATTATCCTTCGTTGCATCATAGGCATTTGCAGTTATGACCATAGTGAGTTCTTTTGTGGTAACAGGAGTACCTACTCCTTTACTAATGGTCACCGTGAAAGTATAGGAACCTTCAGTACCTTCTTGATTGGAAGGGCTGCCTTCTACTGCAGCGGTGAAAGTACCTGCATTAAGCAGAATCTCAGTATCATACAGTTCCTCACCTAGCTCATGTACCAGCGACTGAGCAGTGTTGATAGCACCCTCCTCATCCACTGCTGCCTCTTGGCCTACACCATACTCTTTTCCTTCAATGGCTCGCCTTGTGAGGTCGATATCTCTGTCATCTTCCGTTGCGTAGTAAGGATCAGCTGCGATCGTCATGGTTAATTCTGCGGTAATCTGGGGCTCCCCATTTCCCTTACTAATGCTGACAGCAAAAAGCAGAGAACCATCTGTTCCAGCAGGTTTATCAAAAGTACCTGCTGTAGGAGCAGTATAGGTAACGTTCGTGATTTCTCTCTCTGTTCCTTTAAGAGCATCTACTCCCAGTGTCTCAATGAATGATTCTACCTTCGCTAAAGCATCTATTTGGTCACCTGCTTCTTCTTGACTTACCTCGATAGGAAAGGATTCCTCAATTGCTTGCTTTGCCGTAAGGATATCAGCACTATCTCTTGCTGGATCATACTCCCGGGCAAAAATCGGCAAGGTAATAACTTCGGTAGAGGTGGATTGTTCTATTCCATTCTGAACAGTCACTGTGAACATGAGGAAACCATCGATTCCATCTGGATTTTCAGCATCACCAGCCACCGCAGCTGTGAATTCTTCTGTATTTATCTCAAAGGAAATATCGTCTCGTTGTTCAAGAACCACGTGGACAAGATTCTCAGCTTTTAGGGTCGCTATCTCTTGGTTTGAAACCTCATCTTGTACAGCTGAGTAGGTAGCATTTTCCAATAGCTCTTTTACTATAGTGACATCAGAAATGATGGAGATTGCTTTTTCCCCAATTACTCCAGAATCATCATTGGCTGCTACTTTTACTGTCACACTACCAACTTCTATGGGAGTAAGAAGACCACTTTGCTCGATAATCGCTCTACCGGTACCATTATCTACAGACCAAGTGAGCGAATCATCTGTGGCATTAGAGGGAGTGACTACAGCATGCAGCTGAAGGGTCTCCCCTTCAACTACGTAGTCAACATCACTGGATATGCTGATTTGCTCGACTGGAATAACCCTAGGAGTATCAGGACTACATGAGACCATGAACACCAAGCACAATAGACCGATGAAACCAAAAACACTTCTCATGTACATCTGACGAAACAGCAAAACATCCCCCTCTTAATCTTAACCGGGAAAAAAATTATCAATCAAAGATTAACCAACTATAGTATTTTCAGAGTCACCTCATTGTGACGGTAAGGAACCGGTTGACCTTCATCCTGCATATCATAGAACTTAGTTTCTCCATACAGTGTGAAGGTGCCTTTTCTTAATTCAGGCAAGATAAAAGTTTCCACCACATGCCATCCCGAATTACCAAGCTCATCAACTGATTTACTCCCTACAACCCTATCCAATGCTTCGCCATCCAGTTCCAATGTAAAGATTGTTTTTGAAATTAAAGCTTCTGCTTCATCATGACTTAATTCTACATTTTCTTTTCCCCTACTCATGATGATGGTATGCCCTCCACTTTGGTGCATGAGCCGGAAGGTAGAATCATTGTTACCACGCCCTGCCATTTCGTAGAAATACACAGTTTTTCCAAAATATGGAAACAGGTCACACCCGGTACCTAGGATCAATACGATTGCCAACAGCAGGTAAATGATTGGTTTCTTCATGGTAGGCTCCTTATACATTGCATACAATACTTACTGAATGTAAGGCATTATCCATATTTACCTTACCGCACCTTTTTTTCGAGTACAAGGAATCTGTTTTGTATCTCAGGCATTTTTCTCACTGCAATGTGTGGGTGGATGAGGTACACTAGGGGGTAACAACTCCAGAAAGGAGGAATGTATGGAACGAGAAACAATGATGATACCTATTCATACCCATAAGGGCGATTACAAGGTCTGGGTGCAGCGCTGTGACAACAACCCGAGCAAGAGACTATTGCTCTTACATGGTGGGCCTGGCATGAACCATGAATAATTCAAGAGCTTTGAAGAGTATTTCTCAGATAGTGACATCGAATACATTTATTATGATCAACTCGGGATTCACAACTCAGACAATCCTGCAGATCGTTCTTTCTGGACTATCGAGCGATTTGTCGATGAAGTAGACCAAGTAAGGAAAGCCTTAGGCTTGGGGCCGGACAATTTCTTCCTCCTTGGCCACTCCTGGGGTGGTGTCTTGGCAATGGAATATGCACTTGCTCACCCTGAGGCATTGAAGGGCCTGAACATAAGCAACATGATGGCTGACTGTGTTGCCTACCAAAGGTATGCTGATGATGTACTGGGACCACAGATGGATCCTGCAATACTGAAACGCATCAAGGAGCTGGAAGCAGCCGGTCAGTATGATAGTGAGGAGTACGAAGCCTTGTTGGTTCCCTACTACGAGCGCCATGTTCTGAGACGTCCAATGGATGAATGGCCACAGTGTGTGACTTCATCACTTAGCCATGCCAACCAGGACCTCTATGTCTATATGCAAGGCCCTAGTGAATTCGGAATTGCAGGTGTACTGGAGACCTGGGATAGGTCAAAAGACCTGAGGAAGATTACCATACCCACCCTGGTTATCGGCGCCGAGTATGACACCATGGACCCCTCGTATATGGAGTGGATGTGCAAACAGCTGCCGAAGGGTGAATACCTATACTGTCCAAATGCTGGGCATATGTCCATGTGGGATGACCCGGAAGGGTATCATGGTGGATTGAAACAGTTTATTAACAAGGTATAAGGAATTAAGCCTGCTGCAGAACAATGTGGCAGGCTTTTTTCATGAATCAAGAAGTGTAGACCTTAGATCTCGATAGTTACGTATCTGCATCTGTTAATGAAAAAATTGTGCTAAAAATTGAATGATTTGTGACGGCGCGTTTGAAAAAGCGGTTGTACACTAGAGGTAGGATGTTTAGACGGTACATGTCTCAATATCCTAGAAAGGAAGAAGAAACTTGAGCATTTTCTTTTAGAAAGAGTTGTGCTTCATGGTTCTCAGCAAAGGTTGTTTTTCTCAAAAGGGTTTTGTGTATTGCGAGCATGCAGGGAATGATTAATGCTCAAATATTATTGGTTTACTAGGTTATTTGAATAACCTAAAGAAAAATGGAGGACTATATGTTGAAAAAAGTAGCGGTATTTCTACTCATCTCGTTGATTCCGTTCACGCTGTTCGCAGCGGGTCAGCAGGAAGCTGCCAAAGAAGAAGGGCCAATCACCCTCTCCTATTTGGTTGCAAGTGGTAGTGACCAGTATCAGGCAAGAGCCGCAGCTGAAGGCTTTATGGCACTGAACCCTGATGTAAAGATTGAACTTGAGCTTCGCCCAGGTGGAAGTGATGGAGACAACATCACCAAGACACGTCTGGCAACCGGTGAAATGAATGACATGTTCTTCTACAATGCCGGCTCACTCTTACAGGCACTCAATCCAAGTGATACCTTGGTTGACCTTGCAGACGAGCCCTTCATGGACGTAGTTGACGAAGCTTTCAAGATGACCGTATCACAGGGTGATGCTGTCTATGGTGTACCAAACCAGACCGCAATGGGTGGTGGAATTCTCTACAACAAGAGAGTCTATGAAGAACTGGGACTGAGCATTCCCAAGACTTGGGCTGAGTTTGCAGCGAACAATGAAAAGATCAAGAAAGCAGGCATTACTCCTGTTATCGCCACCTTTGGTGATAGCTGGACCAGTCAGCTCTTTGTTCTTGCAGACTACTACAACGTGCAGGCTGAAGTTCCTGACTTCGCACAATTGTACACTGAGAACAAGATCAAGTACGCAAACACTCCTGCAGCCATCAAGGGTTTTGAACACCTGAAAGAAGCCTACGACAAGGGCTGGTACCAGAGCGGTTACGCTACTGCAAAGTATGACCAGGGTCTTGAAATGCTGGCAAACGGCAAGGGCGCTCACTACCCAATGCTTTCCATGGCGCTGGGCAACATCACCTCAAACTGGCCTGACAAAGCTGAGGACATCGGTTTCTTTGCACAGCCAGGACAGAGTGCAGACAAGAATGGAGCAACCATCTGGATGCTCTCTGCAAACTATGTACCTCAGACAACCACCGGAGCAAAGCTTGAAGCTGTTAAGCGCTTCCTGGCTTACACCGTCTCTCCTGAAGGCATTGCAGACATGAACAAGGAAATTCCACCTTCCGGTCCATACTTGGTCATTGGTGCAGAACTTCCTGAAGATGTGCTTCCTGCAGTTAAGGATATCTCCGGATATATCGATTCTGGAAATTCCGCACCTGCACTCGAGTTCCTCTCTCCTGTAAAAGGACCTCGTCTTGAGCAGTTCTGTGTTGCAGTAGGTACTGGACAGATGAGTCCAATGGACGCTGCTGTCAACTATGACAAGGACGTTGCCAATCAGGCAAAGCAGTTGGGTCTTGCAGGCTGGTAAGATTCTTTGATTGTTGCAACCATCCCTTGCATGCAGGGGATGGTTGTTCTCATCTTGGAGGTACTCATGAAAAAGAATACGATTCAGCGGGGAATGATGAAGACCTATCCTAACTGGTTTTATGTACCTGCTGTAACAGCATTTTTTATTTTCTTTATCATACCAACCTTGTCTGCATTCTACTTCAGCTTGACTCGGTGGACGATTTTTGATTCGACCTATATTGGAATGGAAAACTATATTTCCTTCTTGTCAGACCCAATGCTATCAATCGGTCTGAAAAACACTTTCATCTACGCTTTTCTTACCAGTGGACTGAAAACTGTCCTTGCACTCCCCCTTGCTGTAATGCTCACCTCAGGTATTAGGTTCAAGGGCTTTTACCGAAGCGTGGTCTTTTTTCCCGTACTGGTAAGTACCATTGCGGTAGGAATTACCTTCTCAATTCTTATGCAACCCAATATTGGGTTGATCAATGTGGTGCTGGGCTCGATGGGCCTACCACAACCTGACTGGCTTGGAAGCCCCAAGGTGGCACTCTATTCAGTTATTTTTGTTGATGTTTGGAAAGGAATCGGTATTGCTACCGTAATTTATATGGCAGGTATCATCTCAATTCCTCAGGACTATTTTGATGCCATGAAACTCGAGGGTGGATTCTGGATTAAGTTCCGCCATGTGATCATTCCCTTGGTGAGAAACTCCACGTTCACCGTTATACTGCTCTCCTTCATCGGAGGTCTTCGTTCCTTCGATCTTATCTGGGCAATGACTGGAGGCGGACCTGGTTTTGCATCGGACGTACTGACCAGTGTTATTTACAAACAGTACCAGGCAGGATTTTACGGTCTGTCAACTGCAGGGAATGTCATCCTATTCATCATGGTTACCATCCTGATATTTCCGCTCAGACGATTCTTCAACAGCAGGGAGATTGAACTATGAAATCCAGGAAACAACAAACTGTATATATTGCATCGAATATACTGGTCTTTCTCTTCTTGACGATTATCTTCATCGTACCCTTTGTCTATATCATTCTCATGGCTGCCAAGAGCAGCAAAGAAGCAGCTTTGCTGCGTTTCAGCCTACCTGCGCAGAATCTGTTTTTCCAGAATCTCAAGGAAGTCGTTGCATATGGTGATTACCGGATGTTCAGGGCACTTTTGAACAGTACGTTGCTTACCGTTGGATCAGTGGCCCTGATTGTGGTCTTCTCTGCCCTCTTTGCATTCGTGGCTCAGAGAAAGAATGACAAGTCCGCCTCTATTCTGATGTCCCTCTTGATTGTTGGGCTTATGATCCCACCAGCGGTTGTACCAACCATCTTCCTGTTGCAAAACCTGAAAATCTACAAGACGATGTTCGGTATGATCATGATCGATGTTGCCTTGTTCATGCCATTTGCAACCATGATCTTCAGGACGGCGATGTCCTCCATCCCACGAGATCTTGACGAGGCATCATACCTTGACGGGGCCAGTCCTCTGACCATCTTCTTCCAGGTCATACTCCCCTTGCTCAAGCCAGCGATTGTGACGGTAGTCGTAACTACGTCGGTCAATATTTTCAATGACTTTGTTGGTCCACTGTACTTCCTTCCTGGTGCGAAGAACATTACCGCTCCCTTGACGCTGTACTCATTCATGAGCCAGTTCAGCACCCAGTGGAACCTATTGTTTGCAAACGTAGTGGTAGTAAGTGTCATCCCCTTGATCATCTTTATCTTCTTCCAGCGTCAGCTGGTTGCAGGAATGATGGGAGGGGCTGTAAAAGGCTGACTTTTAATATTGGATGCAAGTCCACCTTGCAAGCGCATAAAACAAAATTGGAGTAGTATCATGACAACAGTTTCCAAGCTGCAGATCAATTATCTTGACCATGTTGTAGGAATTACCGATGGACCACAGTTCTCTTGGGTAATCGACACACCATTTAGGAATTGCCGACAGAAACAGTATCAAATACAGATAGCTGATGAAGCTTCCTTTGCCTCACCTCTGTTCGACACCGGCCTGATAGAGAGCAGTGATTCTGCACAGGTTCGCGTGCCGGGATTCACCCCGGATGAAGGCGTTCTCTACTGGGCACGGGTAAGAGTCGTAACCGAAGCGGATACCCAGGGAGTCTCTACCTCTCCATTCAGTGCAAGTACCACTATGCTCGGAGGCTTGAAAGACCCTGACTCACTGAAGGATCATTTCATTACCGCAGAGACTGAAGAGGATATCAAGCTATCGAAAGGCACCTATTTAAGAAAAGCCATCTCTCTGAAAAAAGAGGTGAAATCAGCAGTAATTTTCTCCACAGCACAGGGAGTCTACCAGTTGCATATCGACGGCAAGAAGGTCTCATGTGATGAACTTGCCCCAGGATGGACCAGTTATGATCATCGCCTACTCTACCAGAGCTATAATGTAACTGACATGCTTTCCTCTGGTGAGCACGTACTCGGTGCACACCTCGGTTCTCTCTGGTATAAGAGCACACTCAGCTTCCTGATGATTCACAACTTCTATGGTGACTATGCATCCCTCTCACTACGTATGGATGTCACCTACAGTGATGGAAGCAAAGAAACGTTCTACAGTGATGAGAGCTGGAAAGGCAGCGACAGTCCGGTCCTGAATTCACAACTGTATGATGGAGAGACCTATGATGCTTCCCTGGAACAGGATGGTTGGGACAAACCAGGATTTGATGACACTGCCTGGCGTGCAGCCAAACCAGTTCCTTGTACTTCAGAACATATTGAGGCACAGGAGGGCTCCCCAGTTGCGCTTCAGGAGGTCATGGCCCCAACCCTTGCATTCACGACACCCAAGGGAGAGCGGGTCATCGATTTCGGCCAGAACATGAGTGCATTACCGGAGATAAGAGGAAAAGGAGAGGCAGGAGAGACCATAGTCCTGCGTTGTTTCGAAGTACTGGATAAGGACGGCAATGTCTACACCGACAACCTCCGCAGGGCTGAACAGCGAATAACCTACACCATCAAGGATGATAAACCATTCGTGTATCGTCCCCATTTCACCTTCTTTGGATTCCGGTTCATCCATGTTGAATCGTTCCCAGGACGCGCGGATCTTGATAATTTCAAGGCCTACGTGATTCACTCAGACATGCCGCAAACGGGTAGCTTTGCGTGTTCCAACCCTGATCTCAACCAGCTACAGCATAATATCCTTTGGGGATTGAAGAGTAATTTCGTTGATGTCCCCACTGACTGCCCCCAGCGTGATGAACGTCTTGGATGGACTGGTGATGCACAGATTTTCTGTCAGACAGCAAGCTATAATGTGAACACCTACACCTTCTTCAAGAAATGGCTCAAGGACCTTTCCCTTGACCAGACCAAGGAAGGTGGCGTTCCCCATGTAGTGCCCGATGTACTGTACAAATACCCGTTTGACAACTGGTTGCTCAACAAGGGAACCCATTCTGCTACCGCCTGGGCTGATGCTGCAATCATCAATCCATGGGTGCTCTATCTCACCTTTGGTGATACAGCAATCCTGGAGACTCAGTATGAGAGCATGAAGGGCTGGATTGACTTCATGAAAACCCATGCAAAGAACAACATCTGGAACTACAAGCTCCAATTTGGCGACTGGGTTGCCTTGGATGCTGAGGAAGGAAGTTACTTTGGAGCCACTCCAAACGACCTGACATGTACTGCTTACTATGCCTATTCCACCAGACTTTTTGTCAAGATTGCAAGAATTCTAGGGAAGGAAGATGTGGCAAAGGAGTATGAAGCACTTCATGACAAGATCGTACAGACATTCCAGGAAACATTCTTCAATGCCGATGGTACCATGACCGCCCAGACACAGACCGCTCATATCCTTGCTCTTCACTTCAATCTTGCCCCAGAGCAGTTTGTTGCTAAGACCGTGGAGAATCTGAAGAAACTGCTGGCTGAGCATGATGGACACCTGGTAACAGGGTTTGTCGGTACCCCGTACTTCTGTCATGCACTCTCTTCCAACGGGTGCCTGGATGAAGCATATGCGTTGTTGCTCAAGGATGACTTCCCCTCCTGGTTGTACCAAGTCAAGAAGGGAGCCACCACAATCTGGGAGCACTGGGATGGTATCAAACCGGATGGATCAATGTGGAGCCCAGATATGAACTCATTCAACCACTATGCCTATGGCGCAATTGGTGAGTGGTTGTACCGTGTTGTTGCAGGTCTGGATATGGATGAGCACAAACCAGGATATAAGCATGCGATCATTGCCCCGAGGATCGGGGGAAACCTCTCTTGGGTGGAAGGCTCCTATCAATCGGTATATGGAGAGGTGGGTGTACGCTGGGAGAGAGAGAGCAAGACGAACGTTGTAACCTTGCGAGCAACGGTTCCAGCCAATACCACTGCCACTATCCGATTGCTGGATGGGGCAACATTGGTTGACGGAGATGCCCTCACATTCACGAAGCGTGATGATATCCTGGAAGCCGAAGCCGGTTCAGGAGTATACACGATCCGCTATACGCTGAATTCATAATCTGATTCATGTCCTTATAGTAAAACCATGGGTGTATCCGAGAGATATACTCATGGTTTTTCTTTCCTTGACTGTCATAGCTACACGCATTACCGTTAATCGAGGAGAAGGCAGATGAAAAAGGAATACCTCTATGCATCGCTTGCAAGACGCTTTGCAGCCTATGTAATTGACCATCTGCTTACAGCATTGCTGATGACACCCTTGTTCCTGTGGTATCTGAAGGGATTGTTCAGTGAAGCAAGCGGGATATATCTCCTTGCCTATAGTGGTCCGGTACTTTTCCTACTCATGTTGATCCGATCTCTCTATCTCTCGGTGCTGTGGTCGACAAGATTTGGCACGATCGGTTGCCATTTGCTCTCTATCAGCGTTTGTACCTTACAAGGAAATAAGCTCTCCTATGCTAGAGCTTTTCTCCGGTATCTCATCCTTTTCTGCTCTACCTGTCTTCTTGGTCTTGGATGGATATCCATCCTTTTCACTGAAAAGCGTCAGGCACTCTGTGACCTTGGGGCAAAAACAGTCGTAATGGTTACTGCAGCAAGGATGGATGATACAGAGGATAACGCTCTGCCTGATACACCCGATACCCTGCATAGCTCGTCGGATCAGGATCATTGAAGGAGAATACCAGAACTTCCTCGGCTGGATAGTCAGAGGTTACTTCTATGACCTTCGCTGAAATTTTCATGTCATTGAGGGAGTTGTTCGCAAAATCAAAGAGTTCAACTGCCTCTCCCTCCAGATTCTTGGTAATTCCCCCAAAGCAGATCAGGCGATTCCCATTCTCCAGATAGTTTGCATCCCCGATAAAGGGGGTGAAGGTAGTGCTGCCGTTCCCTGTCCCGTACTCCCAGACTTGTCTTACAGTCATGGCTTTCTCATCAATCTCAAACTCAACAGCCCTAGAATAATTCTCTGTGGGATCGAGGGGCTCACTATAGGACCGCTCATTGCCATTATCGTATAGCAGCACCCTTTCAGGTAGCTCAGGATGTACCATCGGGGCATGCTGGCCCCACTGCCAAGCAAAAGGGTTCACCTCAGGTTGTAAGAGATATGGCTGATATGCTTCTTCCCAATGCTCATGGTTCCCCAGTATCCAAATAAGTTGTCCACTCTCCCTGTCGACCTTCACCACGGCACTCTGGTCCCTGCCGCTGACAATGAAGCTGTCATCACGATGGTCATAATCAACACCGTTAAGGTGGAGCCAGTCTGCAGGTTCCAGGTTTCTTGGCTGGGGCGGACGATCCTTGTCAAGGATCTCCCGGAAGTCCCAACCTTGCACATAGGATCCTGTCTCTCCATCAAGTTCCACCACCCCGTCCTCAAATGAAGAAGGTGCAGTGCTTAAGGCAAGAAGGTTTCCGTTTTCCATGAATGCCACGTCGTGGTGCAGGCCGTACATGAGTGGAGGAAGTGTCCGTACCTTCCTTCCCATCAGGTCCATCTCTACAAGGGAATCGCTCTCCTGGATCAGAAGGGTTCCCCTCTCGGTCATCTTCATGACATGACCAATATCTCCTTGGTAATACCAGCGAACAGTCCCATAGGAATCAACGGCACAGGGAAGCGCGTGGTAGTTTCCATCTCCATCATAGCGGCCGAGGTGCAAGAAGGTAAAACCTTCTGCAATTTGGTCAGGAAGCACTCGTTCATATCCAATCTCGGGAAAATCCTCTGGGAGCTCCCCGGTCTTTATAGTCACCGTTTGCTGGTAGCTAGTACCGTCTCTTGTAGTGAGATAAAACTCCACTTCATTCCTGGTCCCTGGGAAGAGAGCAAGAACGGGGATCTCATGATAGGTATCGTACCCCTTGAAGGCAACACGCAGGTCTTCCTGATTCCTTCCATGCAACACCAGCGTCACCCGCGTTGCCTTTCTGGACTCAATCACTGCCAGGGCACTGAGAGGAGCCTGCTCAAACTGAGTAATAGCTATGGTGAACGGCCTTCTCAGAATCAAGAAGAGCAACAGGAGAAGAAGCGTTAGAGAAATGAGTGTAAGGAGTCGTTTATTCTTGGTCATGCTCCTCAGTGTACGTCACCGGGAAATATTTGGGAAGGCTTCTCAAGCAGGCAGAATTCTTGCTTGTTTTCCCGATCCTTGGTTTGGTATACTGCGTATCATGAAAGCAAACCCAACAACCATAGTGATCTTTTTTATCATGGTGGCCCTCTTATCTGGCTTTGTAGTCCTGGGGCCGTTCGCTGATGAAACAGTGCTGTACCAAGTGGGCAGTATCACGTTGGGCACTGTACTGATTAGTCTTTGTTTCTCACTGCTCACGGAGGATTACTCGTGGACCGACCGGCTATGGAGCACACTACCTGTTGCATTTGCCTGGATCTATGCCTACAAGGCAGGTTTTTCCTCCCCAGTAGTTGTTGCAGCCCTGCTTGCCACCCTCTGGGGGGCCAGACTTACATTCAATTTTGCCCGACGCGGAGGGTACAGCGGAGAAGAAGACTATCGTTGGAAAATACTGCATGAGAAAATCGGGAACCCTGTGAAGTGGTTCTTATTCAACCTGCTCTTTATCGCTCTCTACCAGCAGTTCCTCTTTATCGCATTCACCAGCCCACTGGGGTTGCTCCCATCGACGAATGAGCCATTCACCCCACTCTCCTTCATTGCAATCTTCTTGTTTGTCTGTTTCCTTGGTATTGAGACCATAGCAGACCAACAGCAGTATACATTCCAGCAAGCCAAGTACCAATTACTTCCCAGAAAGGATGAACTTGAGGATGAGTATACCCAAGGGTTCCGTAGTTCTGGACTTTTCAGATATAGTCGTCATCCCAACTACTTCGGGGAGCTGGGGGTGTGGTGGTCCATCTACCTCTACTCGGTCTCCTTCCATGGTTCCCTGTTGCACTATACCATCGCTGGCCCGATCTTGCTGACGCTCTTGTTCATTGGATCCACCATCTTCACAGAGAGCATCACCTCCTCCAAGTATCCTGGGTATGCTACATACAAAGAGAAGGCAGGTGCAATTCTCTTCCGATTCTGGTAGCAGGCGTGCTACAGTGGAGTCAAGGAGAACCTGCAGATGAAAACAGTCTTTATGATCATTGCATTGCTCTTGGTTGTGTTCCTGCTGCTCTCATTCGCTTTGTATAAACGAGAAACACCGACAATAAGTGAGGAAGAAGTACCCATGGCTAATACAGAGAGATTCACCTACCAACCTCTTGATGAAGCATTGAAGAATTCCCTTACCAGTGAGGAGCGATCCATCATTGTGGGAAAGGCCACTGAACGAGCCTTTACAGGTGAGTATACCGATACAACAGATTGGGGAACCTACTACTGCAAGTGGTGTGACTCCCCCCTGTACAGCTCAGAGACCAAATTCCACTCCGGTTGTGGGTGGCCATCCTTCGATGAGGAGATTCCCCATGCAGTAAAACGCAAGATTGATGCAGACGGAATGAGGACTGAAATCCTGTGTGCCACCTGTGGTGGACACCTGGGACACGTTTTTGAAGGGGAACGATTCACCGATACCAATACAAGGCACTGCGTCAATTCCCTCTCCCTGGTTTTCAGGGATGAAGCACCGGTAGCTGAGGCGGTATTTGCCGGAGGATGTTTCTGGGGAGTCGAGCACCTGTTTGCCCAGAAGGAAGGCGTATACTCAGCAGTGTCCGGTTATACGGGTGGGACTGTCGAGAACCCAAGCTACCAGGATGTATTGACTCATACCACCGGACATCTGGAGGCGGTTAAGGTGTTGTATAACCCCTTGGAAATATCCTATGAGGAACTTACCAAGTATTTCCTTGAGATCCACGATCCCACCCAAACCAATGGACAGGGACCGGATATAGGGAACCAGTATCTCTCTGCAATCTTCTACCGATCAAGACATGAGTTTGATGTGGGAGTACGTCTTATTGAAATCCTTGAGGAAAAGGGATTGAAGATTGCTACCACCCTCCGCCCGGCAGCTGTGTTCTACCCAGCGGAGGAGTATCATCAGGATTACTACGAGAAGAAGGGGACCCTTCCCTACTGCCACGCATATACCAAACGGTTTTAATCGGTCAGGACATCTGCACTGATTGCACAGCTGGCAACTACATAGGAGCCCTTTTTCAGGGGCTGCTGTAGTTGTTCTGGGGCAAAGACAAGATCTAGATGTCCCATTTCCGTGGATATGGTGGCTACCGTACATCCGGTATCCTGAAAACCATGCTTACGGTTCTCCACCCCAAGCACAGGACCACAGAGCAACATCATCTGCTCCTCTGCAGCAAAACGCTCCCTATCCTTCTCACTGAGGCTCTCATCACGGGCCATGATGTAGTTGAATGGAAGCAATTTCTTGTCCTCAAGCCGGGCGCCCTCTTCAGTAACCGTCTCATAGGCTTCCCTGCTGTCAAAAACATCAAGTGCCTGTGGAAATGCACAGACTTGCAAATCCAACAGTGTGTCCTCATCAATTTGCTCAAGGGTCGCTGCATGGACAAGTGTGGCAATGAAAGCACTCTTTTCTGAGTCGTTGGTCATCAGGAGCGTGAGCGAGAGAGGTTCTCCCTTACCGATCTGTACCAGAGGCTTCCCTGACCAGAGGCATCGTCCACTCATATGCATGTCCAAACCTACAATCTGCAGGTCTTCCTTGTCTGCCACCGTGCGGAAGATGATGGTCAGGCCACTGTCCAGCATCTTCGTATAATAAGATCCTTGCTGAGCTGGAATACGCTTTGCTTCGTGAAACCATTGCATCAAGGGTTTTTGGTCGAGTGTCCCATCCTTGCTGAGTAATTGCAATCCAGTATTTGCGAGATAGACAGCCATATACACCTCCTGGGGGGTGTAGTCTATCATGAATGCCACTTGCAGGAAACCGGCAGAATCACTAATCTGCAAACCATGGAATCAGCAACGCACGACAAACTTACCTTCCGGGAAGGTTGTATCGAAGGTTTTCCCATTTTTGTTGGGTATTTCCCGACCGCCATGGCCTTTGGTCTTGTGTGCAGGGATCTTGGGATGCGCATATGGGAAGCGGTACTTTTTTCCCTGACCAACTTTGCTGGAAGCGGACAGTTTCTGGCAGCGAATCTCATCGGAGGGGGAGCACTTCTGGCTGAGTTGTTCGTCAGTGTCTTGTTGGTAAACCTACGCTACTCCTTCATGGGCGCTGAGCTGAACAGAAATCTTGAGAAGGGAGTCAGGGGCTGGAGGAAGGCATTGCTAGCCCATGGTACCACTGATGAAGTATTCAGCGTCGCGGTCCTCCATAGGCAACCCATCAGCAAAGAGTATCTGGCAGGGTTGGAATTGACTGCATACAGTGGATGGGTCAGCGGTACTGCTGTGGGATTTCTTGTCGGCATGATTCTTCCTTCTGCACTCCAGCTTGCAGTTGGGGTAACCCTCTATGCGATGTTCAGCTCACTCCTGGCACAGGAGTTCCACCAAAAGGGGGTCAGGGTTCTTGCAATTGCAGGATTCTCTGCAGCACTGAACTCCTACCTGATCGTGCAGTGGTCATTGGCGATTGGCTGGTCATTCGTCATCAGCATGCTCTCAGCAAGCTTCCTTGGGGCCCTGATCATCGGCGACAGTGAGGATGGGGTATTATGAAAGCATTTCCATTCCTTATCCCTATCCTTGTCAGTGCACTGGCCACCTTTCTGGTGAGGGCTCTCCCCTATTATGCCTCCTTCCTTGACAAGCTCCCGAGGTTTCTCTCCAGGAGTCTCCGCCTACTTCCCATTGCTGCGCTTGGTCCCCTCATCTTCCCCGGTGTCATCCTTGACTTCCAAGGACACTGGTATGCAGGGCTTATCGGCATCCTCTGTGCAGCATTCATTGCCTACCGCAAGAACAGTATGATCTTCCCGATACTCCTGAGTATATTGGTTACCTATCTCCTGTTGCTCTAGCTTGACTGAGCAGGCTCTTCGTCCTTAGGATTGAACCATGTTTGACGCACATCGCCACTATGGCTCCAGCATGAGCGAGAACGCACTCTATGCCACCAGCAGCAGAGATGAGTGGGAAATGCTCTCCTCACTCACACCTCCGGCGTTGGGTGGGGTCGGGGCACTTGCAGACAACCCTTTGCCTGAAATTGAAGCGTTCGAGCAAATACTGAAGACTTTTCCTGATTTCCAGATAGCCGAGGTGGGACTGGATAGAAGGTTTCCAGAAATTGAACAGCAAGAAGCCTTCCTGAAAGATATCATTGCCTTGGCTTATGAACTGGGGCGAAGTGTAAGCTTGCACTGTGTACAGGAAGACGGAAGGATGCTCTCCCTTCTCCGCTCCCTCCAGCCAAACCTCCCGGTACTACTCTGGCACGGCTATACTGGAAGCTGGGAGACTGCACAGGAGGCCGCCAAGCTTGGCGTCATACTTAGTTATGGGAGCAGGCTCTTTGGGAGCAAACTGGCAAGAGAGGGGGATCGACTGGCCACCCTTCCCTATGCCCTGGAAACTGATTTCCAGATGGGGGATTACTCCCAGATACTCTGGACACAGATTGATAACTTCAGCAAACTCAGTGGATGCTCCCATGATGAACTGATAAGGAACAATGATGAGATCAGAACAATTCTTACGCATAACACGGCTACTCGGTGAGGAACCGGTAGAACGCCTTCATAAGAAACACGTGGTGGTAGTCGGCCTCGGGGCGGTCGGGGGAATGGCATTGGAGTCCCTGGTCAGAAGCGGTGTCGGCAACCTGAGAATCGTTGACTTTGACACAGTGGGGATCACCAACCTGAATCGGCAGATTCTTGCCACCTATGAAACCCTGGGGAAGCCGAAGACTGAAGTCGCGAAACAACGTATCCTCGCCATCAACCCGGAATGCAACGTTGAGGTGCTTCCTCTCTTTGTGCAACATGAGACACTGGATACCATCTTCTCCGATCCAGTAGACTTGGTGGTTGATGCCATCGATTCACTCAACCCAAAATGTGCATTGCTGGAAGCTGCTTACAAGCGAGGCATTCCGGTAGTGAGCAGCATGGGGGCGGCACTAAGGAGAGATCCCTCTCTTGTCCGTAAAGCCGACCTGATGGATACCTTCGGTTGCCCTCTCGCTCGTCAGGTGAGGACGAACCTCCGCAAACGGGGGGTTGGACGAGGAATAGAGGTCATCTTCTCCCCGGAGCTGGTACGTTTTACCTACAAAGCTCCAGAGGAAGAGGAACATGCTGACTTCAATGAGCAAATCAGCAGCAGGGGAAGAAGACGCAATGTACTGGGGAGCTTGCCTACCATAACTGGAATATTTGGACAAAATCTTGCCCACCTTGCCCTAACCAAGCTTCTGGATGAGGAGATGCTCAGTGGAGAAGAAGCATGGAATCCCCAGGGGAAACAATCCTAATGGGATTCCAGCCTCATGAAGGCTGAAGGAACTTCCATATCGGGTTCAAGGGTTCCTGTCTCCTGCGCAAGCAAGTAATACTTCTGCCCAGGTAGCTCACAGCAACTGTAGAAATTTCCCAGGAGACGACTATCAGCTGAGATGTTGAGTTCCTTCAGGTCCAGATGTATCTCAACACTCCAACGGCTTTGAGCATTGGAGTTCTCCAAAAGGGTCACCGTGACCGGTATCGCCTCCAAAAGTGGTTCAGGAAGCAGGGTTCTCTCCCCTTCCCTGTTGATCCACCAAGAGCGAAGCGCGCCTGAGGCACTGCACTGCAGATGCAGATACTGCTCTGCATCTGCTTCCTTGATCAGCAAGCCAACGCAGGAGTCTTCGCTTATCTCCTGGTTGTGTTGCTGCACCATCCGTCTAAGAAACGGAGTACGCACCATATAGCGCAGGGAGAGGGTATTTCCCTCTCTGGCAAGACGCAACGATCCTTCAGTTTTTTCATAGGATCCCCAACAGGGAACCAATGCAACAGGGAGACTTCTTTCGAGTGCATCACCGACGATAAGTGTGGGTTGTGTTTCCATGGGTGCCAGTATAAACAAGTTGGGCTTCCTCTCCTAGAGGGAGTTGAAGCAAGAGTGAAAGGTTTTCTTCTTCTTTTATATCAACAAGAGAGGAGAAAGACATGAAACAGAAAAGACTCACACAGGTACTGATAATCTTGTTTTCAGTGGTACTGTTGGCAACTGGATGCAAGGAGGAAGCGCACGCAGAGACAACTGATTTGAGATTGCTGCTTACCACTGAGCAGTTTTCATCTGAAAGAAGCCTGATACCTGATTCCCAGAAGATGGTTATCACGGACTACCACCTCAGTGGCACAGGGCCCAGTGGACAGACCTTCTCGGTGGATTCCATGGAAAGAGCTGTAGCAATCGGGAATCTCATGGTCGGCCGTTGGACGATAGAAGCCATAGGATACAATGCAGAGGGAGTACCACTTGTATCAGGGACCATCACCACCATGCTCAGCAAGGTCACCAGTACGGCCACACTTCACCTCACTGATCTGGTGGGAACAGGATTGTTAGAAACATTGGTTACCTGGGATCCAGAGCAAGTAGCTGATGATGTATCCTTGCAAGCGGTGCTGTTGGACCAACAGGGCAACCCCGTCAGCCTGGATGTGCCGGCATTGGATAGAGGAGTGGGCGAAGTACTACTGCAATCTTCATTGGAAAGTGGTTCCTACCTGTTACAGCTGAGACTCTTCAGTCAGGGGATGTTGGTAAGCGGTGCTACAGAGGCTGTACGGATCCTTTGTGATACCACCAGTGACGGAACGGTGAATATGATCATAGGAGATCTTTCCACCAATTTCGAGATTACCGTCATCAATGACACCATGCTTCCCATTGAAGGCACCATCACAGCAAACCCAGCAAGTCCTGCTGCAGGAGAAGAAGTCACACTCAGGTATACCCCAACCAACCTACCGGAAGGTGTCTTGATGAGTGACCTTGAGATTGATTGGTATTGCGAGGGTACCATTGCACAGCAGCAGAGTGACACCTTCACCTCAATACCAGATGCAGGCACCCATCGCTACGATGTGGTGGTCTGCCACGATAAACTGGGAAGCCTAGGAAACACCACACTGTTGGTGACGATGCCCTATTAGGATCAGAGAGCCTGTACTGCTTGGGTAAACCAGGCAGGAAGTGGTGTGGGACGGAGTGTCTCGGTGTTGATCGAGGCAACCCGTACCTTGAGCACACAAAGCACCTCTTCACCCCGCCTCACCGTCTGGATGAAGGTAATGGAGAAGCGCTTCTCACTCTCTATTTCCGTACACACTTCCAAGAGATCATCCAGACGTCCTGGTCTCTGATAGTCTGCCGTGATAGATTTCACCACAAAGGCCATCTTTCCCAGTTCGATCATACTGCTCTGGGAACCATCAATGCCCTGCCTTTGGGCTACCTCCCTCAGCAGTTCAGTACGGGCATGCTCCGCAAAATCAAGATACCGAGCGTGGTAGACAATGCCACCACAATCGGTATCGCTGTAATACACTCGTATCCTGAATGAATGCATCAGACCTCCACAGAAGCTCCATCGAAGCGAAGGGTCGACACATAGTCATCATAGGTTTGTGCCCGCCTGATCATCTTCACCGATCCATCTCTCTTGAGCAGGTACTCAGCGCTACGGAGCTTCGCATTGTAATTGAATCCCATGCTGTGCCCATGCGCTCCTGCATCATGCAATACCAGGACATCACCGGTCTCAATCTTGGGCAGTGACCTGTCGATGGCAAACTTGTCGTTGTTCTCACAGAGACTGCCTGTTACATCATAGAGATGGTCATGGTGCTTTTTCTCCTTCCCGACAACGGTGATGTGGTGGTATGCACCATAGAGTGCCGGCCTCATCAAGTCAGCCATGGAGGCATCGAGTCCGACATAGTCCTTGTACTTCTTGGTCACATGCAACACCTTGCTCACCAGGTATCCATACGGTCCGGTGATCACCCTTCCACACTCAAAGACAATCTGCAAAGGATCAAGACCAGCAGGTACGATGATCTCATCGTAGAGAGCCTTCATTCCATCACTGACCATCTGCAAATCCATTGCATCCTGATCAGGACGGTAGGGAATACCGATGCCACCACCCATATCGATGAATTCAATGACAATTCCTGTTTCCTTCTTGATTCTCACTGCCAGGTCAAAGAGCATCCTGGCCGTCTCAACAATATAGGAACCATCAAGCTCGTTTGAAGCAACCATGGTATGCAAGCCAAAATGCTTTACACCCTTCTCTTGCATGATTCGGTAGCTCTCCACTATCTGCTCATCCGTCAAGCCGTACTTTGCTTCCACCGGGTTTCCGATGATTGCATTTCCTGTTCGGTTCTTTCCCGGGTTGTAACGAAAACAGATGGTCTCAGGCACCTTTCCGATTGCTTTCTCAAGTGTCTCAATATGGGTGATGTCATCAAGATTGATGATGGCTCCAAGCTCATAGGCTGCGAGGAACTCCTCTTCAGGGGTATCATTGCTGGTGAACATGATTCTCTCAGCACTGATTCCACTTGCCTTGCTGAGCAACAGCTCAGGAAGGGAGGAACAGTCAGCCCCGAACCCTTCCTTGGCAAGAAGCTTGAGAATGGTCGGATTAGGACAGGCCTTTACCGCGAAGTAGTTACGGAAACCTGGGGCCCATGAAAAGAGCTGGTTGAATTGTCTGGCATTATCCACGATTGCCTTCTCGTCGTATAAATAAAAGGGTGTGGGAAGCTGATAGGCAAGTTCCAGCAAATCGCCATGCCCCATGGGAAGTGTTTTCTCACTCATACCTGTAAGTTCTCCTCTATCTGGGCCATGGCTTTGATCACATTCTCACGGTGTCCATAGGAGGAAACACGGACGAATGCTGCACCTGATGGCCCGAATCCCCCACCTGGAGTTACCACTACATGGCATTTGTCGAGCAGGATATCGAAGAATTCCCAGCTATCCATACCATTCGGGGTTTTTGCCCAGATGTACGGGCTATTTACACCACCATACACTTTCAGGCCTACTTTCTCCAGTCCTTCCCGGATGATTCTGGCATTCTCGAGGTAGTACTCGACCAATGCGCGGCTCTGGTCGTATCCTTCCCCTTCCAAGGCGGCAAGCCCACCAGCTTGAGCAATATTGCTTGCTCCATTGAAGAAGGTACACTGTCGGCGATTCCACATGGAGTTCAAGAGACCGGAGGGAGCATCCTCACACTCCAATTCCTCTGGAACAATCGTCCAACCCAAGCGAACACCGGTAAAACCGGAGAACTTGGAGAAGCTGTTGATCTCAATGGCGCAACGCTTTGCCCCCTCCACCTCATAGATACTTCTGGGGTAGCCTTCCTCGGTAACATACTCACTATAGGCACTGTCGAAGATGATGATGCTCTTGTTCTTGATTGCATAGTCCACAAACGCCTTGAGCTGTGCATGGGTGGCTACTGCACCTGTAGGGTTGTTCGGACTGCAGAGATAGATAAGATCGACTTTCTGCTCGGGAGGGCTGGGTATGAAACCATTCTCTTCTGTACTTGAGAGATAGACAAATCCATCATAGAGACCCTTTTCCTTGTTGAATAGACCGGTCCTTCCTCCGACGACATTGCTGTCAACATACACTGGATAGGCTGGGTCCTGGATAGCAACAACATTCTCAGAGGAAAAGAGATCCTGGATATTTGCAGCATCACTCTTGGCTCCGTCGCTTACAAAAAATTCCGTGCTCTTGAGTTCCACACCATAGCGTCCATAGTAACGAACCAAGGCTTCCCGAAGAGCTGTATCACCTTGCTCATCTCCATATCCTGAGTAGGTTTCACGGTCAGAGAGCTTCTTAATTTTCTCCCTCATTGCATCACAGACCGCAGGAGGAAGGGCTTCGGTGGTGTTCCCGATGCCGAGGCGGAGTACCTCGACTCCCGGGTTCGATTCCTGCCATACCTTGGTCCTGCGGGCTATCTCAGGGAAGAGGTATCCGCTCGCCAGCTTTTGGAAGTTCGTATTGATTGTCGCCATGTACACTTATCTCCTTATGATTGCGCCCAATGCTTCAAGCTTGTCCAGCTCTTCGTAGAGGGCATTTCTATTCTCTTCACGTTCAAAGGTGCAGATGGGAAGCCTGAAGGACTCCTCGCACCAACCATAGCGGGCCATTGCGGTCTTGATGGGAATCGGATTGGTTTCCAGGAAACATGCCTTGAAGAAACCACTGAGATTCGCTTCCATCTCCCTTGCCTGCTCCCACTTACCCTCGAGGGCCAAGTGGATCATCTTTGAAATATACCCGGGAGCAATGTTTGAGGCAACCGACACAACACCATCCCCACCACTTTCCACCAAGGGAATGGAGAGATTGTCATCTCCGCTGAGTACATGGAACTTGCCATGGGTTGCATCAATGACAGAGCGCATCTGCTCCAGGCTTCCACTGGCTTCCTTCACACCGACGATGTTGGAGCACGCATCACTGAGTGCCTTTACGGTCTCTGTCTCAATGTTTACACCGGTTCTTCCCTTGATATTGTAGAGGATACAGGGGATATCAACACTGTCTGCAATTGCCTTGAAGTGGTAGTACAACCCCTTCTGGGTAGGCTTGTTGTAATACGGATTGACCAAGAGTACTGCGTCTGCCCCAACCTGCTGTGCATGCCTTGAAAGCCTTACTGCCTCACTGGTCGCATTCGAGCCTGTACCGGCAATGACAGGAACCCTGCCATTCGCAAACTTGACGGTCATTGCGATCATCTGGTCATGTTCATCGTGACTGAGGGTTGGGCTTTCCCCGGTTGTTCCGCAGGGGACCAGACCATTCACGCCACTGGTGATCTGTGCTTCGATGAGTTCCTCAAGACGTTCCTCGTCCAGATTGTCCTTCTTGGTGAATGGGGTGATCAGGGCAGTATGTACCCCTTTGAAATTAATGTCTCTCATTGTGTCTTCTCCACTGATAGATATACATCTTCGAGCATGTCATCAAGGCTAAAGAATCCCTTGCGACCTGATGCGATCCAGGCAGCTGCCTGTACAGCCCCCACGGCAAAGCCTTCCCGTGATCGGGCTCTATGTGTCAATTCGATGGTATCTTGCGGGCTGTCAAAATACACGGTGTGTGTTCCTGGAACCCAGCCTCCCCTGACTGAGGCAAGATGAATGGATTCATCCTCCCTCTTGTGGTGCAGGGTCTCCTTCTCCACTGAACGTTTGCTGGGATAGTTTTCCAACACCAATGAGCCCAGCATCTCTGCGGTGCCGGATGGACTGTCCGCCTTCTGAGCATGATGGATTTCCGTCAGGAATGGATCATAGAGACCGCTTTTGGCAAAGAGCCTGGATGCTTCCTTTACCACCTGCATGAAGAGTGCCACTCCCAGTGAGTAGTTTCCGCTATAGATGATGGCACCATCAGCCTGTGCTACGATTTCCTGCAGTTCAGGGATCCTGTCATACCAGCCTGTTGTCCCGATGACTGCAGGAATGCCGAGCTTTGCATAGAGGATGATATGGTCCACAACCACTGAAGGGTGGGTGAAATCGATGACTACCTCGCACTCACTCAAGTGCTCACCACTGACCTGGTTTGCCGTGACTTCGCTTTCCTGACAGATCGGGTCAATGACAGCGGCAATCGTATGCCCCCGCTTCAAGGCTTCAGAGCGGATGAGTTTCCCCATCTTCCCAAATCCAACAATACCTACGCGCATACACTCCTCCTGTGATGCAGGAAGAGTAGCAGAAAGTTACAAATATGTCTATAGTTTAACAAAATGTTTTTATTATAACAAATATTACCCTATTTTCTTTTCTTATCGCGTTTTTTTCGTTCCTCACTGGCCTTCAGGAAATCGGCAAAGCTCCCACCACTGGAAGGCACATCCTCTACTATATGTTTATTCTGCACAGGAGGTTTCCACCCTCCCCTGTCCTGGTGCTCATCCCTACGCGGGCCACGAAAGGCCAACTTGCTTGGACGAACAACCTCGATGACAGTCTCCCATGTGAACTTGGGCCCCTTGTCATCATCAGGCAGGGAGAATGATTGCATTGCCGGTTTCTTGGCCATGGATTTCTTCAGTACCACACGTTTCTTGGTCCCCTCAGCTGGAGTACTTACACTCTTTGCCTTCACCACCACTTTAGCCGGCTTCTCCTTTCCAGGAACCATGACCCGTTTCTTGATCTCCATCTCCTCATAGGAGCAGGAGAGTCTCTGGCACAGGTAGTGGTTCTGACCGATATCATCAACCACCTTCATCATGGGACCTTTGCAGAAAGGACACTGTTTGGCATCGGGGAATTTTGGTGAGAACAGCTCACTGCTCTTGATGACCTCATCAACGAGTTTCACTGCGTGGGTCTTGATGTCCTCGAGAAAACGACGGCTATCCTCCTTGCCATCAGCAATTGCACCCAGACGTTGTTCCCAGAGCCCGGTCAGCTCAGGCGAGCGAAGCTCCTCAGGGGCAAGACGAACCAACTCCCTTCCCTTGGGAGTGGGAACCAGTTCCTTCCCCTGGCGTTCCACATAGTGGTTCTGTATCAATTTCTCGATGATGTCTGCACGGGTTGCGGGAGTTCCGAGCCCTCCTCCCAGCTGTTTCTTGAGTTTTGCATCCTCAACGAACCGTCCAGCATGCTCCATGGCAGAGAGCAATGTTGCCTCCGTGTACCGGACAGGGGATGGAGTGGAAAGCCTTCTAAGCTTCACACTTGAGATGGTCAGCGGGTCACCCTCCTTCAGGGAGAGCAGGAAGGGACTGGCCTCTTCCTCATCGGTGATCGAAGGCTGGGCACTGCGTTTACCGATCACACGGGCAACATCTCTCCACCCCTGCGCAACTGGAAGGGTAAGACGGGTCTTGAATCGTGAACCTTCCACATCAGCGATCAGGGTAGTTGTCCGGTAGGAGTAATCGGGGCTGAGCACCTCAAGGAAGCGAAGGACGATCAACTCCCAGAGGGCTCGCTCCCTGGCGTTCAGCCTGCCAAGATCAACACGTTGCTCTGTGGGTATGATTGCATGGTGGTCGCTCACCTTCAGATCCTGGACAAACCGCTCTTGGTCGACCCGATACCCCTGTATTCGGTATGAGCTGGCAAGACTGCCAAACGGAGTTGCATCAAGAGCCTGTAGGCGCTTTTCCAGTGTGGATACGATATCACTGGTAATGTAGCGGCTGTCAGTTCTTGGATAGGTTACAATCTTGTGCTGTTCATAGAGGGACTGCAGGGTGTCGAGTGTCTCCTTCGCACTGAAATCGAGGAGATTGTTTGCATCCCGTTGCAGTTCAGTCAGGTCATAAGCAAGAGGTGGTTGTTCAGTGCGCTCAACTGTTTCCAGGGAGAAGACCTGCCCTGTCTTTCCAATGAGCTCTGCCTCCTTCTGCTTGGCACTCTTCTCATCATTGATCCTGATCGAGTCCTCAGTTGGGTAATAGGAGGCAGTAAAATCAGTGAAGTCAGCCTTGATCGTCCAGTAGAACTGACCACTGAATGCTTCTATCTCATCCTCTTTCTGGGTCATCAGGGCAAGGGTTGGAGTTTGTACCCGCCCTGCTGAGAGCTTTGCATCGTAGTGACACGTCAACGCCCTGGTGACATTCATCCCTATATACCAGTCAGCAGCAGCACGACTCTCCGCCGCTGCATACAAGTCGTCATAGAGTGTTGCATCCTTGAGGTTGCTGAATCCTTCCTTGATTGCTCCTTCTGTCTGGCTGCTGATCCAAAGCCTTTTCGCCGGTCCTTGGTAGTCTGCAAGTTTCATGATCCAACGGGCGACCAACTCGCCTTCCCTACCTGCATCAGTGGCAATGATCACGGTATCAACATCCTTTCGTTGGATGAGCTGCTTGACCACGGAAAATTGGTCCTTGCTCTGTTCGATCACTTCCTGCTTCAAGACAGGGGGCAACATCGGAAGATCCCTCAATGACCATCTTTTATAGCGGTCACTATAGGCAGCAGGTTGGGCAAGCTCCACCAGGTGTCCAAGCGCCCAGGTTACGATATAATCATCCCCTTCGCGGTAGCCTTTCTCCGATTTCCAACAGTGCAAGACACGTCCGAGTTCCCTTCCGACGCTCGGCTTTTCAGCTAATACCAATTGTTTCAAGATTCACTCCTCCACGAGGCTGACTATATATCCAAGGGATACCTCTGTGCAAGGGAAACCCGATTCTGGTTTTTGTTGTTCACAATATTTGCTATTAACAACCATTTGACAGATTATCTATTTTCAGATACGGTTCTGAGATCAGAACTACACATAATTATCAAGGAAAAAAACACCATGGCATTTGACATCGCATCATTTTTTGGTTTGAAACCAGCAGGGCCTAAAGAGCCAAAAGTATTGACCGTACTCACCCACCGTTGCCCACAGAACCATCGTTGTCCAGCAGTAGGAGTCTGCCCTTCCGGTGCCTTGACCCAGAAAGGATTTGCTGCACCCAAAGTAGACAAAAGGAAATGTACTGATTGCGGTAAATGCACTCGTTACTGCTTTCCCGGAGCCCTGAAGATGAAACGGAAGGAGGGTGCATGACCAAGCATTCCAGAGGATTGCTTCCAGGCCTTTTCATCATCACCCTTGCCTATTTTTCCCTGGGTTTTGTTTCCATACTCTTTGCCAACCTTGCCCTTCTTTGCATGGCGCTTCCCTTCATCCTGCTTGCAAGGGTCAAGAAAAAGGTATGGTGCCAGAACTACTGCCCACGGGCAAGTTATCTCAACCAAATAGGAAAAAAGCACAACTGGAGAAAAAATCCTCGATTCATCACCAGCGGTAAAGCAAGATACTATATGCTCTGGTACTTTGGACTGAATCTGATGTTCATTGCCGGATCGACAACCCAGATAGCCATGGGGAATATGGAGGCAATGCCGTACATACGTCTCTTTATTGCCATCCCGTTATTTCCCCTTCCACAGTTGCTGCAGGTAAGTGTACCACCATTCCTCATGCATCTCTCCTATCGTTTCTATTCCATGATGCTCAGTACAACGATTCTTGCCAGCATCCTAGCCCTCATCTACCGTCCTCGCCTATGGTGTGCCATCTGCCCGATCGGAACGCTCCAGGACAAGGCCTTGTCCTGGATGAAGGAATAATGTACATACCTCCAGCATTATGTTGGGGGTAATTTTTTATGCAACCTTGCTAAAAATTTGTTAGGGTTTTATAACTTATAACCCATAGTAGTATATCGTTTTGGAAGCATCGCTATCAGTACAGTTTTCTCATATTCCTTGACTTGAATACCAAGTAGGTATATAGTCAGAAGCAACGAAAACGAAGTAAGGAGTCACTATCATGGCTTACAAAATCACAGATGCATGTATTGCATGTGGAACGTGTCTGCCGGAATGTCCTACCGGTGCGATCTCTGAAGGCGACATCTATGTAATTGATGCAGATGCATGCATCGATTGCGGTACTTGCGCTGATGTATGTCCTACCGCTGCTATCATCCAGGAGTAGGATAACAACTTAGACTGAGAGACAGCGTATGTTGCTGTCTCTTTTTTTTTACGTGAGAAGGAACATACATGCAAAGTGAAATAACGACCATTGGTGCCCCTGTAATGCTCATCGGCCTTCTTGTAGGCTTCTTTCTCTGTTTCTATGGATATAAGACCAAGAGCTTGCTTGTTAGGCTCCGCAGTGTCGTCTCAGGATCGATTGTTTTTCTCTTCATTGCCTTGATGAGCTATGGACGGGAGTCCTTCATGCAGGTCCTGCAGGATCCCACCCCCCTCAGATCGCTCTGGAATGTCCTTTTCAATCCTTCTGATTATCGTGGTGTCCTACTCTATTTGGTCTCCTTTGCATCTGGTGGTCTGGTCCTGTTCCTCCTTGCAAGGAAGAAACAGAAGATTGTCGAGCTGGTGGTAGCCCTCTTTACCGCCGTTTCTATGAGTCTTATCATCTTCTTCCTGCTCTTGAGCTTCCTTCCCCTTACCCCAAGTTTTATCGTAACAGCTGTGGCATTGGTTGTCATTCTCTCACTCAGTATTACACGGTTTGAATCCTACATGGCACTGGAAAGCGCCATCGCTGGTTCCCTGATCGTAGCCTGGTTGCTTTCCCGTTTCTGGTACCTCCAGTTCTGGCTCTTCTTTGCTCTCTGGGCTATCCTTGCCTTCCTTGGCATTCTCAACCAAATGCACATGCTCTCCAGAAAAAAGGAAGCAGAGCATGCATGATCTGTTTCACACTGATCTGACGGTCAGTGAGCTGACGAGCCTGATAAAGAGAACCCTCGAGGAAGGTTTTTACGGATTGAAGGTCACCGGGGAGATTTCCAATTTCCGCCCTTCGTCAACCGGTCATTGGTTCTTCACCCTCAAGGATGCAAACGCCCAGATCAGCGCAGTTATGTTCAAGGGCAGGACCTGGAAGGTCGATTTCACCCCATCTGAAGGCGACAAGGTCACGGTAACCGGTAACCTGGATGTATATGGGGCAAGAGGGACGTACCAGATCAAGTGTGAGAGCATGGAGAAATCAGGACAGGGAGAGATCCTTGCTCTGCTTGAGGCACGCAAGAGACTGTACGCAAGCAAGGGGTACTTCGATGAATCATTGAAAAAGCCCATCCCCAGCCAGCCCCATCGCGTAGGCGTGGTAACCAGTGCAACAGGGGCTGCCCTGCAGGACATCCTCAATGTACTGAACCGTCGCTCCCCATCCCTGGACGTACTGGTACTTCCTGCAGTTGTACAGGGTGAGAGCAGTGCAGCTTCCATTGCAAACCGAATCATGCAGGCAAACAGCCTGCTGCTCTGTGATGTCTTGATCGTTGGACGAGGAGGTGGTTCCCTGGAAGACCTGCTTCCCTTCAGCGAGGATGTAGTCCTGGAGGCAATGCATGAATCAGAGATACCCATCATCAGTGCGGTAGGACATGAGATAGACTGGGCGCTCTCTGACTATGTTGCAGACCTGAGAGCACCTACCCCTTCTGCTGCTGCCGAGCTGGTAAGCCAGGGCTATCTCGATTTGCGGCAGAACCTGAAATCACTGCAGGTAGAGATGCAGAAAGCCATGCAGTATCGCCTTACCCTTGCCACCTACCAACTGGGCAAGTTTGATGCGAGACAGATTCATGCGATCATAGACAACAGGGAGTACCTTCTTGCCAACGCCAGCCAGAATCTCATCAATACCGGCCAGCAGAAAGTTCGGGAAAACCGAGCTAGATATGAATCAGCGGCAAGAGAGTTGCAAGCCCTTTCTCCCCTTGCTATACTAGCGCGAGGCTATGCAGCGGTCCAAAGCGAGAGTGGAACGCTGATCAAGAGCAAGGAACAGGCAACAATCGGGGAAGTCGTGCGTCTGACATTCGTTGATGGCAAGCGAACGGCACAGATAAAGGAGTAAAGATGAGTTTTGAATCGGATGTCAAAAGAATCGAGGAGATAGCTCAGAAACTCAACCAGATGGAGACTTCTCTTGAGGAGAGTCTTTCCTTGTTCGAGGAAGGCATGCGCCTATCCAAGGCACTGGAGAAAACACTCTCTGAGGCCAAACGCAAAGTAGAGGTCATTCTCTCAGAAGACCTAACGGAAGCAGAAACAACAGTACTCGAATAAAGGCAGACATACATGGCGAGCAAACAGAAGAAAATCATCTTCCTCATCCAGTGTGAGGATCGTAAGGGCATACTCAGCGCAACTTCAACCTGGTTCTACCAGCGTTCCTACAATATCCTGCATTGTCAGCAACATACCGACAACACCGAGGGGCGGTATTTCATGCGCATCGAACTGGATATGGCTGACCTGAAAACCACCCGCAAGCAGCTGGAAGAGGATTTCTCAGTCTTCGCCGAAGAGTACAACCTCTCTTGGGAGTGTCACTACAGCGACTATCGCTCCAGGATGGCCATCCTGGTAAGCAAGACCAGCCACTGTCTCTACGATCTTATTGCCAGGAAGGATGAAGGGGATCTCCAGTGTGATATTCCCTTGATCATCAGCAATCACCCCGACCTGGAGATCATTGCCAATCAATTCAGGATCCCATTCTACTATCTTCCGGTTACTCCACAGACCAAGGCAGAGCAGGAGATGAAGGTACGTACATTGCTCAAGCGTTTTGATATCGATGTAGTCGTACTTGCACGTTATATGCAGATTCTCTCTTCTGACTTTATTGATGAATGGCAGGGAAAGATCATCAACATCCATCATGGCTTCCTTCCCGCCTTCCAAGGGGCAAATCCCTATCGAAGGGCGTATGAGCGTGGAGTGAAAATGATTGGGGCAACCGCACACTATGCCAGTGAGGATCTGGATCAAGGTCCAATCATCGAGCAGGATGTGGTGAGAGTTAACCATGAGCTTGGGCCAGCCGGTCTCAGGGATGTAGGCAAGGATGTGGAAAGAAGAGTCCTCGCAAAAGGGGTGCAAGCACATCTGGAGAGCCGAATCATCATCTTCAAGAACCGAACGATTGTCTTTAGCTCAGAGCAATAGGAAATATTATTGTAAAAGAGAAGGAGAAACGCACCAATATGGTGCGTTTCTTCACATGCAGGATGATTCATTATTCGGGAACCACTTCATCCTGCAATGCATCGTACCCTTCCTCACCGGTACGTACCTTGACGACATTGTCAACCGTGTACACGAAGATCTTGCCATCTCCGACATGTCCGGTATACAGGGCTTTCTTTGCCGTTTCGATCACCGTCCGTACCGGAACCTTGCTTACCACCGTCTCAACCTGCATCTTGGGAAGCAAGGTCGGAGAGACGGGTACCCCACGGTAGTACTCCTTTTGGCCTTTCTGCATTCCACAGCCCATTACCTGGGTCAGCGTCATTCCCATCACACCGATATCATTCAAGGCTTCCTTGAGCGCATTGAACTTGCTCTGGCGACTGACAATGACCACCTTGTACATCTCTGCATCACGTGAAGGAGGGGAAGCAGGTGGCACTTTGTTCACCACCGGGACTGCCTCATCGATGGATGCTGTTGCTTTGAATCCGGCAACAACCGGCATGAAGTCAGCATAGCTGGAGGCAAGACCATGTTCTTCGAGGTCCAGACCTGCAATTTCCTCTTCCTTGCTGACACGCAGTCCAACAGTTTTCTTGATAAGGAAGAAAACCACTCCCATGGTCAGGGAAACCCATAGCATCACAGAGAGAACACCAACACTCTGGATTCCCAGTAGAGCAAGGCCTCCACCGTAGAAAAGTCCACCATCAAGTGCGAACAACCCGGTTAGTATGGTACCCAGCGCACCACAGACGCCATGTACAGAGATGGCTCCAACCGGGTCATCGATACGAAGCACTTTCTCAAAGAATTCGACAGAAAACACAACCACAATACCGCTGATGATTCCAATGAGCGCAGCACCTACAGGGGAGACAGCATCACAGCCTGCGGTAATGCCAACCAAGCCAGCGAGCGCACCGTTAAGTGTCATGGATACATCTGGCTTCTTGTATCGAATCCAGGTAAGTATCATGGTGGCAGTAGCTGCAAAAGCTGCAGCGAGGTTCGTGGTTATCATGATGGTTGACGTGGAGACAATTGCTTCGTCACCGGTAAGGGAGAGGGAGGAGCCACCATTGAAGCCGAACCAACAGAACCAGAGGATGAACACCCCGAGTGCTCCGAGGGTCAAGCTATGCCCTGGGATTGCCTTTGCATTACCCTTCTCATCATACTTGTCAATTCTTGCCCCGATAATCTTGGCTCCCCAGAATGCTGCAACCCCACCCACCATATGCACAGCGGTAGAACCCGCAAAATCATGGAACCCCAGGGTCGATAGCCAGCCACCTCCCCAGATCCAGTGCCCACTGATCGGGTAGATCACTGCACTGATCACAATTGAATACAGGCAATAAGAGGAAAATTTGGTCCGCTCTGCCATCGCTCCACTTACAATGGTGGCTGCAGTTGCACAGAATACTGTCTGAAAGATCAGGAAAGCAGCAGTGGGGATGTTTGAGTCGTATGAGCCACGGACAAACAGATCGAGGGACCCTATGAAGGGATTGCTTCCCCCGAACATCAACGAGAATCCCAGAATCCAGAACACCGCACTTCCCAGACTGAAATCCATCAGGTTCTTCATGATGATATTTCCTGCATTCTTCGCCCTGGTGAAACCAGTCTCAACCATGGCAAATCCAGCCTGCATGAAAAACACCAATACAGAGCCCAACAACACCCACAAGGTGTCTACTGATACGAACATACGCTACCCCCTAAAAATACCGAAAGGGTGCACGATGGAAATCCACCGTACACCCTTGTACGCCTGCCCAACGGACAGCAGAACGAAGAAAGGGCGATGCGGATTACTCCACATCGCCCTTGACGTTTGACCCTTTATAGCGAATTATCGCTGAGGTTGTCAAGCACTTCTAGAGGGAAAGATTCAGGCAGGTTAGTTTCGGGTGGACAAAAACACCGTCCTTTCTGACCAGCTCACCATCGAAGTACATCTCTCCCCCACCATACTCACCTCTCTGGATCTGTACCAAATCCCAGTGGACTGCTGACTTGTTTCCATTATCGCAATCTTCATAGGCATTACCCGGGGTGAAGTGGATTGATCCATAGATTTTCTCGTCAAAGAGGATATTATCCATGGGGTTCATGATGCCTGGATTACATCCAAGTGCAAACTCCCCGATGTAGCGAGCCCCTTCATCGATGTCAAGGATTTCATTGATCAGGGCATCATCATCACTGTGTGCCTCAACAATCTTTCCATCCTTGAAGGTGAATCGCACATCCTTAAACTGATGCCCGTGATAGGTGCTTGCAGTGTTGTAGGCAATGGTTCCATTCACTGAATCCTTGATTGGGCAAGAGTAGATCTCCCCGTCCGGGATATTCATCTCCCCTGCACAGGGGATCCACCCCATTCCCTTCACAGAGAACTGCAAGTCGGTTCCTGGTGCTTTGATATGCACCTGGTCAACGGTATCCAAGAAGGTTTTTGCTTCCGCCATCGCTTTTGCCATTGCCTCATAATCGACTTCAGTACACACCTTGTAGAAGAAATCCTCGAACTCCCTTGTTCCCATGCCGCCCTGCATTGCCATGATTTCGGTCGGATAGCGGAGGACCACCCATTTTGTGTAGGGAAGACGGGTCTTCATATGAACAGGGATATTGTAGTACGTACTTGCCAGATTGGACTGGGCAGGTATGGTTGCAAGCTCTCGGACATTGGCAATACCCCTGATGCCGATGAACGCATCCATCTGCTTCATCCGATAGGTATCTACCTCAGCCCAGGCCTCCAAGGACTCTTTGCTCGCGTTTTCCACCATCGCACGTTCAATTCTCTGGTTCCAGATATTGACTACAGGATATCCACCTGCATCATAGACTGCCTTTATCAGAGCCTCAGTCATGCTCGTGGGTATATCGACTGCATTGATCAAGCAGGATTCTCCCTTCTGTAGTTTTACTGAATACTCCACCAGAAGCTTCGCCAGCTTCTCTTCTCTAGGATCTGCCATTCCATGACTCCTTATACTATTAGATTCGTATTTCCATTGGTTGGGCTGTTACCGGGTGGGGAAATTCCACAGCCACAGCCTTGAGAGCCAAATGCTCTGCCTCTGCCCCTTTGTATACCATATCGCCATCGATTGGCCACCCACTCCAAGCCAGATGGGCCCGAACCTGGTGACGGAACCCCGAGCTTAGTCGACACGTAAACTTCTGGGAATCGCCCTCAGTCCCACTGTACCATACCTTGGTGAGATACCATGTACCGGTTGTCTTGTCGAGTAGATGACGGGGGCTATCAGCGAGTACAGGACGAACTTCCTTTCGATTTTCTCCATACCGCCTGAAGAGGCTTCCGATGGAGATTTCCCGGCCTTTATACATAAAGGGATCTTCATAGGGATAGGGGGGAAAACCGGAACGTGTGATGTCCTGATATGTATGGGAAAGTGCATGATATTCCTTGAAGAAGAGATCTGCTTTCTGGATTGCCTGCAGGGAAGCATAGGCTTCTTTTGTGCGTGCAATGACAACCAGTCCACTGGTTGCGGTATCCAAGCGGTGCAAAACACCTCCCTCCCACGTATTGATTCCCCCGACATCCAACACCTCTGGAAAAGACAAGGATACCAGGCCAAGCAATGTAGGCTTGTCCTTCGGATCTGTCTTCAACGGTACGGTGGGCAGGTTTGCCTGTTTATTCACCACCAGAATATTGTGGTCCTCATAGACAAGTTCCAATCGCATAGTATCATTCATACCTCTTCAATATAGCAAAATTCCAGAGGTTCGACACCTGAAAAACTGAAAAGAGAGAAAACGAGTTACTTTGCACTGGAAGAAAGCTGTTGTATACTCTGCCTATGCAAGAGATACCCATCAATACCTATAATTCACCAAACGTTATCCTGGAGCTGATCTACAAACTGAAAATCAAGGATGTCATGACGAATGACTTGGTTACCGCTACAAAGGATACACCACTGAGGGAGATCCAGTACATCATGAGAGAGAGGCAGGTCACAGGCCTACCGATCGTACTTGGCAAGCGACTTATCGGTATTGTAAGTATGGATGACATCATCCAGGCACTCGACAAGGGGTATATCGATGAGAAAGCCCAGGACCATATGACACGTAATCTCATTGTCCTTGAGGATGATATGCCCATCTCTTTTGCAATCAGCTACTTCGATCGTTTCAGTTATCATCGATTTCCGGTTTTGAACAAACATAAGGAACTGGTAGGGATGATCACCAGCCGGGATATCACCAGTACCTTGTTGGTGGAGATCAACAGGGAGATTGAGGACCTTGAGAAGAGAACCCGCACCACCAGTCTCAGCGAGGAGATGAGCGGGGAAATCCACACCTACTCGATTCTCAAGCATGACTTTGAAAATGCAGGGTACGCCAGTACCGAGATAAAGAAACGACTCAAGAGTGCTGGCATTGCCCCTCATGTCATCCGTCGAGCTGCGATTGCAAGCTATGAGCTTGAGATGAATCTTGTGGTACACTCCGATGGTGGTGAGTTGATCGCAGAGTACTCCCCACAAACCATCCAGATCACCGCCCGTGACAGTGGGCCGGGTATCAGCGACGTGGAATCGGCCATGACGGCGGGATGGAGTACCGCCAGTGAATGGATACGCTCCCTAGGCTTTGGTGCCGGAATGGGGTTGCCCAATGTCAAATCAGTGGCGGACGACTTTGCCATAGAGAGCACACTCAATGGTACAACAGTTGTCTGCGTTATTACATTGCACCCAAATCAGGAGGAAACATAGATGCATGTACAAGACCTTGCAGCCTTGGAAGGCTTCAAAGCAGAACATAGTGAATTGGAGAACTGGGAAATTACTGATGCCTATTGCGGTGATCTACTCAGTGATGTTATGGGGAATGCTCCCTCTGAGAGTGTTCTTGTCACCATTCAGGCCCACAAGAATACAGTAGCTGTCGCGTCCCTGGCAGGTATTCGCGCGCTGGTCATCTGCAACAACCGCAGTGTTCCTTCCGATATGCTGGAAGCAGCGAAGGAAGAGGATATCTCCATCTTTACCACCAAGGATACCCAGTTCGAAGCCAGCTGCAAGATTGCAAAGGCTTTGGGGAGACTTGATGCTGGTACCGATTGATCTACACAACCACAGCTGCCTATCCCCTTGCGGGGATGACGATCTTACTCCTTCCCTCCTTGCCGTGGAGGCCATGGAACAGGGTATCGAGATCCTTGCCCTGACTGACCACAACAGTGCAAGGAATCTTCCAGCTTTCGCTGAGGCGTGTGAGCTTTGCTGCATTCTCCCCCTCTTTGGCATGGAAGTGACTACCAGCGAAGAGGTACATGTACTTACCATTTTCCCAAGGTTGGAGGATGCTCTTGAATTTGGAACATTTGTTGAGTTTCTCCTGCCACCAATCAAGAATGACAGGAGATTGTTCGGTAATCAGCTGGTGGTGAATCTTGAAGGCGAGGTACAGGAGGAAGTGGATGCGATGCTCGCAGCTGCCACATCGCTCTCATTCTCCGATGTAGTGGAGGAGGCCCTAAGCCGGGACGCATTGGTCATCCCAGCACATATTGACCGGTTTGCAAACAGTGCCCTGGCCAATCTGGGCTTTCTTCCGGACCTACCATACAGCGCATTGGAGGCGATGCACCCCCCTGTGCATGCAAATACTCACGGCTTGGTGGTTCTTACCGGCTCCGATGCACATAGCCTTGAACAGGTAGGGAGAAGAACCTGTTCATTAGAGATGCAAGATCGCTCCTATGAGTCACTGAAAAAGGCGCTGGCCAAGCGAAACCTGGTAGCATACCGTTCATAGGTACACTGGTCTCTGCTCCAGCCAGCTTATTGCTGCTAGCGGTCTGAACGACCGAAGATTCGCAAGAGGAAAAGGAAAAGATTGAGGAAATCGAGATAGAGAGAAAGTGCTCCGATTATGCTCAATTTGGTGAAGGTTTCCTCATCGATATCTGTTCCATAGCTCTGGTTCCAACGTACAATTTTCTGGGTATCCCATGCAGTGAGACCAAGAAAGATGGCAACACCGGCAAAGCTGATCAAGTAATCAAGGTCACTCGAACCAAGGAACATATTAAGCACCATTGTCCCGATCAAACCCCACATACCCATTACCAGGTACGAGCCAATCCTGTTGAGATCACGCTTTGTTGTCATGGCATAAAGGCTCATCCCTGCGAACATAAGCGCTGCGGTAAGGAAGCTCTTGTATATGACGGCTCCGGTATACACGATGAAAATGGTACTCAGCATAATGCCGTTGAGTGCAGAATACGCAAGGAATGCACCGATTGCACTTGCCTGGCTCATCCTATCAAGGCGTGCCGTGAGGTAGAACACCAATGCAAACTGTCCAATTACGAGCAGGAGAAAACCCATCATGTTCCCGACAAGTGCCTGGAGAAGTGCTGGATTACTTGCCACGAAATAGGAAATCAAGGCCGTCAATCCAAGCCCTGCAGTCATCCAAAGGTATACGTTTTTTAATATTGTCCGTTCACGGACTTGTACATTCTGAAGTATTGAACTCTTTTGTTCTGCCATTGTTGTAAGCCTCCTAAGCTATCTTAGCATAATTTCATCAATCCTGAAGAAAAGGTCAAGTATTTGCTTGAGCTCAGCCCGCTATGCAAGTCCAATTCCTGATGGTATAGTAAAGTCTATGACAAACAAGCCTCTTTTACCCCTCATTTTTATCATCATTGTTCTGCTTATGGGCTGCACTTCCACGAGTCGTGATGAACGTGTCAGTGCCGTTGAGGCTGAAAATGCCCTAAGGGAAGTAACCAAACTGGCAAGCCAAGCAGTGGATGCCAATCTTTTCACTGAGATGGGGTTGCAAGATCTTCTTCCCCAGAATGCCGCTCATTTTGTGGAGATGGAAGGAATACCACTCTTTCTCGATCATCTGGACCGTTGGCAGACCCAGGTTCAACAGGCATTTCGTAGCGTACTGGTACAGACCACCCTCCTGGTGGAAGACAGCAGCAACGATGTAGTTTGGGAAAACCCAGAGGCAGCTTTGGTGCAAGGGAACCAAAGCGCTACAAGAGAGTTGACCAAGCAGAGGGGAGATGTTATCAGGGAAGAAGTCTTGGAAAGACTCAAGGATGCCTTGGCTTCAAGCAATGAAACATGGAACGTAATCCTCGATCGTTATAGTATTTGGCAGAAAGGAACCAGCCTTTGGGGAGAAGAAGTGCTCGTCGAGGTCAAAGGTAATCCATTCGACCACCTCTCAACACAATTCCTGGAGACCTATTTTAAAGAACTTGGAAGGCAGGAGGAGATCCTGAGAAC
Organism: uncultured Sphaerochaeta sp.; assembly: GCF_963676285.1. Taxonomy (NCBI): domain Bacteria; kingdom Pseudomonadati; phylum Spirochaetota; class Spirochaetia; order Spirochaetales; family Sphaerochaetaceae; genus Sphaerochaeta; species uncultured Sphaerochaeta sp. The sequence goes on from NZ_OY781063.1 coordinate 390,709, forward strand.
CACCCCGGTTCCCAGAGGAAGCGGTTCCTTCCTGGAACTATTTTGGCAGGATGCATAGCTATGAACCTATTTGCTGCAGCAAGCGAAGCTGAAGAGCGGAAAAACCAACCACTGGCCTATCGGATGAGGCCGCGCAACCTGGATGAGTACATCGGCCAGGATGCCATCATCGGCAAGGGTCGACTACTCAGGCGTGCAATACAGGCAGACCAGCTCTCCTCTGTCATCTTCTATGGTCCGCCCGGAACGGGGAAAACCACCCTTGCAAGAGTCATTGCAAATACCACAAAACGACACTTCTCTACACTCAACGCAGTACTCAGCGGCGTCAAGGAGCTTCGCTATGAGATCGAGGAAGCCCGCCAACGCTTGGAGTTGTACAGCCAGGGTACGATTCTCTTTGTCGATGAGGTACATCGTTGGAACAAGAGCCAGCAGGATGCATTACTGCCCTGGGTGGAGAATGGGACGGTTATCCTTATTGGAGCCACTACCGAGAACCCCTATTTCGAGGTAAATGCTGCTTTGGTAAGCAGGTCACGCATATTCCAGTTGAAGAGTCTTACCAATGAGGATCTTTTTGCCATCGCAGCGCAAGCACTGGGGGATAAGGAGCGCGGATATGGGGAGTATCCGGTGCAGTTTGAGGAAGGGGCGTTGGAGCACTTGGTCGAGATTGCAAACGGAGATGCAAGGAGCCTGCTCAATGCCTTGCAACTTGCTGTTGAGACATCAATTGATATTTTTCCCCCGCCCTCAGGGACAGAGATCTACATTTCCAAGGATTCTGCAGAACAATCGATACAGAAGAAGGCAGTGCTGTATGACAAGGAAGGTGATTACCACTTCGATGTCATCAGTGCATTTATCAAGAGTATTCGGGGCAGCGACCCCGATGCCACACTCTATTGGCTTGCCAGGATGGTAAGTGCCGGGGAAGACCCGAAGTTCATTTTCAGAAGAATGCTTATCAGTGCCTGCGAGGATGTTGGATTGGCCGATCCATCGGCAATTGTTGTGGTTCAAGCTGACGCTCAGGCCTTTGAGCGTATAGGATTACCCGAAGGCCGCTTCCACTTGACCCATGCCGCCCTATACCTTGCTACAACAGATAAGAGCAACTCTACCCTGGCATTTTTTGATGCACTCAAGGGGGTTGAGCAACAAGCCCAGGATGAGGTACCGAACCATCTTCGTGACGGGAATCGAGATGCAAAAGGCTTCGGACATGGGGAAGGATATCTCTACCCCCATGCTTATCAGGATCACTGGGTTGCCCAGCAATACCTCCCCTCCTCCCTGCAAGGAAAGGTCTATTACGAACCAAGTGACCAAGGCTATGAAAAGAGCATCAAGGAGAAGGTGCAGAGACATAGGGAAGAACAGCTCGAGAGTGCCCAAAGCGATGCCTTTGTCGAGAACCTCTCCTACTCACCGGGGGACAAGAGCAGACAGAGATGGGTTAACCGCACCATCAGCGAAAGGGGCACATTGCTCAAGGAGATTCGTGAGCGTCTTTTCCGTGGTGTAAAGCTCAGACGGAGTGACCGGGTGTTGGTGTGCAATGCTGGACATGGAATGTTGCTTTGGGAGGCGTATCGATCAACACCTGAAGGATTGGTGGTGGCCCAGGTACGAAACAAGGACCAGGCTGACCACATCAACCACTACGCTGGGTCACTCTCCTCAGTGGAGCGTCCCCATGTATATGCAGAACCACTGGAAACACTGCTTTCCCACCTTGAACATGGATTACAGTTTGAGGTGATCTTGGGAAGAAACCTGCTCAGCAGGGCAAAGCTATCAGAACCACTGCTTGACAGTCTTGTTTCCCGTTTGGCTAAGAATGGTTCACTGCACTTTGCTGAAAGCGTACCTGTTTCAGGCTCAAGACTCTCTCACTTCATCAAGGGGGAGGAGCGGTTATTGCTTGAGAAGGCTGAGACCCATCTCTACGGAGACCCAGAAAACCCACTTACCAACTGGGATGAGAGTGACTTGGAAAATCTCTTCAGCAATCAAGGTCTTGATGTTGATATTCGCTCCCTCAACTTATTTGAGCATAGGATGATGGAGAAACAGGACATTGAACGGTATCTCACCTCATCCTATCTTCCGGCATGGAAAACCTTGGGAATAAAGGCTGATGAAGATGTACTGAGAGCAGCATTAATTGAACAGTTGGCAAACCGTCCGCTTGAATGGAAACACCATCTTGCAATCATACATGCCTACCGAGAGGGAGCAATCACCAATGAATCCCAGAGAAGTGATGCAAAGCAGTGGAAAGACGTACAAGAGAATGTGCATGGAAGCAACTGATTACCTAAGAAGCACTTGCTCCAGGAACCTCATTTTTTTAGAAAATTTGGCAGAGGGTTGTTGACAAAGAAAAGCGTTTAGGTCATAGTATGCAACGTTGAAACGCACTGGTGATGTAAACCACTGCTTCAGCTACCATGGTGGAAGTAGTTCAATGGTAGAGCACCAGATTGTGGATCTGGCTGTTGCGGGTTCGAGCCCCGTCTTCCACCCTAACCGGGTCGTTAGCGCGCTCGTAGCTCAGCTGGATAGAGCGCCGGACTTCGAATCCGTAGGTCGAAGGTTCGAATCCTTCCGAGCGCAAAGGTTTGGTTTTTGAAATTTTATTGTCATGGGCCGCTAGCTCAGCTGGTAGAGCAGCAGACTCTTAATCTGCGGGTCAAAGGTTCGATCCCTTTGCGGCTCAATACATGGCGAACCTCGCTAAGGGGCAAGACATGCACCGCGAGAGTGGTGAAATTGGCAGACACGCCAGACTTAGGATCTGGTACCTTACGGTGTAGGGGTTCAAGTCCCCTCTCTCGCAAAGGACAATCCAAAGTTGGACTGTCTGACAGAACGGTTTTTGCGAAAGTAGCTCAGTGGTAGAGCTCCACCTTGCCAAGGTGGATGTCGCGGGTTCAAGTCCCGTCTTTCGCTCTTAAAGCAGTCAGAAATTTTCTGGCTGCTTTTTTTGCCCTTAGGGGATGTATAATGAATGGTAGACCAATTTGTATTGTATTATGCATAAAAGATATAGCAAATATATAATTCAATTGAAACGCTTTCTCTTTTCCAAAAAGAAGGTATACTCTAGGTTCAAAGAGGCAAGGTAACGTTCAAGTGCTTAGTACCATCGTTTTCTCAATGTTGTTCATCTCCGTGTCCATATTGGCACTGGCAAGTGGGATACTTGTGCTCCGTAAGCGTCGTCTCGTTGCCAATATGAACTGACCCCCTGCTGCCTTATCATATAAGTAAACAGTAAGCGTCGTCTCGTTGCCAATATGAACTGACCCCCTGCTGCCTTATCATATAAGTAAACAGGAGGCGACGGTAATAATTGGATGATCAACTTGGACTAGATGGACTTTCCTCTCAGCATGTAGGGTTCAGTCCTGTTTGGGTCAGGCTTGGCGCTGAGCAGGAACTCCCTGAGAGGCCTTGCCTCTTCCATGGGGATGTTCCAGGGAAGCAAGCCTTCCCAGTCTTCTTCAGAAGTGCATCCCGGGGCCTTTTCCATCACCAGGTACAGATAATCCTCAGGATTGATGTTGTTTGCCTTTGCACTTTCCACCAGGCTGAACAGCAGAGCGGAAGCCTTTGCACCATTCACGGTGTTGGCAAACAGCCAGTTGCTCCTTCCAATCGAGAATGGCCTGATCTTTGCCTCGACCTCGTTGTTGTCGAGACGGGCAAGCGCATGGTTGCAATAACGGACCAGTCCATCCCAATGGCTGGTGGTATATTCAAAGGCCTTGCCGAGCTCGGTTTTCGGCGGGATGCCTGCATTCCTGTCAAGGAACTCCCTCAGTTCGGCCAGGGGTTCCCTGGCTGCTGTGGCGCGCTGCTCGACGAACGCTTCATCATCCAGCTCGCCTGCAAGCCATCGCTCCCTGACCTGGTTGTCGGCATGGTAAAGGTTCCCTATCAGGGTGACGGCTTTTTTCGCCTTTTGCGCCTTGGGGTTCGCCTTCACAATCTCTGCGAAGCGACGGCGGGCATGGGCCCAACACAACAGATGGGTGATCCCGGTGCCCTTTCCTATGGGAATGTATTGCTGCAGGCCATCCGTTTGCAGGATGCCCCGGTAGCCTTCGATCAAGGGGGAAAGTTCCTTGCCGCTGTTGCCCGTGCGATAGGTGAACAGGATTGCCTTGCGTGTCTTGGAAGTCCCGACCTGCACCACCATGCAGGACTTGTCGGTTGCCTTCCGCCCCGGTTCATGAAGCACCTGAACCCTGGTCTCATCCATCCCCACCATCGGGCTGGAAAGCACTGCTTTGCCCAGGCTCCTTCCCAACGGCTCCAATGCCTTTCCGGCCTCGACCACCCAGGAGGAGAGTGTCTGCCTCGAAAGCGGCAAACCCTCGCGAGTGAACATTTCCGATTGCCGGTAGAGGGGAAGGTGGTCGCAGAACTTGCGGCTCACCACCGAGGCTACCAGCGAGCTGTCCGCCATCGAGGATGGGAGCAATGCAGTGGAGGGCTCGGTGACCAGGTTGGTCTCGCCGCTTCCGGTGTCAGCCTCGCAACTGGGGCAGGCAGCCTGCTCATACACATCCTGGACCACCACCATGGTGGCGGGGATCCTCACCAGCCGGTTGATGGTCTTGGTGCCGGTCACCTCGAGGGTGGTGCCACAGCGCCTGCAATCCTTGTTTTCATCGGAGAGTGCATGGAAGCGGACAATGGTTGGGGTGTTTGCAGGGACGCTGAGAATGGTGTGCCTGCGCTTTTTCTTGTTGCCGGTATCCGCTTTCTCCTGCTGTCTCTCTTCCTCGATCTCCTCTGCTGTGGGAACCCCCACCTCGGCCTCGTCGAAAAGATTGAGCTGGCCGGAAGTCTCGGATGAGGGGCAGAACTTGCGGGCGGTGAGCAGGGCGATGCGCTCGAGCAACTGGTCGTGCTGGCTCCTGAGCTGTGAGTAGGCATCCTGGCCTTCGGCCAGTTGCATACGGACATGGGAGAGCTGGTCCTGCGTCTCTGATAGCTGGTTCTCCAGCATCTGCACCCGTCTCTCAAGTTCCTGTTCACGCTCGCTCATCTGTATGTCTCCCATACCGTTTAATTATATGGGAATTATATCAGAAAAGAGTATTTAATGCAATGCATTGAAAGAATTTAGGTGATATTTATCACCCCATGGACTCGTACCTGAGCACCGGCAAAAGGTTCCAGCAGTCGATGCCCGAGAGCAGCATGATGAGCTGGTCATTGGAGATGGCCCTTGCCCTCTCCATGCTCCTGGGCCAGGGGAACCTGCCCTTCTGGAGGTTCTTCTGCAACAGCCAGAAACCATTGTCCTCCCACAGCAGGATCTTGATCTTGTCACGGTGTCTTGAGCAGAAGAGGAACATGCACTTGTCGAAGGGGGAGAGCTCCATTTCCTGCTCCACCAGCAGGGCTAATGCATGGGACCCCTTACGGAAATCGACATGACCAGGCCTCAGGTACAGCCTGTAGCCTTTGGTGTCAAACAACATGGCTGGCCTCCAGGATGGAGAGGCAGGTCCATAGGTCCCTGCCCGAGAACCCGGCATGCATGGTCACCGATACCTTGTTGGCAAAGGTGATCGTGATCCCGCCCTTCTTGGCCGGGCCCAGTGGTTCCTGGGTGAAGGTCGGTGCTGGGCGCTCGGAATACGAGGAGCTCTTCACCTCGAAGAACCCTTCCTCGGTCTTCTCCCTGGGATATCCCTGGACGTTGTATACATAGTCCTGTGCTTCCTTTGGGGAAGGGTTCCTCCCGGAAACATTGATCTTGCAGTATTGGTTGCGTCTGTCGTTCATCGCTTCCTCCTGCCCATCATTGTGCAGAAGGTGGTTACCATTTCATAGGACCGACGAGATTACGCTTACAGTAAACAGGAGGCGACGGTAATAATTGGATGATCAACTTGGACTAGATGGACTTTCCTCTCAGCATGTAGGGTTCAGTCCTGTTTGGGTCAGGCTTGGCGCTGAGCAGGAACTCCCTGAGAGGCCTTGCCTCTTCCATGGGGATGTTCCAGGGAAGCAAGCCTTCCCAGTCTTCTTCAGAAGTGCATCCCGGGGCCTTTTCCATCACCAGGTACAGATAATCCTCAGGATTGATGTTGTTTGCCTTTGCACTTTCCACCAGGCTGAACAGCAGAGCGGAAGCCTTTGCACCATTCACGGTGTTGGCAAACAGCCAGTTGCTCCTTCCAATCGAGAATGGCCTGATCTTTGCCTCGACCTCGTTGTTGTCGAGACGGGCAAGCGCATGGTTGCAATAACGGACCAGTCCATCCCAATGGCTGGTGGTATATTCAAAGGCCTTGCCGAGCTCGGTTTTCGGCGGGATGCCTGCATTCCTGTCAAGGAACTCCCTCAGTTCGGCCAGGGGTTCCCTGGCTGCTGTGGCGCGCTGCTCGACGAACGCTTCATCATCCAGCTCGCCTGCAAGCCATCGCTCCCTGACCTGGTTGTCGGCATGGTAAAGGTTCCCTATCAGGGTGACGGCTTTTTTCGCCTTTTGCGCCTTGGGGTTCGCCTTCACAATCTCTGCGAAGCGACGGCGGGCATGGGCCCAACACAACAGATGGGTGATCCCGGTGCCCTTTCCTATGGGAATGTATTGCTGCAGGCCATCCGTTTGCAGGATGCCCCGGTAGCCTTCGATCAAGGGGGAAAGTTCCTTGCCGCTGTTGCCCGTGCGATAGGTGAACAGGATTGCCTTGCGTGTCTTGGAAGTCCCGACCTGCACCACCATGCAGGACTTGTCGGTTGCCTTCCGCCCCGGTTCATGAAGCACCTGAACCCTGGTCTCATCCATCCCCACCATCGGGCTGGAAAGCACTGCTTTGCCCAGGCTCCTTCCCAACGGCTCCAATGCCTTTCCGGCCTCGACCACCCAGGAGGAGAGTGTCTGCCTCGAAAGCGGCAAACCCTCGCGAGTGAACATTTCCGATTGCCGGTAGAGGGGAAGGTGGTCGCAGAACTTGCGGCTCACCACCGAGGCTACCAGCGAGCTGTCCGCCATCGAGGATGGGAGCAATGCAGTGGAGGGCTCGGTGACCAGGTTGGTCTCGCCGCTTCCGGTGTCAGCCTCGCAACTGGGGCAGGCAGCCTGCTCATACACATCCTGGACCACCACCATGGTGGCGGGGATCCTCACCAGCCGGTTGATGGTCTTGGTGCCGGTCACCTCGAGGGTGGTGCCACAGCGCCTGCAATCCTTGTTTTCATCGGAGAGTGCATGGAAGCGGACAATGGTTGGGGTGTTTGCAGGGACGCTGAGAATGGTGTGCCTGCGCTTTTTCTTGTTGCCGGTATCCGCTTTCTCCTGCTGTCTCTCTTCCTCGATCTCCTCTGCTGTGGGAACCCCCACCTCGGCCTCGTCGAAAAGATTGAGCTGGCCGGAAGTCTCGGATGAGGGGCAGAACTTGCGGGCGGTGAGCAGGGCGATGCGCTCGAGCAACTGGTCGTGCTGGCTCCTGAGCTGTGAGTAGGCATCCTGGCCTTCGGCCAGTTGCATACGGACATGGGAGAGCTGGTCCTGCGTCTCTGATAGCTGGTTCTCCAGCATCTGCACCCGTCTCTCAAGTTCCTGTTCACGCTCGCTCATCTGTATGTCTCCCATACCGTTTAATTATATGGGAATTATATCAGAAAAGAGTATTTAATGCAATGCATTGAAAGAATTTAGGTGATATTTATCACCCCATGGACTCGTACCTGAGCACCGGCAAAAGGTTCCAGCAGTCGATGCCCGAGAGCAGCATGATGAGCTGGTCATTGGAGATGGCCCTTGCCCTCTCCATGCTCATGGGCCAGGGGAACCTGCCCTTCTGGAGGTTCTTCTGCAACAGCCAGAAACCATTGTCCTCCCACAGCAGGATCTTGATCTTGTCACGGTGTCTTGAGCAGAAGAGGAACATGCACTTGTCGAAGGGGGAGAGCTCCATTTCCTGCTCCACCAGCAGGGCTAATGCATGGGACCCCTTACGGAAATCGACATGACCAGGCCTCAGGTACAGCCTGTAGCCTTTGGTGTCAAACAACATGGCTGGCCTCCAGGATGGAGAGGCAGGTCCATAGGTCCCTGCCCGAGAACCCGGCATGCATGGTCACCGATACCTTGTTGGCAAAGGTGATCGTGATCCCGCCCTTCTTGGCCGGGCCCAGTGGTTCCTGGGTGAAGGTCGGTGCTGGGCGCTCGGAATACGAGGAGCTCTTCACCTCGAAGAACCCTTCCTCGGTCTTCTCCCTGGGATATCCCTGGACGTTGTATACATAGTCCTGTGCTTCCTTTGGGGAAGGGTTCCTCCCGGAAACATTGATCTTGCAGTATTGGTTGCGTCTGTCGTTCATCGCTTCCTCCTGCCCATCATTGTGCAGAAGGTGGTTACCATTTCATAGGACCGACGAGATTACGCTTACCATACAACCATCTCCAACCGAATCTTTTTTGCCCTGGTTACCGCGATTTCCATCTGGTCTTCAGGATTGGCCTTGGCCAATCTTGCCCCTACTCGGGAGGCGGTTGAACTTTGGCGAAGGGTATCAGCCCTAGGCTGGGGTTCTGTGTATGCAATCTTTCTCCATTTCATCATCCTTATTTCCAGCAAGCGAGTTGGCAGGCGGCCATGGTGGTTCTATGCCGTGTTGTATACCCCTGCTCTCCTGACCATTCTTGCCTTCTCCATCCCTTTAGGGCTGAACGCAGAACCGTACCAGCTCAAGCACACTGAGTTTGGTTGGGTCAATATAGCTGAGCACAATATCTGGGATATCATATTCTACGTATATTATGGAGGCTACACCATCCTAGGCTTGGTGCTCCTTGCATTATGGGGCAAGAAAAGCAAGGATACAGACATCAAGAAACAAGCCAGGCTTATTTTCTTTACCATACTCACCCTCTTGTTTGCTGCCACCTTCACTGACATCATCCTAAGCAGTATGGTTGGCAATCTCCCGCAGATGGCACCGGTTCTGATGTTGTTGCCTGTAACCATCATTTACAACACGATCAGAAAGGGCCAAGAGAAAGAAGAAAACCCCTTGCGATTCAGTTCCAGCTACATCCATATCATCATCAGCGTGGTGTTCTATGTATTTATCTCATTCATACAAGTCCGTCTTGAACCAGGAACCATTACCATAGGACAGCTCCATCTTGCAGAATCCACCTTCAGGGGCATCCTGACCCAGGTGCAGATGTTCATCTCCATCTACCTTGTATTGAGGGAGTCAAAACCCGGGTTCATCATCTCCATGTTGATGAACACAACCAATCTGCTCAGCTCTCTCGTATTCTGGATCAGGATGGATTCCAATGTCCCAATTCCCGGGATCATATCCTATATCGGAGTACTGATTCTTTTGTTGATCATCAGAGCATTCAGAAAGCAATCGGCCACGTATATAGAAAAAATCCAATCACAGAGGCAGGATCTCAAGGATTCGGAAAGACAGCTCTATAAGCTTGCCTACTACGACTCGCTCACCGGATTGCCGAGCAGGGAATATTTCATTGAAAAGCTCCAGCAATCCTTGGAACGGGCAGACAAACAACGTCAAAGAGTTGGTGTCATTTTCATCGATTTTGACTCCTTCAAGGCTATCAATGATACTGCAGGTCACATGGTGGGTGATCTGGTATTGCAACAGATCGCCCAACGGCTTACCAAACGAATCGGAAAAAAGGGAACCTTGGCAAGGTTTGGGGGAGATGAATTCTTGGTAGAGATACCGGACTTGGAAACTGATGAGCCCATCCATGCACTGACTGACTCCATTATGGAAACCCTGAAAAAACCAGCGATAATAGATGATGAGGAATACCATGTCTCGGCAAGTATCGGCATTGCCGTCTATCCCAATGATGGAGAAAGCCCGGATACCCTGATCAAGAACGCAGATATTGCGATGTATGAAGCAAAAGGAAGGGGAAAGAACCAAGCCGTGTTCTGTACGGATGACATTAAGGACAGTACCACGATGAATCATACCTTGGTGAACAATCTCTATTGGGCATTGGATAGAGATGAATTGCAGGTGCTGTACCAGCCGAAGATCTCTTTGGAGACCAACAAGATTATTGGTTTTGAAGCCTTACTGAGGTGGAACAACAGTGATTATGGAGTTGTTAATCCAGAAGTATTCATCCCCATGGCAGAACAGACGGGAATGATCAGACCCATCGGGCTATGGGTCATGAGAACTGCCTGCCTGCAAATCCAGCAATTCCAGGAGTGGGCAGATCGTGAGCTTTCCATCAGTATCAATATTTCACTTATCCAGCTCCGCGACCCTTCCATGGTAGAGAATATGGCTGCAATTCTTGAAGAAACGCATACACCTCCTCATTATGTTGAGGTGGAAATCACCGAGAGTATTGCTTTCCAAGATGAGCCATTCATTATGGAACAGCTAAGAAAGATGAAAGAACTGGGCATTTCGATTGCAATAGATGACTTTGGAACCGGTTACTCATCCTTCAGCCGGTTACGGACCTTCCCTATTGATCTTATCAAGATCGATATCGAGTTTGTCCGAGCAATCAGCAGCAATCTCCACAAGGATCAGGCAATTATTAGAAGCATTATCCAGCTTGCAAAGAATCTTGGTCTGAAGGTACTTGCTGAAGGAGTGGAAACAGAAGAACAGCTCCAGTTCCTCAAGGAGCAGGGGTGTGATTTCATCCAGGGCTTTCTGTTCTACACACCTCTACCCGTTACAAGCATCAAACAACTGTTGGATAACTCCCAGGAAAACTGACTGTCCACCTTGCCATACTGAAATTATCACTGATATGCTTGGTCCATGAACAGAGAAAGCGAAATATTTCAACTTTCCGATACTCGTACGCTCACTATCAGATCACTCAAGCCCGCTGATGCCCCCTTGGCCGTACAGTACATGAAAGCCATGTACACTGACAGCCCCTATCTTGCCCGTTACGGCGATGAATGGAATATCAGCACAGAGGACGAGACCAAATTCCTGGAAAATGCAGTCAAATCCCAGAACAGGTTGATGCTGGGTGGCTTTATCGATGACCAGCTGGTAGCTCTCTGTGATTTCTCTCCTTTGGGCTTGGCATACAAGATGGCACACCGTTGCCAGATTGGGATTTCCGTTGCAGCGAACCAACAAGGAAACGGCATCGGCTCCCTCTTGATGAAAACCTTGATCGATGCTGCCCGTCTGGCAGGATACGAGCAGATGGAACTGGAGGTTGCTGCCAGCAATACAAGGGCTGTACATCTCTACAACCACTTTGGGTTTCGAGAGATGGGAAGGATACCCCGTGGTTTTCGCTACCGTGAAGGGTTCTATGAGGATCTGCTTCTCATGGTCAGGGAATTGCAATAATCAGCTGAGGTGGGCTTCCCACTCCTTTTCCTTGAATCCAACCAATACAAACTGACCGGAAACCAAAATAGGTCGCTTTACGAGCATCCCATCACTGGAAAGGAGGTCAAGCATCTCCTCTTCATCCATCCCTTGGATTCGGTCTTTCAGATTCAGGGAGCGGTACAGCTGTCCACTGGTATTGAAAAAGCGTTTCAAGGGCAGCTTGCTTCGCTTAAGGAACTCTCTCAGTTCCTCTTTGTTCGGCCGGTCTTTCTTGATATCTCGGTAGGTATATTCACTATTCCTGGCATCAAGGAAGGTGATGGCTTTTTTGCATGTAGAACAAGCTGGATAACAGATTATGGTCATTTTCAAGCTCCTTATACGTATGCTAACAGACCGGTGGTATGCTGGCAATTGGATAAATACACTCATTCCCCTAGACCAAAGCCAAAAAAGTTGCTATATACAATGTGTTTCGGGTAAAAGGTTTTTGCAAGATTCCTGCTGACAGGGTGGTCGAAAATCAACTGTTTATGTATACTTAGCAGGATTACATTGCAACAAAGGGCTTTGCCTAAGGATATACATGGTCCAAAAGAGAGGACCGAAAAGGATGAACATAGGATGATCGCTGATAAGAGTATCAAAGAATTGGAAAACTCCTCCGTCGCACTGACGGTCACTGTGACCGCTGACACCATCGAAAATGACTACCAGGCAGCTTTGAAAAAGTATGCTGCTGATGTCCAGATCAAGGGTTTTAGAAAGGGCAAAGTCCCTGTATCCGTTCTGGAAGGTAAGTTTGGTAAGGCGATTCGTGAGGAAAGTACATTCAATACCATCGAAGACGCATTGAAGGAAGCCTTGACTGATATTGAAGACAAGTATAAGCCGCTCTCCTTCAGCACCCCTGAGCTCCAGGATGAGGAGAATCTCCTCCCCTTCGAGCCCAACAAGGACATCACCTTCACCGTACACTACGACATTATGCCCATTTTCGAGGCTCCTCAGTACAAGGGCCTGAAGGTAACCTACCCCAAGGTAGCACTGAGTGAAGAGGCAGTTACTGCTGAACTCGACAAGCTCCGTGAACAGAATGCAATGGTCATTGACAAGGATGGCGCTGCTGAAATGGGCGACATTGTCACGCTTGACTATGTTGAACTGGACGAAGAGAAGAACGAGGTTCCAGGAACTGAACGCAAAGAGTTCGTTTTCACCTTGGGAAGCACCACCAATTTTTACCAGATTGATGAAGATGTTGTTGGTATGAAGAGTGGCGAAGAGAAGGTTTTCTCCAAGACCTATGCAGAGGATTCAACTGTTGAGGGCTATGCAGGAAAGACCATCACCCTGAAGGTGAATGTCCAGAGTGTGAAGTTCCGTGATATCCCTGAGCTCGATGATGAGTTCGCACAGGATGTCAAGGAAGAGTACAAGACCGTCGATGACCTGGTGAAGGCTACCCGTGAGAAATTGCAGGCTGCCCTCGATGCAAAGCTTGAGAATGAAAAGTTGAATGCATTGAGTGAGGCTCTTCTTGAGAAGGCTACCATTGCTGTTCCCCAGAGCATGATCGATATGGAAGTTGAGCAGAGTTGGAAGCGTTATATCCAGCAGATTGGCCTGAGTGAAGAGCAGATCCTGCAATTCCTCAAGTTCCAGAACCAGACCAAGGAAGATATCACCGCTCCTTGGAGAGATGCTGCAGCAAAGTCACTGCGCATCCAGCTGATTATGGAAAAGGTCAAGGAAGCAGAAAACTTCACTGTTGAGGAAGAAGAGTTGAACAAGGTTGTGGAAGAGCAGCTGAAGGATGTCACCGATCAGGCTCAGCGGGATTACTACCGCACCATGATCGAGGATGACTTGCGCTTCCAGAAGATTGCACCGTTCTTGCAGGAGAACAACACGTTCGAGGAAGGCGAGGAAGTCGCTTACGAGACGTTTATAAGCGAAACCTACGGCGCATAAGCCGTAGATGCTCAAGAGTGCATAGTGTGTGAAAAGGCGGTTCCTCACTGGTTCCGCCTTTTCAATCCAAGCTACCAAGGGGGGCTTTTACCATGAATATCCATCCCGAAAGGATGCAATCAAACATACCAATGGTCGTAGAGCAGTCAGGTGTAGGCGAAAGAGCCTATGATATTTTCAGTCGCCTGCTTAAAGACCGCATCATCTTCCTTGATGGGGAAATCAATGATGCAACAGCCGACCTGGTTGTGGCGCAGATGTTGTTCCTTGAGTCTGAGGACCCAACAAAAGACATCAGCCTTTACATCAACAGCCCCGGAGGTTCCGTAACCGCTGGTTTGGCTATATATGACACCATGCAGTACCTGCATAGTGACATCCAGACCATCTGTATGGGACAGGCAGCAAGCATGGGTGCATTGTTGCTCTGTGCTGGACAGGAAGGCAAACGGTTCATACTCCCCTCGGCACGGGTCATGATCCATCAACCGTGGGGCGGAGTTGAAGGCCAATCATCCGATATCTCCATCCATGCCAAGGAGATTGGTCGTATTAAGAATCTTACCATTGACATCATAGCGAGACATACCCATAAGACCTATGAGCAGATCGCCAAGGATGTGGAACGAGATTTCTTCCTCGGTAGTGATGATGCTGTTTCCTACGGCATCGTCGACAGTGTTATGAGAAGGAGTTAATAATGGCAAGAAATGCAAAAGTCTGCTCGTTCTGCGGAAAAAGCCAAGATGAGGTCAAGCGATTGATAAGCGGACCGGGTGTTGCCATCTGTGATGAGTGCATCAAGGTCTGTAATGATATGCTTGCCGGAGACCCAAGCTTCCAGGAGGAAGTGGTCGGTCTTCCCGAACACATCCCTACCCCTCAGGAACTGAAGGAGTACATGGATGAGTATGTCATCGGCCAGGAAGATGCAAAACGGGTACTCGCGGTTGCAGTGTATAACCACTACAAACGTGTTAAATACCAGAAACAGATATCAGAGCAAGGCGTCGAGCTGGACAAGTCAAATATCCTGATGGTGGGACCCACCGGTACAGGTAAGACATTGCTAGCCTCCACACTTGCAAAGAAGCTTCAGGTTCCCTTTGCTATTGCAGATGCCACCACGCTCACCGAGGCAGGATATGTTGGTGAGGATGTCGAGAACATACTGCTTAAGCTTATCCAGAATGCAAATGACAACATCAAGGCAGCTGAATTCGGAATCATCTTCATTGATGAGATCGACAAGATTGCCAAGAAGGGAGAGAATCCTTCCATCACCCGTGATGTCAGTGGCGAAGGTGTCCAGCAGGCTCTGCTGAAGATCATCGAAGGTACTGATGCCTCTGTCCCTCCCCAGGGTGGACGCAAACATCCAAACCAGGAGATGTTGAAGATCAATACAAGGAATATCCTCTTCATCTGTGGTGGAGCATTTGTTGGACTGGATAAGGTGATTGAGAAACGTGTTTCTTCCCATGCAATGGGATTTGGCGCAAGTATCATCAATGCCCAGGACAAGGACTTGCATACATTGTACAGCAAGTTGCTTCCCGATGACTTGGTGAAATTTGGATTGATTCCTGAGTTCATTGGAAGACTTCCCATCCATGTTGCTTTGGACAATCTCACCAAGAACGACTTGATGCGGATCATCCTTGAACCAAAAAACTCCATCATTCGCCAGTATGAGGCTTCATTCCGCCTAGATGGTATTGAGTTTGTATTCAAAAGTGATGCTGTCGAAGCTGTTGCAGAGAAGGCCTTCGAGCAGAAAACCGGTGCCCGTGGACTGCGCTCCATTGTAGAGAATGTGATGATGGGAATCATGTATGACATTCCTTCGATCAAGCAAGTCAAACAGGTAATCATCGGTCGAGAATGTGTCATAAATGGAGAACAACCTGAGGTTATCCGTGGAGCGTGAAATGTTCAGCTACCCCCCAATTGATGAAGAGATTCTTGCATTATTGAGAGATCGGGAAGAGTTTGTTGTCATCGGGCATGTCAGTCCCGATGGTGACTGCCTGAGCAGCCAGATGGCGATGAACTCCATGCTTCTGAAGATGGGGAAGACCGTCCATATGGCAAATGCTGGGCCCTTTGATCGCTCTGAGATATCCCATCTCCGCTCTGATTTCCTGAATCATATCGATGATGAACTGAAACAGAGGGATCCCCTGATCGTGGTGGTGGACTGTAGTTCACCAGAGCGTATCGGCCACCTAGCAGAGGAGATCGAGGGACTTACCACAGTGGTGTTCGACCACCACAGTAGTGGTGAGCAGTTTGGAACGTATCGCTATATTGTTCCCCGTTCGGTATCCACCACCTTGATCATCATGCAGCTCTACAAAGCACTGGATGTTGAGATCTCCCAGGAGATTGCCGAGCACCTGTTCTTTGGGTTTGCCACCGACTCTGGGTTCTTCCGCTTCATCAATGCATATCGTGGAGAGACGCTCCGCCTTGCGGCCGAGCTTGTCGACCTAGGGGTTTCCCCCAATGTGATGAATGACCGTATGACAGGTGGGAAGAGCTTCGGGTATATCAAGTACCTGGGAAAGCTTATCGATCGCAGTGAAAGCTTGTTCGATGGAAAGGTGATGATCTCCTCGAGTTGTCTTGAGGACAGCAAGCAGTTCATCACCACCGACAAACCAAGCGATTCTCTTTACACCATGTTGCTCTCAGTACAGGGAGTTGAGGTAGTACTCTTCTTCAAGGAGCTGGAGGGTGAAAGAACCGAGGTAGGATTCCGTTCCTCACACCAGAGCAGCATCAATGTGGGGGCCTTGGCAGAAAGCTTTGGAGGTGGTGGACACAAGAAGGCAGCTGGAGCCACGGTCAACAAACCGATAAAGGAAACCAGGAAACTGCTTCTGGAAGCTGTTGAGAAAATGCTGAAAGCATAACTTGGCATACACATTGCATGGGTATGTGCATCATCCCACAAGGAGGCACCCATGCAATGGTTACCCATCTCTGCCAAGGAGAGCAAGATATTGACTGATCAAGTGGTTTGTTACCAGAAAGATCGGTCCAATACTACGCTCTATCATACAGTGCACAACAAGACACAGCAAATTCTCTACTCCCTCCCCTATTATCTGCATTTACTTGAGGAAGAAGATCTCAGTGACTTTCTCTTGTACTGTTATAAAACCATTGATTACTATCTTACTTCATATAGGATTGGCAGGTTATCCTACATAGGATACCTCTCCCAGGTAGTACGTAAACGAACCAAATATTTCATCTCCCAGAAACAAGCTAATTCCATCAGGGACAGACTCATCTGCGAAATCGAGCCATTCACCAATGCTCAACTCTGGAGTGAGCCGGAGATGACCGCAGAGACTGCATCCTATACAACATTCAAAGACCTTCTGGTCTCACAGATGGAATCTCTCCCTGAATTATTCAATCGTCTCCTCTATGAACGCAAGGCTAGCCAAGAGGTGCTTGATGAACGCCTCCAGCAGCTTAAGAGAGAGATCTCGACACCCGTGAACAGGAAACGATTCCTTATCGTGCTTACCCTCTCTCCAGGGCTTGCCAGCCAACATTTGCTTGAGAAACTCGCAGATATTCTTGAAGTTGATTCACATCTACTCTGTCGGTACCTCAACACAGCAAACCTTATGCTTGAAGAGAAGCGACGATGCAAAGAAGCGTTCACCTCTACAAGCAACCGTCACTTCAGACGATTGCTTGAGATTGAGAATAGCCTTCAAACAGAGACTGATGCAAAGACGCTTGAACGACTGGAAGCGTTACGATGCTGGACCATAGGAGTATACAAGACAAAAGTGAACCAGATAAGGAAGATGGAGTTTCGCTTGAGTCACCATCAAGTAGGAGAATTATTGCATATTCCCAAGGGAACCATCGACAGTTCAGTACACTATATGAAGCGTGTTCTCTCTCAGTATATGGACGAACAATCTGACATTGAGTATCTTAAGGACCATGAATATTTTGTTGGCATCAAACAATGAGCATAAGAAAGAGGAATTTTCCAGGATTCTCACCGATCATACCATCGTACTGCCAAAAGAGCTGGGTATCGATTTTGACTTTGAGGAAGAGTCAGAAACATTCAGTGAGAATGCACTAGGAAAGGCCAGGGCATTGGCCTCCCAGGCACCCGAAGGGTACAAGATCCTGGCAGATGATTCAGGCCTCTGCGTCGACGCACTTGACGGCAGGCCGGGGGTAAGAAC
Source organism: uncultured Sphaerochaeta sp. (assembly GCF_963676285.1). Taxonomy (NCBI): domain Bacteria; kingdom Pseudomonadati; phylum Spirochaetota; class Spirochaetia; order Spirochaetales; family Sphaerochaetaceae; genus Sphaerochaeta; species uncultured Sphaerochaeta sp. Next base: position 408,264 of record NZ_OY781063.1, read on the forward strand.
CGCCCGTTACGGCCTGGAGACATTCGGAAGAATGCTGGAAAGTGAAGAAAGGAACGAGTTCCTCCTGAAGAATCTTGCTCACCTGGAAAAGAAAGAGGAGCGGAGTGCACAATTTGTATGTGCCTTGGCATTTGTGATGGGAGGGAGAAGAGAGTTCACCTTCTGTGAGGCTGTAGATGGGTTCATTGCCAAAGAGAGCTATGGGATGGGCGGGTTTGGTTACGATCCCGTTTTCATCGTTAAGGAAGCAGGAAGAACCATGGCAGAACTTTCAGAGGAAGAAAAAGACCGCTACAGCCACCGTGGAAGAGCTACCCGTCACTTGATTACCTTGTTAGGAGAAATTTCATGAGTATACAGACACGAGCAGAACAACTTGAGAAGAATACCTGGGACCTTACCAGCCTCTTTGCAGATGCTGCAGATTGGGAAGCAGCAACGGAAGCGATGAAGCAACGTATTGCTGAGGCGCCTGGTTTGAAGGGATCCCTTGAGAAAGGAAAAGATTCATTCCTGGCTACCATGAGGTGGTATGAAGAAACAGGCATTCTTCTAGAACGTATTTATAACTGGGCTTTCCTGGGATATGCCTCTGATGCCTCTGATAACACCAATGTCAAACGGTACAGCCTATCGGCCAGTCTCCTGAGCCAGCTCTCTGCAGCAATGGCATTCTTTGACCCTGAACTGCTCGGAATTGCAGATGAGATTATAGATGGATACCTGAACGATGAGGACTTTGCTCCCTACCGTGTCTATATAGAGAAAGCAAGACGGTTCAAAGCCCATGTGCTGAGTGAGGGGGAGGAGCGTCTTCTCGCTCTGCAAAGCGAAGTTGCTTCCACACCACGTTCCACGTTCAGCGACCTAACCAATGTTGATTTTGACTTTGGAGAGATCGACGGAAAACCTCTCACCCAGAGCTCCTTGAGCTCGTTCCTCATGCAAGAGGATAGAGCAGTGAGGGAACGGGCCTACAAGCAGTTCTACGGGGTGTATGAGAAGAGCAAACATGCCATCGCACGGCTCTACGAGGGACAGGTAAAGCAGGACATCTTCCGGGCCAAGGCAAGAGGATATGAGAGTTGCAGGGAGATGGCACTGTTCCCGGATAATGTACCGGTATCTGTATATGACAACCTGATCAAGGCTGTCCACGATGCACTGCCTACCCTTCATCGCTACTACAGGATGAGGGCAAAGCTCCTTGGTTTGGAGAAACTTTCCCATTGGGATGTCTATGTTCCTCTGGTAAAGGGAGTAACCAGAGAAACCCCTTATGAGGAAGCGGTTTCCATGATCGGGGAAGCACTTGCACCGCTTGGCAGTGAGTATGTACAGACCATCACAGACGGGCTGACAAAAGACAGGTGGGTAGACCGCTATGAGAACAAAGGCAAACGAAGTGGTGCATTCAGCAGCGGTACATTTACCAGCAAGCCCTATATTCTCCTTAACTACAAGGAGGACGTGCTGCGTGATGTCTTTACGGTAGCCCACGAAGGGGGACACTCAATGCATAGCTATTACAGTGCAAAGAACAATCCCTATTTCCACTATGACTATACTATCTTCGAGGCAGAAGTTGCTTCTACCTTCAATGAGCAACTGCTGGCCAAGTATATGATCGACCATGCAACTGATGATCGGATGAAAGCTTATATCATCGGAAAACAGATTGATGATATCGTAGCCACACTCTTCAGACAGACGATGTTTGCCGAGTATGAGATGATCATCCACAGGGAAGCAGAGAAAGACGTACCGATCACCCTCGAGCTACTGAGAAGCGAGTACCGCAAGCTGCTGGAGCTGTATTTCGGGGACGCGGTCTCCTTTGCAGAAGAAAGCGATCTTGAGGGACTGAGGATTCCTCACTTCTACAGCCCGTTCTATGTCTACAAGTATGCAACAGGATTGAGTGCTTCCATAGCCCTCAGCAAGAAAGTGCTCAATGGGACAGAGCAAGAGAGGCAGTCGTACCTCGACTTCCTGCGTAGTGGAGGCAGCCTCTACCCCATTGAATCACTACGGAAAGCTGGTGTTGATATGCAGAAGGAAGAGCCTGTAAAGGATGCTCTTTCCACCTTCTCATCCCTTCTGGACCAGGCTGAAAGCCTGCTCTCGTAAATGTTGCACTCAATTTTCAAAAGAGGGCTTGACGAGCTCCCCGCCCTTGTTGTATTGTTGGCACGTTCACTTCAAGAGCGAACAATACTTCAAGAATGCGGTAGTGGTGGAATTTGGTAGACACGCTAGCTTGAGGTGCTAGTGGGAGAAATCTTGTGCTGGTTCAAGTCCAGTCTACCGCACTTAATAACCCTTTTCTGTTTAACGAAATAAACAGAAGAGGGTTTTTCTTTTTAGCCCTTTTTTCTGTATCACCCGTAATGCTGTACACATAAATGTACTCAAAAGGAGAAAAAGGCGTTATGAAGCAACAATTCACTCTCTCGAGGCGAAATGGAATTTGGTACTACTTCGCTTAACGGCAACACCACTGTACCGCAATCACTGTCACGATTTTCACTCCTGATGTATCCCAGGAAACATTTCATCACCAAAACATAAGAACACTAAACAGATCAAATGAAAACATCAGGCATATGGATTCCGCTTACGTTTATAAGATTACATGCTTGACAAATTTATCGTTATACGATAAATTTTTCCTGTAATTCAATACTTATTACATGGAGTACAATATGACTCACTATAAAAATCCATTCCTAAAACCTATTCTGGTGCTGCTTACTGCCAGCATTATCCTCGGCAGTATCGCTCTTGTTGTTCTGGCTGCCTATCTCATTATTGCACCCATAACCAGCTCTGTTTCCCAGGTTACCCTCCCGGTTCTGATGCAGAATGGACTTCAGTTTGCAGTTCCTGTCCATGCTGAGAGCGCAGGTATGTATAGCATCTATTCTCTAGTGGTGGTGATTACCCTCTTCTTATCACTTCTTTTTCTCTTCTTCCTAAGAAAAGCAGTAGTTTCCCTTTCTAAAAAGAATGGTTTTACCGAGTTGCTGCCGCAAGCTTTTCGTTCGATGGGGCTGCTGTTGTTGCTTGCAACCTACCTAAGGCAGTTCCATCTCTATCTTTTCCTGCAACTTGCGGGCCCTGATGCTCATCAATTACTGCACTTCAGCTTCACCCCCATTACCTCTGAGGTACTGTATGCCTTGGCACTCCTTGCCTTGGGAAAAGTATTCTCCTACGCTCTGTACCTGCAGAGTGAATATGAACAAACGGTATAGGTACACAATATGCCCATCATCATACGCCTCGATAGAGTGCTGGCCGATCGAAAGATGTCACTAACTGAGTTATCAGAGAAGGTTGGTATCACCATGGCAAACCTTTCAAACCTCAAGACAGGAAAAATCAGTGCTGTCAGGTTGGCAACCATGGAAGCCATCTGCAGACATCTGGCATGCCAACCAGGTGATCTGTTTGAGTATGTGGAGGATTAGCGGTCTCTCTAGGCTTCTTCCACCTCAATACCAAGCTTCCCGAGAATCTCCTTGGCTTGTTCATTCAGCTCACTCCTATACGGAGTATCATTCTCCCTGAATGTTACTTCCTGAACTTCCATAACCGTAAAAAGTGCTTGGCTCAGGCTGTAATCGCTATCTTTTAGCTTCCCCATCAGTTTTTGACGAATGATTTCAGAGATGAGCTGGAGAAACACCCTGCCAGGAAAATACTGGGGGGACTGGATGTGCAACAATCTACAGTCCTCTTGGTTCATGAGGTTATTGAATCGATGCTCGAAGTCATTACGCTGTTCATACTTGGCAAGAGCCTGCTCTGCTGAGAGCCCTGTGTTTGTGATCACTGCCCAGAAACCTGCCTGGGAGGCCTCAAAGGTTCTCAGCGGATCTCGACTCAGACTCACCCTGTTACTTCCATTGGGTCGTTTTCGCACCTTGAAATAGGTTTCATAGAGACGGGCATGCTCCTCAAGAGGCACCTCAAACTCCAACTCTCGTTTGCATCTACCCAACAAGGAGAGGAGATTGCTCCGCTGGTTCTCCCGCCACTGCTCATCATAATAGAGATGAATAGTAAGAGACTCCTCTTCCAGGAAGGGTGCAGGGAGACTCAGACTCCTCAGCTCCCTACCCTTGCAATCATAGAGGATTGTACCTTGTAGGATCTCATCACGATGTTTTTCAATGAATTGCTCCAACCATCGCTTTCGCGTTGGGATGCGGATAATGAACCGATAGCCTAACTCCACCAACTCCTGAATCCTGGGGACTGAGAAATATCTGCGATTAAGCATCAATACCGTATCGGTATCGACTTCCAGCGTATCCATCACATTGGCGATGGTCTTGCTGCTGAGCATGGTCCCATCCAGAATCTGAAACGAATAAGGAATGTGGTTATCACCATGGGCAAGCAAGATGATGGTATTTTGTTCCAATGCCTCAATATCACGGTTATAACCATACTGCAGGAATGGGTTATGATTCTGATAACTGGCTGTACTGCAAAGGTCAAAGAGGATTTCACTAGAACTCTCATCAAATTCCTCCAAACAACGTTGTCCCCAGATCCTGAGAAACTCAGCATCCAGTGAGCGGAGGATTCCCTGCATATCCGACAAGCTCTCTACATGTCTATAAATTCCCTGTTTCCAATGGGTAGCATAGGAGATGGGATTGTTTGAACTGATCAAGTACCAAGCAAGATGCAGGAGTTTCTCTGCCTTCTCCTGGCTCATGAGTGGATGCAGCCACTCTCTTAGGCTGAGTTCCTTTTCAATGACTTCCTGCAACTTTTCAAACGCATAGGGTCGGAAAGAGGGAATCGCCTTAACTGTCTCCGTTCCTTGACTCTCCAGTTCCTGTTGATAGGTAGGGTTATAGATCGGCTCTCCTGTTACTCCATCAAGTTTACCGATACATCGACGTTTATGCCGTGTCTGTTTTTTATCAGGGTCCCAGTAGTACTGGTCCTCGTATAAATAGGTGACATGATTCTTCTTATTGACAATTTCAATGACTTTGGGATGCGATAATTTCGAAACCATGTTATAATTTATAGCATTCTTTTTCTCTTTAATCAAGACTAAAGTACCCCTAGCAAACTATTTATAGCTGACCATGTTATAAACAGTATTAACTCACAAAGCATTAAGGGTAAAGTAATAGCATTTTTACAGTTGTATGAAACAGGTATTCATTGTTACAATTCTATATCATTTTTTTCAAAGGAGTTTATTTTGAAAAATACGAACAAATTGTATCGAAAGTTGCTTATTATTGGATTGATGTTACTGATTTCGCTTCCTGCCTTGGTCGCACAAGGTCAAACGGAAACTACAAATACCATCACTTTCGCTGGTTCCGGTGGATACCCTCCATTCAACTATATGACGGAAGACGGGGACATCATCGGCTTTGATGTCGATGTTGCTGCTGAAATCGCCAACCGCCTGGACATGGAACTGGAATACGTAGCCACTGCATGGGACGGCATTGTTGAAGGTCTCAGAGCAAAACGCTATGACGGAATCCTGGGCAGTATGGGAATCACAGAAGAACGTGAGGCAGTCATCGACTTCTCCATCCCTTACTATTACAGTGGTCCACAGTTGATAGCCATGAAGGATGGAGGTATCAATTCTGTTGAAGACCTTACCAGTGACAACACCCTTGGGCTTGTAACTGGCACCACCTTTGAGAATGACGCAAAGAATCTTGGTACCAAGGTTAAGCTCTATGAAGATGACAACCAGACCTTGATTGAACTGCTCAACGGTCGTGTTGACGGTGTCCTGACCGACAGGATTGTTGGACTGAATGCAATCAACCAGCTGAAGGATGGGGACAAGCTTACACTCGTGGGATCAGTACTCCGCAGTGAAGTAATGGGCATTGGATTCCATGAGGATGACGATGAGCTCCGTGAGCAGGTCAATGCTGCACTCAACGATATGTTTGCCGATGGCACCATGAAACAGATTAGTGAAAAGTGGTTCAACGGTGAAGACATTACCGTAGAGTAAGGGAGAATCCTAGAATGAGTATATTACCATGGGATCTAACGGTGATTCCCCAGCGTTTTTTCCAATTCGCTGATGCAGCACTCTATACGCTACAGATCACCTTTTTCGGGATTCTACTTGGTCTTATTATTGGATTGGTGGCCGCTCTCGGCCGCCTTTCCAAACGTCAATGGGTAAGTGCCATCAGTAGAGCTTACATCTTCCTCATCAGAGGAACACCTCTGCTGGTGCAGTTGTTCATCATTTACTACGGACTTACTAGCATTGTAACCATCGATCCTATTCCCTCTGCGATCATCGCACTTGGTGTCCATAATGGTGCGTACATTGCTGAGATTTTCCGTGGGTCCATCCAGTCCATCGATTACGGGCAGATGGAAGCTGCTCGAAGCCTGGGCATGACCCAGGGGAAGGCAATGCAACGTATTGTGCTCCCACAAGCCTTCAAGCGAGCTGTTCCCCCATTGGGCAACCAGTTGATCATCGCATTGAAGGACAGCAGCCTTGCATCTACTATTGCCGTTCCAGAGCTTATGCTCAAGGGAAGGCAGATGGGCTCTTCCTCCTTCATGTACATGGAGATGTTCCTTATTGTCGGCATCTGGTACCTGATCATGACAAGCCTGCTCTCATTCGTGATGCATCGCATCGAACAAAGATTGAAGGTGAGTGACCATGACTAAACAAACACACAAGACAGATGAAACAATCCTGAAAATAGAACATCTCAAGAAGTGGTTCGGTGACCTGGAAGTTCTCAAGGACATCAACCTCGAAGTTAAGCGGGGCGAAGTGGTGGTAATCATTGGCGCCTCGGGAAGTGGAAAAAGCACGCTGCTGCGCTGTGTAAACTTTCTGGAGAAAGCCCAGAAAGGGAAGATTTACGTAGATGGCAAGCGGGTGAAGCAACAGGAAAAACAACTGAACAAGGTCCGTCAGGGTCTTGGGATGGTTTTCCAGCACTTCAACCTCTTCCCCCACATGACGGTCATCGGCAATGTGATGGAAGGAATGGTACATGTCAAGAAAATGCCCAAGGAGAAAGCAAGGAAGAAAGGCCTCGAGATTCTCGAGCAGGTTGGACTGAGCGACAAAGCGGATGTCTACCCAGCCATGCTTAGTGGTGGACAGAAGCAACGTGTCGCCATTGCCCGTGCGCTTGCCATGGAACCAGAGATCATGCTTTTTGACGAACCTACCAGCGCACTCGATCCAGAGCTGGTTGGTGAGGTGCTGTCGGTCATGACTGACCTTGCAAACAAGGGGATGACGATGTTGGTGGTAACCCATGAGATGTGGTTCGCCAAGGAGGTCGCAGACCGTGTCATCTTCATGGATGAAGGAGTCATCCTTGAGGAAGCTCCCCCTGAGGAGATGTTCAGCGCCCCGAAGGAAGAGCGCACCCTAGCCTTCCTGAAGCAGGTACTTCCCCCACAGGATGATGAATAGACCCGTACATTTATAACCTTATATTCAGACCCCTTGGCCTATGCGGCAGGGGGTTTTTTTCATTCCTTGCTTAGGCAACTACCAACGTAATTGCACTATAGACGAGTAACAACGCCAGCAACCCATTAATCAATCTCCTGGTCTTCTGTGAGGTAAGAAGATGCGAGAACGCAGCACCAAAGGAAGCCCATAGTGAAATTGCAGAAAAACTCATCGCTGTAAGGAAAAGAGCACTCACCATCAAGGCTGATACACTCCGGTCAATGGTTCCTAGAAAAGTTGTATAGATTGTAAGGGCAAGAACCAGAACCTTTGGGTTGAAGAGCTGTAATAATAGCCCATCCTTGTAGCCTAGCAGTTTTGCTCTGTTCTGGGAGAGTGCATAGTCGGCATACAGAACACGATAGGCAAGATAGAGGATATACGCTGCCCCTACATAAGAGAACACCTTCATTACCTCGGGTAGGACACGTGCCAACAGGGAAGCAAAGATGCCGCCAAGGAGCATGATGGTGAAAAATCCGGTTGCTATTCCCAAGAAATACGGGATGCTACGCCTATACCCCACCTGAACTCCCATCATCGCGCTGCTGATCGTGTTTGGCCCCGGGGTATATGTGGTCACAAAGGTAAAAATGAATACCGAGACATAGTCAATCTCCATGAATCACTCCAGCGTCAATTATAGCAGTATTGGACAGGTTTAGAGAAAAAAAGATCCCCGGGAAGATCCCGGGGAGAAAATCATGAAATGTTCGATTAATATTTCTTTGGTCCTGCAGCAAGTGCTGCCTCAACCAAAGCATAGAAATCGTTGACATGTATGGATGCACCGGCGATATCATCAGTGTGGCCGTCCTCGTCCTTATAGGTGATCTCTTTTGGATCCTGGGTGGAGAGCAGGTATGCCTCAACAGCAGCAGCCTGTTCATGCCACTCCTTGCCGATTGCACTCCGTGCCAACATGCCATATTCACCATCAGCAGCAACCTGCTTCTTGTCACGGCCGTCCTTGTCCACTGCACTCCAGTACACATCCTCAATGTTGCCGTTGTTTACCAACATGGAGACATAACCTTTCCAACCAGAGGAACTGAAAGCCTCTTCGCTGGCATAATAGGAACCATCCTTGAAGGGACCAATCTCAGTCGGGCCTGCCGCAAGTGCTTCCTTGGCAAGGTTGTAGAGAGCATCAACATGGATGGATACACCTGCGATGTCATCAGTGTGCCCATCGTCATCCTTGTAGGTGATACCATCAAGGTCCTGGGTCTCAATCAAGTATGCCTCAGCCTTGTCAGCCTGCTCATACCACTCTGCCTGTGCACCGCCGAACTGGACCATTTTGTAGTTACCTGCCTTGTCGTACGGCTTCTTGTCATCGCCTGCTCTATTGACTGCACTCCAGTTGACAGCAGCAATGCGGCCATTGAGTACGGTCAAGGAGACATATTCTTTCCAACCAGAGGAAGGATAGGAATCTGCAATGGCGAAGTATGCACCATCCTCATAGGGTCCACGGCCAACAGGACCAGCAGCAAGCGCTTCGCTTGCAAGGTCAAAGAAGGCATCAACATGGACGGATACTCCGGCGATTGCATCGGTGTGACCTTCATCATCCTTGTAGGTGATGGCGGAAGGGTCCTGGGTTTCAAGCAAGTATGCCTCAGCCTTCTCAGCCTGTTCATACCACTCAGCCTGGGCGCTACCGAACTTGACCATGTTGTACTTGCCAGCCTGGTCATAGCTCTTCTTATCAGCGCCAGCGTTGATGTTAACTGCATTCCAGTCAGCATCAGTGATCTTCCCACCTTCGACAGTAAGGGTTACTGTCTCCTTCCAACCGGAAGAAGCAAAGGTGTCACCTGCGGCGAAATACACGCCATCAGCGTACGTTTCGGTTGATGCAGTTGCTGCAGGTGCCGGTGTGGAAACAGTCGGCTCAGCTTTCGGTGCAGCAACAGCTGCCTGGGTCTCTTCACTCTCTGACTTGGCGCAGCCAACAAAGACTAGCATGATAGCCAAGACGGTCAGAACCAGCAATAGATGTTTCTTCATCGTAAGATACTCCTCAAATACTTGAAATCGTTCAAACATTATTTATATATAATCATATACTGATTCTTGACACTCATGCAATATCGTCATAAAATTATCAATATAAATTTTCAGTAACGAGATAGTGTCAATAATTTCTTACAAAGACTAAACTTATTAGTAATAGCATACCCATTGTTTTACTCTGATATCAAAAATGTGCACAAAAAATATTTTTCATTTTCTTTACTGTAAGTAATGCTTGTAGGAGAATTACCTTACACGAAGTAGTGTTTTGTAGCACAAGATTATTGAATGATATGTGTATTTTGTATCGATAAAAACATGGTATAATTGCATTAATTCCTAGTTTTATGCTAGAGTGCCTTCTTGTGAGACTAGGTGGGTTGGTAAGACTCTTCTCACCTTCCTAATAAATCTCGCTGTACCCGTACAGGGCCAACAAGGAACGTGATGATGGATAAGAAACAGATTGTTATTTTGGGTGGAGGCTATGCAGGTGTGCATGCAGCAAAAGCACTGCACAAGGCATTCAAGAAGCAGAAAGACAAGGTTGAGATTACCTTAATCGACAAGAACCGCCACCACATTCTCATGACCGAGCTGCATGAGGTTGCAGGTAATCGTGTTGATGAGGCATCGGTCAAGATCTCCTTTGACCGTATTTTCTCAGGCAAGATGGTTAGGGTTGTACAAGACAAAATTACCAGCATTGATTTCGAGAAGCAGGTGCTAGCTGGAGAAAGGTCCTCCTACTCCTATGATCAGCTTCTTATCAGCACTGGAGCCCAGACTGCCGATTTCAATATTCCAGGAGTTAAGGAACACGCTTTCTATCTCTGGAGTCTTGAGGATGCATTGAAGCTCCGCACCCATATTGAATGCACGGTACGTAAGGCTGTCAAGGAAGCTGACGAGGAAAAGCGCAAGCAAATGCTCACATTCGTTGTGGCAGGCGGTGGTTTTACCGGTGTTGAGCTTATTGGCGAGCTGACCGAGTGGCTTCCCATCCTATGCAAGAAGCACGGTATCGACTTTAAGAGAGAAGTACGCTTGATCAACTGCGAGGGACTGGGAAATATTTTGAATATGCTTCCTGAGAAACCTCGAGAGAAGGCCGTCAAACGTATGGAGAAGAAGGGTGTTGAGATTATGCTCAACAGCCTGATCACCAATGTTGAAGCAGATAGATTCACCACCAAAAATGGTGATGTCATCAAGACGGAGACTCTGGTATGGACCTGCGGTGTCCGTGGTACTGAATTCTGCGAAAGACTCCCCCTCACTGATGGAAAGATCGGAAGGAAGGCAGTCAATGAGTTCATGCAGAGCCCCGATCATAATAACGTCTATCTCGCAGGGGATGGTATGTGGTTCATCGAAGACAACCGAGCAGTACCACAGATAGTTGAGGCTGCAGAGCAAACTGCAAAGACGGCTGCCGACGGTATTGTCTATACCATCAAGCAGGAACTTGGGCTGAAAGCAACTCCTCCAAAACCATACAAGTCAAATTTCCATGGATATATGGTGTCCATCGGCGGAACATACGCGGTTAGCCATACTGCTGGGATCTCTCTCTCAGGATTCTTCGCCATGGCACTCAAGCATTTGGTGAACCTGTATTATCAGAGTGGGGTTTGCGGAGTTAACGCAATATGGGGCTACATCAAACATGAGATTCTCGAGGTCAAGGGCAGACGTTCACTGATTGGTGGAATGGCCACCTATAAAATACCTTCCTACTGGACTGTATTCCTAAGAATGTATCTGGGTGTTATGTGGCTTATTGAAGGCATCGGGAAAATCAACAAAGGATGGCTCACCGACACCACTGGTTCGAAGGTATACTGGGGTGCTCCAGCTGGGGCAGAATCAGCTGACAGCTGGGCCTCTGCAAGCCAGGAAGCTGTTGAGACCGTAGCATCAGCTAGTCAGGCAGCGGTAGAAACGGTAGCATCAGCTAGCCAGGCAGCGGTTGAGACAGTAGCCTCTGCAAGCCAAGCGGCAGGAGATGCAGCTGCTGGTGCAGTTGAACAGTTTGCACCACCTCTTCTCTCTGAGCCTCTTGCCATCTTCACCTGGATAAACGACACCTTCGTGGCACAGGCTCCCTACTTCTTTCAGATTATGATCGTCCTCGCAGAGCTGGGTATTGGCCTGTTGTTCCTGGCCGGTCTCTTTACGTTCCCTGCAGCCATTGTCTCGCTTGGACTCTCTGTCATGTTCCTCATTGGAGCTCTGGCAGGCAAGGAGATTCTTTGGTATATGGCAGTATCCATTGTAATGCTCGGTGGAGCTGGAAAGGCTTTCGGATTGGATTACTGGGTTATGCCCTATATCAAGAAGCTTTGGAACAAGACCCCACTCGCAAAGAAAACCTATTTCTATCTCGATGAACCTGAATTCACGAAGAAGCAAATGGAAAGAAAGTTGGGCAGGAAGTAGGTAATCATGTCAGAGTTTTGGGACGATGAGCCTCATATTCAAGCACAACTTCAGGTAGTCCGCAACACTATTGAACAGACTGTTGCTACAGCACATGGTTTTATCAGGCCAATCCTGGAAGACCATGTGAACAGCACCGGCAAGATGCTTCGTCCTGCCTTGGTCCTCATCACCAGCATGATCGGCGATGAGGATCGTAGTGAGGATGCAATCAGGGTGGGCTCAGTCATTGAACTCATTCATCTTGCATCTTTGGTGCATGATGATATCATCGACGGTGCCCAAAAAAGACGGGGAAGAGCCTCAGTCTTTGCCAAGGTCGGAGCTAAGCAAGCTGTTTTGGCAGGAGATTTTCTCTTGGCTCGTGCATTGATGCTTACCAGTGGGAAAGAGCGAGGGATGGACAGCCAGATTGTATCACGTGCCTTAACGCGACTGTGTGAGAGTGAACTTGACCAGGATGCTGGACAGGGGGACTTTTTCATTGACCGAAGTACGTATCTGCGCCGTATCGGTGGAAAGACTGCCAGTCTGTTTGCTCTCAGCTGTTACAGCGGAGCGGCGCTGCAGGAAATCGATGATGCAACCAATAAACTCGCACACCATATCGGTTACTGCATGGGAATGGCATTCCAGATCCAGGATGATATCCTTGATTATATCGGAAGCAGCAAGAAACTCGGCAAGCATACCGGTGGGGACGTCAAGAGTGGAATCCCTACCCTACCACTCATCTGTGCACTGGAGATAGAGAACGAGTTGGACAAGCATGAGCTGAAAAGTGTCCTCACCGATAGGAAAATCCCTTTGGACCAGCGCACCACAACGAAAGTACTTTCCTTAGTCGAAGAACTGGGTGGTATACAAAAAGCGCAATTTCTTGCAGAATCCTATAGAAAGCGAGCTTTGGAAGAAATACACCGCCTCGGCAATCCTGAGGTTGAGCGTATGCTGACTTCCCTGTTTGAAAAATTATCTGCTCGCTCAGTATAGGAATTGCTATGAACACTACACATAATCTTGATCCCGACCTCACAGGAGAGGAGCGGGTCTTCCACGAAGCATATGACAGGACATTATTGTACCTCGAGAATCGACAGAAGATATCTCCCCTTTCACTCATCGACATCGAAGGGGAACTTCATCATCTCACTGTGTATGAAGGGCAGGATTGGGTTGGACGTGGAGAATTGAAGAACAGCGAGATCCAAGGGCAGATTTATGCCTACATTGCATTCATTGACAGGATAAAGAAAGAGCTACAGAACAAGTAATCGCCCTGTAGCTCTTCAAATGCAGATTGCATGATCAACCAAGCAATGTCTTCTGACCATCCAGGCTTCTCAGCTCAGAAATCTCTTCCGTCACCTCTAGTACACCCAGATACTCCTGATTGTTGTTTCTTACTGCATAGTATCGGATCAGGATGAACTTAGAACCTTTCTGAATCCAGAAAGACTCACTGTCCTTGATCCCTGCCTTGAAGTCAGAGACCAGCTTCTCTACAACAGAAAGGCTCTTCGGTGGATGGCAATGTTCAACATCACGTCCGATGATACTCCTTGTTCTTGGGAATACACGTTCCTTTCCCTCACTGAAGAAACGGACCTTGTCATCGGCACCAACAAAGGTGATATCTGCTGGCATGGTATTCAGCATCCAAGTCAGCTCTTCCAAGGTGAAATGACCACTAGGGAGCGTAACCTCTCCACTTGTCTCCTGTTTGGAGGCAAAATCATCCTTTCCACTCATGGTAGCATTCCAGCGATACCACGTGGTTGCATCCGAGGGACTTGCCCCTTCGATCCCACCATTAAAGCAGTATCCGATGTCTGCACTATCGCGAGCAACAGTCAACCAGGCGTCTTTATCCATGCAGCCCTGAAGCATCGGCATGAGAATATTGTTCTCCTTGTCGATCATGCTTCTCACTTGCTCTTCGACATGGGTAAGTTCAGTCTCGAGAACCTTGTCTGAGGATTCAAGGGTACGGATCAGGAGCTTATACAGGTCCCTGATTTCGTCATCAACTCCCCACATAACCTTTGGAGGAGCAGTTATCCCAGCCTTCTCCAAATACGGGAAGAAAAGGTTCTCCTTTCTAGAATAGTGGTTATCGAGCTTACTAAGGCTCTTGAGTGCTGAGAGAAGGTCAGCTCTGGTACGTGCAGTATTGTCTTGTTTGTACGCTTTCACTGCAGCTGAAAACGCTCCATCAAGGAAAGAGAGCAAGCCTTCATTTTCCTTCAGGAACACAAATGCAGGATGGCCGGGGGTTTGTTCGATGGTCTTTCCACCATGAATCTCTTCCACACTGCCACCAAAAATGGAAGCATGTACATCACAGAGTTTCTGTACCTGCTCAACATTGATTTCTCCAGATTCAATCAGCATCTTTTCAGCTGCTGCCAAGTCTTCTGCACTGATAGTCCCGAATTCTGCTTCAAACTCCTGTTTCACCGAATCGGAGGATGCTCCTGCGTGCAACTTTTCAATTATGGTTTTCAGGCGTTGGATCTTTTTCTCATCCATACAAACTCCTTCAATTTAATTCCTACTTAAACAGTATGATAAAAAGCGCCCCGAAAGTGAAGCGCTTTTATGAAAAAGATTTATGCTATGGCCTCTTTTAGTAGGCATTCGTAATATAGTGCTCCAATTCGCCGATCTCAAAGTCACGCTCCTCAAGAGCTGCCTTGACCACATCACCGATGGAAACCATACCAACCACCTTGTCCGCATCCACAACTGGAAGATGGCGGAACCTACCTGCGGTCATAAGCTGGAGGCAATCATCAAGATTCTGCTCTGGCTTGATGCAGGTAACTCCTACCGTCATTACTTCCTTGACAGGGATGCTGGCTGTATTGAGATGCTCCAGCCTATGGGAAAAATGGCGGATGATATCACGCTCTGAGAGAATACCCTTGATATCTCCATTCTCATTAAGTACCAACAATGCACCAATCTTATGCTCGGTAAGTTTCAAAAGGGCATGAGCCAAGGTATCCTCAGGTGTGATACTGTAAACGGTGCTTCCCTTTTGGTCCAGAATTGATTGTACGTTCGCCATACATAACCTCCATTTCGTATATTATCTAACTCCCTTCTACCACAAGCGTACTCCACCAGTAGCAATTTCGCAAGGAAATAATGGGATACATATCTGCATCGAAGGGCCGTTAATTCCTTTATTCATGTCCTATACCCACAATATATGCACATATGATTGTCAATAGCAAGTAAATTTGCTATACATTATCATATCCTACCTACAAGGACCTTCACATGAACCTGATACTCTATAGTGTTACAGCACTTTTATTGGTACTCTCATTTCTCAAGGACAGGGAAAAGACAAAGAAAGCGCTTTTAAAAGCGTGGAGAGCCTTTGAGAATATTCTTCCCCAATTTCTTGTCGTTATTCTATTCGTCAGTCTCCTGCTCAGCATCCTCGACCATGAGACCATTGTAAGGATTATTGGCAAGGACTCTGGATGGATTGGTGTTGTCCTTGCTGCCATTGTAGGCTCGGTTACCCTGATACCAGGCTTTGTGGCATTCCCCACTGCTGCCCTGCTTCTTGAGGGAGGGGCCGGCTATATGCAGATAGGGGCCTTCATCTCAACCCTGATGATGGTGGGTGTAGTAACCTTACCTATTGAAATACAGTACTTTGGAAAGCGTTTGACGCTGTACCGAAATACGCTTGCATTCATATTCTCATTTATTGTTGCTTTCGCCATTGGTACAGTCTTGGAGGTGGTATTATGACAGCTATCGCAAAACGCTACAGTTCATTCCTGCTCGTTCTGGTACTGTTGGGGGTTGTCAGCCTATTCAATCAAGAGTTGGGAATAGGCGTATTCAATATTACCGTTATGCAGCTGAAGGAAATGTTGTTGGTCATTCCTCCAATCTTTGTACTGCTAGGTCTTCTTGATGTATGGGTGCCAAAACAGACAATGGTAAAATTCATGGGAAAAGGGAGTGGATTGAAGGGAATACTGCTCTCCCTCTTCATTGGCTCTGCTGCAGCAGGCCCCCTGTATGGAGCTTTCCCTGTGGCAGCAGTGTTTATGAAAAAGGGAGTTACCTTCTCCAATGTCCTTATCTTTATCGGGGCATGGTCCACTACAAAGATCCCGATGATTCTTTTTGAATTCTCTGCCTTGGGCGCACCGTTCGCACTCACCCGGTTGCTTATAGACATTCCAGGTATCATCATTATATCGTTCCTTCTCACTAGAATGATTGGCAAGGAAGAGATTGAGGCTATCTACGAGAGAGCAAGCAAGCAGTAAATGTTATCTAGTCAACGAGGTATGAGAGCTCAGTGAGTCTTTCAATATCTAGTATACGGATCACCCGGTTGCCCACTGCTAGAATGATCCCTTCTTCCTCGAATTGTGTGAGTTTCCGGCTCAGCGTCTCCCGCGCGATCCCCAGATAATTGGCAAGGCCCTCCCTACTCAATGGGAGGGTTATTTCAAGGAAATTACCATTATAGTGACCATACGATTCCTTGAACTCCAGAAGGAGGCTGGCAATCCTCATATCGGCATTGCGTCCCCCCATGCTCTGCATGGCACTCTCAAGCCGGCTCATCCGGTTTGCCATGGCCTCAATGATCTCGATGGCAACCTGACTGTGTTCAGCTAGGAGATTTGCGAAATTGGTCTTATTCAGGATACAAACCGTTGTTGGTTCCAGAGCTTCCACCGTGTAGGGAACCCGCTCCTCCGTAAAAAGGAATCTGGCACCAAAATAGTCGTTGGCAGGAAAGATATAGAGGATTTGCTCTCTTCCGTCCGGTGTGATGCGATATGCCTTGGCACTCCCCTCCCTGATGACAGTAAAAGCAGAGGCCTTCTCCCCTTCCCGTACGATAATCTCTCCCTTCTTGTAGCGACGGTGTTCCATTTCACTGGTGAGCGCATGCACGGCATCACGTTGCAAAGAAGAGAAGAGTGGTACATTTCTCAGGCAGAGATCATTGCTACAACCATCACATACATTGGACACAGTATTTCTAACTCCTACTTTTTTACTTGGTTTGTGATTTCAATCACAGAACAAATATCGTCATCATGGTAAATCTAACGTATCTGAAGTATACGAAAACTTACAGAAAGGGGAAACACCATGAGTGAAGATACATATTACGAAATCAATACAAGAAAGTACATCACAGAGCACTACACCCCCTATGACGGGGACGAATCCTTCCTTGCAGGGCCCACTGAACGGACAGAGAAACTGTGGGGAGAACTCAAGGAACTACTCGAGATCGAGCGCCAGCGTGGAGGCATGTATGACATCGATGAACATACCATATCAACAATTGTCAGCCACAAGGATGGATACATCAACCGAGATCTTGAGCAAATTGTCGGCTTGCAGACCGATGAACCACTCAAGCGTGCCATTATGCCATTTGGAGGTATCAGACTGGTACATACCGAGTTGAAAGCCTACGATCGCACCCTTCCAGAGTCCATTGATGAAGTGTTCAAGTATCGCAAGACACACAATGACGGAGTCTTTGACGTATACACAGAACAGATGCGTAAGGTGCGTCACAGCGGTATCATCACAGGACTTCCCGATGCATATGGGCGGGGAAGGATCATCGGTGACTATCGAAGAGTTCCTCTCTATGGTATCGATTACCTGATCAAGGAAAAGCAGAGTGCCAAGGATAATTTCCACTTTGATGCAATGACTGAGGAGGTCATCCGCGACCGTGAGGAACTCAGCGAGCAAATCCGTAGCCTTCTTGAGCTCAAAGAAATGGCCGCCACCTATGGCTATGATATCTCAAAACCCGCAACCGATACAAAGGAAGCCATCCAGTGGTTGTATTTTGCCTTCCTTGCAGCAACCAAGGAACAGAACGGAGCAGCCATGAGCCTGGGAAGAGTCTCCACCTTCCTTGATATCTATGCAGAGGAAGATCTGGGAAGTGGCCGTTTCAGTGAATCGGAAATCCAGGAATTGGTGGATCATTTCATCATGAAGCTCCGCATCATTCGATTCCTCAGGACCCCCTCCTATGATGAGCTGTTCAGTGGCGACCCCACCTGGGTGACTGAATCCATTGGAGGAGTAGGCCATGATGGGCGACACTTGGTAACAAAGATGAGCTACCGGTTCCTCCACAGCCTTACCAACCTTGGTCCTGCCCCAGAGCCGAATCTGACAGTACTCTGGAGTGACCGCCTTCCAGCGTCCTTCAAGAAGTTCTGCGCCCGTCTCTCTATCGAGACCTCCTCGATTCAGTATGAGAACGACGACCTGATGAGGAAGGATTACGGTGACGACTATGGCATTGCCTGCTGTGTCTCAGCCATGGAATTAGGCAAGCAGATGCAATTCTTCGGTGCTCGGGTGAATCTGGCAAAGACCTTGCTCTACGCAATCAACGGAGGAAGGGATGAAAAGAGCGGAGAACAGATTGGACCCAAATTGGCTCCAGTCGGCGATGATATTCTTGACTATGACACCGTATTGGACCGCTATGAGGCAATGAGCAGCTGGCTTGCAAAACTGTATATCGATACCTTGAATGTCATCCACTACATGCATGACAAGTACAGCTATGAACGACTTGAAATGGCCCTGCATGATGTACAGGTAATGCGTACCATGGCAGGGGGAATCGCTGGATTGAGTGTCGTTGCCGACAGCCTCTCAGCCATCAAGTATGCAAAGGTAAGACCTATCAGGGATGAGCGGGGACTCGCTGTCGATTTTGAGATCGAAGGAGACTTCCCCACCTACGGAAACAATGACGAGCAGGTTGATGCAATTGCCAAGGATCTGGTAAGAGGTTTCATCACCAAGATGAGAAGACATACGACCTACCGAAAGAGTATCCCCACCCTCTCCGTCCTTACCATCACCAGCAACGTGGTCTATGGGAAGAAGACAGGGAGCACCCCGGATGGGAGAAAGGCTGGCGAGCCATTCGCACCGGGTGCAAACCCGATGCATGGACGGGACAAGAAGGGTTGTGTTGCAAGTATGAAGAGTGTGGCAAAGCTCTCCTATGACGATGCGCAGGATGGAATCAGTTACACCTTCTCGATCATCCCACAGACCCTCGGAAAGGATAAGCAGATGCAGGTGGCAAATCTGGTCACGCTGCTTGATGGATATTTTATCGAGGAAGGACACCATATCAACGTGAATGTCATGGAGAAGGAGACATTGCTCGATGCCATGGACCACCCAGAGAAATATCCCCAGCTAACGATCAGGGTAAGTGGATATGCAGTGAACTTCATCAAGCTCACCCGTGAACAGCAGCTTGATGTCATCAACCGCACCTTCCACGGAAGCCTGTAAGGAGGTATGTATGAGCGTACAGGGAAACATTCATAGTGTTGAGAGTTTTGGGACGTTGGACGGACCTGGGCTCAGGTATGTTGTCTTTCTGCAGGGATGCTCCCTGCGTTGTCGATACTGTCACAATCCAGACACGTGGAACATGAAAGGTGGCACTTCCCAAAGTGTTGATGAAGTGGTCCATGACATCCTCAGCTACAAGAACTTCATCAAGGATGGAGGGGTTACCATCAGTGGCGGAGAGCCACTGAGACAACCAGATTTTGCCCTGGAGCTCATAAGCCGCCTGAAGAGGGAGGGAATCCACACGGCGTTGGATACAGCAGGAAGCGTTCCCTTGGAAATCTCAAAACCGGTACTGGATGCAGTGGATATGATCTTGCTCGATATCAAGAGTCTTGATGATAAACTCTGCTTCAGCCTTACCGGCATGGGGAACGCCAATACCCTGGCAACACTTTCCTATCTACAGAAAATCAATAAGCGGGTCTGGCTACGTCATGTACTCGTCCCTTCCTGGACTCTGGAAGAGAAAAAGTTGGAAGCATTGGCTTCTTTCCTCACCTCCTTCAGCTGCATTGAACAGGTGGAGCTGCTTCCCTACCATCGCATGGGACAGTACAAATGGGAACAGTTGCATCTCACCTACTCACTCTCAGATGTACATGAACCCACCAAAGACGAACTGTCCATGGCACGTTCTATTTTTGAGAAGCAAGGTCTTCCCGTTCTGATGACATCTTACAAGGATGAAGATTCACAGACAAAGGTCGGCTAAAAAACGGGAAGGCACCTCACAAGAAGCACCTCCCCAACGAAAACGAATTATCAACTATCAACGCTCTTTCTGGGGAACCAGGAAGAGCTTTTCCATATCATAGCCTTGTGCTACGGCAATCGCCTTCATGGCATCGAGTGTAGCATCACTCACCTCTGGTGTACGTGAAAGGAACCACAAGAAATCACGATCATCACTACCAACAAGTGCCCACTGGTATTCCTCATCCAATCCAAAGACAAGATAATCAGAGGTGAAGAGGCCGAAGAATCTCACCTTCAAGCGACCAGGAAAATGCTCATCAGGTCTCCAAGCGATTGCCTTGACCGATGTTACTTTTCCTTCCAGATCTCCCTTGATACCACTATTGATCACCTGGATCCTTCCATCATCCCTGAGGGAATAGTCGGCTTTTGCCCCAACCAGATTCTTTTCAAAACGGTGCTGATATCGAGCGATCTCATACCATGAACCGAGATAACGGTCGAGATCAAGGGAATTAACGGTATCTAAAGGAGGATACTTGCTTGTAGTGGCACAGGACGAAAGCATGAAAAGGGCCACCAGGATGCCACCGATGGAGAGCCAGCCTTTCCGTTTCATTACGCTACCTTCCTTGTTCCCGTTCATCACGGGATTCTTTCAACTGAGTGAGAGTCTCATCAAGCATCTCTTTCAGTGCCTGATATTTTCTTCCCTGTTCAGTCTTGTCGTTTGAGAGCAAGCAGGAGGCAATATGCTCAGGGACAGAGATAGCTTTCTGCTCTAGTTCCCTTCCTTTGTCAGTAAGTTGGACCATCACGGTTCGCTCATCACTTGGCAGTCTATGTCTCTCGATCATACCTGAGCTCTCCAACCTCTTTAAAAGCGGACTCATTGTCCCTGTATCCAGGCTGAGTGCAGTACAGAGTTCACCTACTGTACCCTCTTCATGTTCCCAGAGGTAGAGCATGGTGATGTACTGTGCATAGGTCAGTCCAAGGTGATTGAGCAGTGGTCGGTAAGCGGCCATCAGTTCCCGTTCCAAGGCATAGAATCGAAAACAGAGTTGGTTTGAAAGCAGCAATTGTGGATAAGCCATCACAGCACCTCCTCAAGCTTCGGGATAATGGAAAGGGGAGAATCTTTTGGTGCGTAACGATGTACCGTTACCCCATCCTTCTCCACCAGGAATTTGGTAAAATTCCATTTAACCGTCCCGCCTAGAGCTCCTGGAGCTTGTTTTTTCAGCCAAGTAAAGAGTGGATGAGCTTCCTTGCCATTCACCTTCACCTTACTCATGAGTGGAAAGGTCACCCCATAGTTGATTGAGCAGAATTCCTTGATATCTGCATCACTACCGGGTTCCTGATGTGCAAATTGGTCACAAGGAAATCCAATCACTACCAGTGACCGGTCCTTGTACTGCTGATGCAGTTTTTCGAGCTCCTCATACTGAGGGGTAAAACCACACTTACTTGCGGTGTTCACAATCAAGAGGGTCTTCCCCTTCAGAGAGGAAAAGTCAAACTCACTCTGATCATTCTTCACGGCTTTGAAATCGTATACTGTAGCCATAGGCTTGTTTCTCCTAATTAAGTTGGGTACAATATAACAGAAGCCGATACAAATGTCAATTATTGCTCGACCTTGCCCAAAGGTTTATATTTCCTTCCTTTGCAAAGGAATCAATCCGCTTAAGTTCCTCATCACTGAAGTCCAGGTTTCTGAGGGTTGCGACATTTTCCTTTATCTGTTCAGGTGAACTTGCACCAATAAGCACACTGGTGATCTCTTTACGTCTCATACACCAGGCAAGCGCCATCTGTGCAAGGCTTTGTCCACGTTCCTGTGCGATTGCATTAAGTGACCGGATATTCTCTAGGTTTTCCTTTGTCAGCATTTGTTGGCTAAGAGAACTACCCTTTCTCGCAGCCCTGCTGTCCTCAGGGATTTCTCCCAAGTACTTGTCTGTTAGCATGCCCTGTGCAAGTGGAGAGAAACAGATGGTCCCTACTCCCAACTCATCCAGCGTGGAAAGCAATGATTCTTCCACCCAACGGTTCAGCATTGAATAGGACGGTTGATGGATCAAGAGCGGTACACCCATATCCTTCAGGATTGCATGTGCCTCTCTCGTCTTCTCTGCTGAATAGGAAGAGATTCCGACATACAGGCACTTGCCCATCTTATATGCGGAGGCAAGAGCTCCCATGGTCTCCTCAAGTGGAGTATCAGGATCGTAACGGTGACTATAGAAGATATCAACATAGTCCAGTCCCATCCTCTTCAAGGAAGCATCAAGGCTGCTGAGAAGGTATTTCCTGCTCCCCCACTCGCCATAAGGGCCGGGCCACATCAAATACCCTGCCTTGCTGGAAATGATAAGCTCGTCACGGTGAGAGCGAAAATCCTGGGCAAGCAGCTTGCCGAAGTTCAGCTCAGCAGACCCCGGAGGTGGCCCATAGTTATTTGCCAGGTCAAAGTGTGTGATGCCAAGATCAAATGCTGTATGGAGCATCTTTCTTGCATTGGAGAGGGACGTCTGGTCTCCGAAGTTATGCCAAAGCCCCAAAGAGATGGCCGGTAACTGTAAACCACTCTTTCCACAGCGGTTGTATTTCATGGAATCGTATCGTTCAGGTTTCGGTGTATACATACATTCCTCCTAACTTGCCTACCAGTATAACCGAAATGGCTGTAAATCTCCATTTCTTTTGACGGATGCACTTCCTTGGCCTACACTAATGGCAGATGATCCCATAGGAGGCTTCTATGAACAAACGGGCAAAAGGCTTGGCTTTTCTTGTTGCACTCACGTATCTCGCAATGATTACGGTAAATGCATTGGCAAACATCCTTCCCATCGGTGGCATGGGTACCGGAGAAATTTCTGACTCATACCCCAATCTGTTTGCACCTGCAGGAATCACCTTCTCCATCTGGGGTGTCATTTACTTGCTGCTCGCCCTGCATACGTTCTACCAGTTCAAGGAAGGAGATGAGAGCATTCAAATCATTTTCTCGGTCTCAAGTGTGGTCAACATTGCATGGCTTTTCTCTTGGCACTATCAAATGATTGGACTCTCACTGCTCTTGATGCTGATACTGCTTGTCTGTCTGATCAGAATCAATGACTTGATCGACCATACAGCCATGGATAGATACTCCTATTGGGCTCTCTCGGTTCCCTTCTCTGTATACCTTGGTTGGATTACCGTAGCAACCATTGCAAACGTCACTACCTTCCTTGTCTCCATCGGTTGGTCTGGTTGGGGCATAAGCGAGATGACATGGACAGCAATTGTTCTCGTGGTAGGCGTATTGATTGCGCTCTCCTGGGCGTTCCGCCGTCGTGATCCAGCTTACCTGCTTACCTTGGTCTGGGCATACACCGGAATCTTGATCAAGCACACATCCAGGGAAGGATTCAATGGTGAATATCCCTTGATCCTGACAGTGACAGCAATTGCAATTGCTGCATTTGCCATCTCTTTCGGGGTATTTCTCCTTCGTAAGAAGCAACCTGCTGCATGAAGCAATCCAAGGAACTCAGGGCTCTTCAGGTAGTGTTGGCCCTCTATATTCTGTTCTCTTTAGTACTCGCCTCACTAAACCAGGGGGGATCTCCCGAGATAGCGGCTCGGGTCGCTCCTTGGTGGCATTTCTATGAGAACCAGTTCAAGACATTTCTCATAGTAATATGCGGCTTTCTCACCTATCGTATTGCCAAACGAAAAGGAAGAGCGGGTATGAGGTTGAAAAATTTCTTCGGATTCACCCTTAGCGCCCTCATGATCCATATACTCCTGCCCTTGTTCACCGGCAATCCTGAACTCTATTTTTTTGCCATGCCCCTCCCATGGACAACCATACCATTGCAGGCAGGTATTCCCAGCTCTTCATTTGCCCAAAGCCATCAGGCAACCCTGGGGTTGGAGGGGATTGGTTGGGCAATTACATTCTTTTGGGTCTACAGCATCCTAGTAGGAGTAACCACAGTCTTGTTCGGCAGACGTCTCCATTGTTCCCAGCTCTGTCTGTTCAACGGCTTCGCTGCAGAGGTATTTGACCCCGCGATTCCTCTCTTGACCAAGGTCCATCATCCACTCAGAAAGAAAACGCTCAAACACCTTCGATCCATCAGGATTGTGTATCTCCTTATCGCTCTTTTCTTCACCGGCTTCTGGCTGGTTGTCCCCTCAATTGGTTTTTCCAGTAGCACCATGCAGACAGTAAGAGTGTTGGAACTCTTCTGGTATCTATTGGCAAACCTCATACTGGCGATGGCCTTCTGGGTTGTTTCTGTTGGACGCTTATATTGTCATCTCTGCCCATTAGGAACAGTGTTGTCATTTCTTTCCCGACTTGGAAGAATGCGCATTGAATCAGGAAAAACACATTGTATTGGTTGTGGTGCATGTGACAAGGCATGCCCCCTTTCGATTTCCATCAAGGAACGGGCAATCCACGGTGAGCCGATTATCAGTGACCAATGCGTAGGCTGTGGACATTGCGTGGATGCTTGCCCTACTGCCACCCTTTCCTATACCACGGCATTTTTACATCTTGTCAGGAAAGAGCTTTAACCGAAGAGAAGTTTCATTGACTCATTTCTTTACAAATTGTAATTTTATGACATAAACAAGGAGTGACAATGAGAAAAACATTTCCAGAACGAAAAGGTAGCATGCGCAAGCGTTCGATCATCATTCCTTTGTTCATCAGTTTATGTTTTTTCCTTGTCACGGGTATATGGGCTATTTCTACAATTCAGGATTTCTATTATGAAGAAAGGCTGGATGAAGCCCGAGTATTGGCAAGCGGTTACGCAGAAACACTTTCCGTTGCAATGGATGCCCAAATGCTACTCGAACAATACCTTGAAAACACACTGAATGCTGCTGGTTTAGCAGTTAGCAACTATCCGGGATCATTCAACACCGATAGCCTATCAGAGATAGCAAGAGAACTAAATGTTGATCGCATATTTATCTATGATGAGAATTTGACGCTTTCATACGCAAGTGACGGTCTCAACCTTGGTTGGGTACCGGAGGAAGGACACCCGGTACGTCAATTCTTTGAAAGTAGCAAAATCCAATACATAGAAGACATTCGTAAGGAAACTGGATCAGGCATTCCCTATAAGTTTGGATATTATCGTGATGACCAAAACGGAATCATTCAAGTAGCGGTAGAAGCAGAAAAGATTTATGAGCTGAATGCGCGTTTTGATTCACAGCACTTGCTTGATCAATTGAGTCAATTAGACAATAAGATCGCTATCGCATATCTTGATGAACAAAACACCATCATAACTTCTACTATCCAGGATGTACTGGGAACATATCTCGATTTTGAGACTTATCACATTCCTTCGCAAGCAGGCTCATTCAGAAGAATTACCACAGAAGATGGTAATTATATGGCATTAAACGTGCCCATGATGCAAAATGATAATTCTCAAGGGACTTTATTGCTCTTTTATGAATTGGATGAAACGGAAGAGCTGATAAGTATAGTGTCACTGGTCATTATTTCTACTATTTTACTGGTTTTCTTGTTGGAAATCTGGGTACTCTGGGGAACCTACAAGAAAAACCAGAACATTCAGTTCATCGCTTACCATGATGAACTAACAGGACTTCCAAACCATCGGTATTTCAATGAGTTCATAAGCGAGTCACATGGCGCGCCATTGACGTGTCTTATGCTTAACCCGAGAAATTTCAAGGCGATAAACATCCTGTATGGGTATACCTACGGCAACGAAGTGCTGATTCATATAGCTGATGTACTCTCAGCGCTCCAACATAGGCAAGCAAGTCTCCAAGCCTTCCGAATCTCCGATGATCGTTTCATTATCCTGATGCATACCCAGTCAAGCGAGAAGCAGATTGATGCACTTATCGGTTCATTGCGCCTGCTCGCCAACCAATATCAGGATGTCAGTTCTTTGGAATTCTCCATTGGAATATCGACAACCGATACCGCTGGACATGACCCTTCCTTGCTCATCAAACAAGCATCCATTGCTCTACATGCCACCACTGATGAAATCTTCATCCAACAATATGACAACAGCATGGAAGAGTCACTCTTACGGAAGGATACCATTGAACAGGAACTTAAACGGGCCATCAGGGGCGAGGAGGGAATACTCTCACTCGCCTTCCAGCCAATAGTTGAGGCAAGAGACTCTGGCATCCATGGTTTCGAGGCACTCGCGAGAATGAAGAGCCAGAAACTGGGGGTAATCTCACCTATGGAGTTCATCACTTTGGCAGAACAGAGAGGACTCATGGTTCCCCTAGGGGACAAGATCATTGATCTTGCCACAGATTTCCTCCAAACCATACAGGAACGTTTTGACGGAAATGTAAATGTAGCAATAAATGTATCTGCACTGCAGATGATCGGAGATAATTTTACAAGCAAACTCCAGGAGTTGGCTGAAAGAAAACAAATCGATCTCTACCAAGTTGAGTTGGAACTGACAGAATCGATTTTCTCGCAAGACATCAATCTTATTGCCAGGCGGCTGAAGGAGCTACGCCAGCTTGGAATACGTATCTCCATCGACGACTTTGGAACAGGGTTCTCTTCCCTCTCCCGATTGGGCTCACTGGAAATCGACATACTGAAACTGGATAGACTCTTTGTCATAGCTCTCGGAGAAGCATCAGAACGTGATCTCGTTTCGGACATCATCTCCATGGCGCATCATCTTGGGAAAAAAGTCGTAGCAGAGGGAGTGGAAACAATAGAACAGAAACAATGGCTTGAGAATGCACAATGTGACTTGCTCCAAGGTTACCTTTTCAATAAGCCATTAGCTCCATCTGATGCGATCCTCTTTCTGGAACAGGAGAAGGGCACAGATGCGTAACGTATACATCCTCACCATCCTGATGTTCTTATCTCTTGTTTCCTTGAATGCTGAAACACTTCCTGCTCTGGACAGGGGAGTTGAAAACGCCGTACATCCCATGCTTCTGATAGATGAGCGAGACAACTCCATACGCTATGCAAATCCAGCCTGTGCCGAATATTTTTCAATACCCAAGGAGAGACTCATCGGGAGGAATTTCCCGGCTCTTCTTGGAAAAAGCATCCACTCTCTTACTGATTTGCATGGCCAGATGATCTCCCTTGTAACCGACGACGAAAGAGAACTCTACTTTCTGGCAGGGGTACAACAGGTCGGAGCACTCGGTTCACCTTATTTCATGGTCATGCTGCAGGATAAAAGCACTGAACAGCTACTGATGATCCGTAACAGGCGTATAAGTTTTGCCTTGATCGCAACATCATTGCTTACCATCTTCTTTCTCATATTCTTCTTGGTTCTCCAGTCACGTCAGAATAAACAATTACAGAAAGTAAACCAGCAACATGAGGACAACCTCTCATTACTCAAGCAATTTCTCAATGCTGACAACCGATACAGTTATATAAAAGACAGTGAAGGTCGATTCCTGACAGTGAATGATAACCTTTGCCGGCTTCTCTCCTGCGATGAGAACTCCCTTCTAGGCAAGCAAGTAGAAGATGTAGCCCATCATGATCTTGCAACCTTGATGGTGGAGAGCGACCGGGAAGCATTGAATGAGCTGAAGACTGTGGAGAAGGAAACGCACTGGAGAGAAAGACTTTACAAGATAACAAAATTCCCCCTATTACTACCGGGAGGAACCATTGGTCTTGGAGCATTTGCTGAGGATATAACTGAACAAAGACATCTTGAGCGAACCCTCAGGGAAAATGCAAGACGTGCTGCTGCATTCTCCCATCTCCTCTCCTCATCCATCAATAACCCAGATAATCAACTGACCAATGCTCTTGAAGAGGTATGTGCTATCAACGGAAGCAAGATTGGGGTATTGCTCATTATTGATGAGAAGACTGGTACGATAACCATGAAAGCGGCAAGAGAGGCCAAGCCTCTCTATGATTTACCTCAAAAACAAGGAATGGTAATCCCCTCCTCCGTTACGGACTGCTATCTTACAGAGAAGAGCGATGCATCATTCTCAATCATCAATGAGCAAGTTGATCAAGAACCGATACTCTCCTATATTTCTGGAAAGAAAGTCACGGTCAAGAACCTTCTTGTCTGTACCTGCATGACCGGCAACACACTCTCCGGCATCCTCCTGCTTGCAAATAGCAAGGAAGGCTATAATGAAACAGAGGGATTTCAGATCCAATTACTCTTCTCAGGTATTTGGGCAAACATGCAGAAGGCAGAGAATGAGGCTGCACTGGAGGCTAGCCAAAGGAATCTTAGGCTGATCCTTGATTCCACAGCCGAAGGTATTTTCGGCACGGATGAAAAGGGACGCTGCACCTTTTGCAATGCAAGTTGCCTTCGCTTACTTGGATACGAGGATGCACAGGAATTGCTGGGGAAAAACATGCATCAATTGATACATCACAGTACCAGGGAAGGACTGCTCATCGATGAGGAGACCTGTCCGATCAGATCCTGCCTTTCCAGCAGTGATGGAGTGGCCATGGAGAATGAGGTGTTCTGGAGAAAGGATGGCACCTGTCTCGATGTACTGTGCTATGCCTATCCACAAGTAGAGGATGGTACAATCATTGGGTCTGTTATCACCTTCCTGGACAATACTGAGAGAAAAAGAAATCAAGAGAAGATTGCATTTCTCTCTCTCCACGACCAGCTGACAGGGCTCCATAACCGTACCTATGCTGACCAGGCTATGGTAAGACTCGATACAGAGGACCAATTACCACTTTCCATCATCATAGGGGATGTGAATGGGCTGAAACTGACCAATGATATTTTTGGACACGCCATGGGAGACAAGCTCCTACAGAGTATTGCCAGAAGTCTTCGATTGTCATGTAGGACCAGTGATGTGGTGAGCAGAATTGGAGGAGACGAATTCCTGATCTTACTCCCCCATACTGATGGCAATGAAGCAAACCAGATTGCCAAGAGGATCGAGGAACATCTAGAAGAAGATGGAATACGAGGAGGAAAACGCAGCATTGCTCTTGGAAGTGCAACCAAGACCTCCACTGAGGAAACCGTTCAAGCTACATTTGACCGGGCAGAAGATCAGATGTATCGCAGAAAAACACTTCGCAGGGCTGAAACCCACAAAAAACAACTCAAGGATCTCAGTGAGATGCTCTACGAGAAAGCTCCCGGAGAACGTCTACACGCTGTAAAAGTACAACGACATGCTGCTCGTATAGCTTCCCTCCTGCATCTCAATGATGAAGAAGCAAGCAAACTTCAGCGTGCAGGGTTTTATCATGATATCGGGAAAGTAGTACTGGAACCAGAGATCATCACCTCTAAAAACCGGTCTAAGCTGGTCCAAGAGCGTTACCGAGAACATGTCAGTGCAGGCTATCGTATTCTCAATATGTTTGAGGAGACAGTAGATTTGGCCCCGATGATCCTCCATCATCATGAGTGGTGGGATGGCAGTGGCTACATGAAGGGATTACGCGGCACGGAAATTCCCTATTTCTCCAGGCTCTTACGATTGGCGGAAGTCTGGGAGCGGGAACATCTGGATCAAGCAACAAATGAACAGATTGAGAAAACTCTCACAAAGCTCGCTGGAATCGAGGTCGATCCACACCTTGTTGAGCGAATACTCAGCGCCTTATAGCAGCAAAACCACCAGATCTTGGAGTGGTTCTGTACCAGAGATGAAGATCGATGTCCCACTCTTTTCCCCCATCATACACCCGTATCCTCCCAGATCCTGCATCCAGGGAAACAATGGTGACCCAGTGCCAGGAGTCAAGGTTCAGAACTTCACCGTGGTGGAGATTAAGGAATGCCACTGGTTGGTCATGCAATAAGCTCTCCTGAATGAATTCCAAAACCATCGAAAAAGGAGGCCTCTCCTCTCTAGCTTTGGGGAGTGACAGACTCACCACTTCCCCATCAATGAGTTGCTCAGGTAGTGCAGAAATAAGCCCCTTGGTAAATTGACTTACCAAATGCACTCCCATCAAGGTTGGGGTCACATGATTCCATAGCTGTTGCATCAAGGTTACCATCTGCCTCTGGTCTACAACTGCAGATACTCCTTGTTTTTTCCCAAGGTTGTACAACACGAGATGGCTTGCAGTGGTAGGCCCACATCCTGCCCGTCTCTGCCAAGACTGGGGAAACCACTCCTGGTCAGCTCCATAATATACTGTTTCATCCGTACGAATATGCAGATACTCTGGATGCTTCAGAGACAGCAAAGATGCCTTCACAACGATTCCTCCTACCTGACAGTACCATATGGCCAATTAATGATTCCACCAAAATCATACACTGATGTGTATCCCTGTCTGACCAGGGATTTTGATGCACTGGCACTACGAGATCCACTTCTGCAGTAGATAAACAGTGTTTGGTCCCTGTCAGGAAGCAGGGAGAGATCTCCCGCTTCAATCGACTGCAAGGGAACATTGATGGCACCTTGGACATGTCCTTCAGCATACTCACCTGGGGTACGAACATCAACAATGAGCATATCCTGCCTCTCCTGCATCATGGAGAAGGCAGTTTCAGCAGAAATCTTATTATATGTGCCGTTCTCTGGCTGTCTTGTTTTCCAAATCACTCCACCTATCAAGGCAAGGAGGATAAGGACTATAATTAATATCTTACTCATTTACTAGGTTCTCCTATATCCAAGATGGCGAAAACGCATCGAAGCGTCAAGACAAAACGAGAGCCGGAAGGAACATTCCCTCCGGCCCCAATTGTTTGTCTCTTAAATTACTCTTCTGAGATTTCCTCTTCAAGAAGCTCGTCAAGATAGGAGAGCAATACCTCTGCCTTGATCAGATCAGCTTCAGCACTGGCCTTATCCAGTTCAAACTGTCGTTCCAGTTCCTCTGCCTGTTGCTTATAAGCATCCTTGAGATTCTTCACTGGATAGGAAGCAAGGACATAGACCGTACCATCAGGAGCATTGTAATACTCTTCTATGGATACGCCACGCAAGGCGATGCTCACTGTCTGTACACTGAGGTTCTGGAGAACTTCCAGCATCTGCTTGGTTCTCAAGACCTCCCCAGACTCCTCAACGAAGGTTACCAGTGCGTTATCCACGCTGGTGGATGCCCATCGGCCGATTGCATCACGTGCTGCCGACTCGGCTCGCATCTTGCTGAGTTGGGCGGTTGATTGCTTCGCCGACCCCACCTCATAGTGCAATGAACGGGAACTCTTGGGAGGGTGCGTTGTCCAGTACGGTGATCCATCTGGATTGCTTTTTGGGGTAATCGCACACGAGGTTATAAGCAGAATGCACACAAGACTCACCAACATGATTCGTTTCATAGCAATGTTCCTTATTCCAGACTGGCGGCAAGACTCCAATAGGTATCAGTTTCCTTCTCATAGTAACGTGCTATGATGGTAAACCCCTTGAGCAAGCCACGCTGAGCCTGGTAGAGCGAGCGCTCCATCAGCTCGTTCTTTGTGGTCACGTTCTCGACTGAATATGCATGTTCTGTTTTCAAATCGAGAAGATTCTGAGCTGCGGCAAAATCTGCCGCCTCCAATGAATTGTTGAGAAAGTAATGCCGTTTAGCAGACCCAACACCAAAGCGATACCCATCCAACTTGGGGTAGAGAGCAAGCCAAGTAGGCTTGCCCTCCTTGTTGTACTCACTCTCGTATATACGGTCTTCCCCATCCTCCTGCCTGTTCCTAACAATCACGACAGCACCGGCTTCAGGATCAAAATGGACTTCCAAGATTTCAAGTTGGTTGATGGTCTCGGCCATGGCTGTATCGTCAAAGAAGGCTGCTTCATCCTTTGCAAAGGACTGTAAACCCTTGTCTGAACGATAGGAAGTAACAAGCCTGCTATCCAGTGCAAGGGCCTGCTTGATATGTATGGATCGTGCCGCAGAAAGGATTGCCTCACTCACCATTCTCTCTTGGGTGGAATATGGCCCAGATAGACCCACATACACATTGGAGGGATATTTGCTCACATCCAGACGGGAGAGAGCATCCTCCTCTGCACTGGGGACACTGGTGGTGGTGCAAGCTGAGACAAGCATCACCACCAATAAACTGATGGCCACTACATATTTGCGTACTGACAAACTCAGTTAGCTCCCTTCAACAAGTTGGCGAATGCTTCTTTCATCTTGGTGTTGGCGGCCTCAGCTGCCTCACTCTCGACAAAAGCCTCTGCAACAGCTTCTGAAGCTGGTTCAAAATTCTGCTCGATATTGGCAATGGGAATTGAGCAAAGTACCCATACCCCATTCTCAGCATCGACCCAGACCTCTTCCGTACTGACACCGGAGAGAGTTGCCTCTGCTACCTGCTGACTGATCACTTCCATTGCATCAAGTGCCTGGCGGTTGTCGCCGCTACCGGCATCGTTGATGTAGGTGACCACTACTTCCTTGACCTGAGTACTGATCCAGGCTGCAATCTTGTTCTTTGCTTCAACAGTGGCACGCTTGATTGAGTTCTGCTTGTCACTCATCTTGCCGTACCCGGTCTCAAAGTGCATGTCCTGGGTGGAAACAGTCTTGTAGACCCAATCCGGCTGGGGAATACCCTCAGCACCAATGATGACTGGACGGGCAGGTTCGACAGGCTCAGCAACCTTTGCGGTGGCACAACCGGTCATTGCAAGTGCGAGTAATGTGAGTACCAGAATCGTTAACAACTTTTTCATATCATCCTCCAACTATGTTTCATCCCCAAGCGTTTCCAGCATCAGGGTAAAGAATCCATCAACGCCAGATGAACTTGCAGCTTTCAACGCCTTTGCAAGAGCATCCCTCTCAGACATGGCCGCCTCTCTGTCTGCCTTCTCATAGGAGACATAGACCTGCTTGCTATCCTTTAATTGAACTGACAGAGAGTAGCGGGCATAGGCATATGGGCTACCCTCCATCGTAATTGGCTCTACGGTGTACCAGACATCCAATATTGCATAAGGGTCCTGTGCACCGGTCGCAAACCCCCTCGCTTGAAGGCCTTGTTCAAAGGCAGCCTTGAGCACAGGAGTGGCATTTACACTTTCAAAGACCTCTACCGCAATGGTAATCTGCTGCGCCAATGCTGATAGGGCTCGGTCAATCGGAGCCAGCACTTGCATCTGGGGCTGTTTAAGCAACACCTGTAACTGGTTATAGAGAGCTTGTTGTTGCTTTGCCAACTCCCGTGTTTCACGAAGGAGCACATACTCTGCAAGCAGGGTATCTGCAGTTGCTTTTCGCATATTCAATTGTGCGATTGAGCTACCCAATTCAGCTATTTGTTTCTGATACAGTGAGGCAGTCCGCTCTCGGTGCAATGCAACGCGGGCATGGACCCTGCCTAGTTCATCAGTATAGACATTGACCACTTCAGAGCCGATGATCTGCTCGGTTTCACTGGTGACACTGCCAAAATCCATCATCTCGGAAGATTCAGTAAACGTCACATTCCCCATTGTATCGGTTGCAGCGGTAGAAAGACTGCTGACTTCAGTAACTGAGCGAACCTGGGCATTGAAAACCTGTGAAAGACTGGCAAGGGCTGCATCAACAGCCTTCTGTCGTGATGATCCAGAACCAACGGCACAGAGGTAGGTATCTTCTTCATAGGCCTTGTCATAGGGGTGGTCGATCCAGGAGGGGACCTTGGAGGATCCCATTGATGTACAGGAAATTCCCAGCACCAAAGAGAGCAACACAGGTACTACAAGATAGTTTCTCATGTGCACTCCTAAAACTTGTACTTGCTTTGCTTGATGAGCTTCTTGATTGTCTCTTCTCCAACCCACACTTTTCTATTGGTCTCGATGTCTATCAATTCCGCTGAAACATAGTAGGTTCTCACCATCTGGCCACCACTCTGGTCAAGATTGGTTCTCACCGATCCTTGCAACAGGTAATCTGCTCCAATTTCCTTTCCAAGTGCCTTGGCCGTTTCCTCGCTCGCAAAGAACTGTTGTTCCTCACGCTCTTCTCTCACTGAAGCACGGAAGCTCTGGTCAGCCACCATATCGACCTTTCCTGAATTAATGAGGGCCATCTCATACCGTTTGGATATAATCGAGGTATCGATATGTTCACTGCTACGGTTAAGGAATGTTCCTACGATGACCACTGGATTGTCCCCAGGATGGGCCATCTTGTACTGCGTTATCCATGGAGAGGATAGACTGGAATCAACCAGTGCCTCTGCCACGATACGAATATCGGTGTCGTTCCAATTCCCGCTCAAGTCAATATCGGTATCAGCACTTATGCGGCTAACTGACACGGGAGACTGACATGAGATCAAGAGTACAGATACCAGCACTATAAAGAGGCCGTAGAGGCTTAGACGTTTCATCACAAATCTCCTTCACATTCCACTGCAGTATACGCCACAGTGTAACAGACTCATCATCACTTGTGTAGGAATCATTGGTACGAAAAATGAGACATTCTACATTTTTTTAACGATTCATTATTGCGCCACGCATAACCCAATGCTACATTGTGCCCATACAGAATGAGGAAGGATGTAATGAAATACCGCAAGAGTGTAGCAAACGGGTTGTTTTTCGTCCTCCTTCTTATGCTCATTGTGTTGATGAGTGGGTGTACGTCCTTCATGGACATGTCAGCAACCCAGTCCCTCTACAAGGGTGCCAAGTACCAGGGAGCATATGAAAGCCTCCTTCTGGAAGCTCCTTCCCTACTCAAGAAGCAGGGACCCATCATTGTCAACTATGACCTTGGAATCCTCTCCCGCCTGGTTGGGAACTATACGGATTCCAACAACTATCTCAGTGAATCAGAGCGGCTCATCTGGGAAGCCTATACGGAAAGCGTTTCAGGCAATATTGCCTCATTCCTCGTCAATGACAACACAAAAGCTTACCAAGGTGAAGAATATGAGGACATGTATCTCAATGTATTCAAGGCCTTGAACTATATGCACCTAGGAGAAACCGAAGCTGCACTGGTAGAACTCAATCGAAGCATCGAGAAACAGACATTCCTAAGACAGAAGTATGAACAATATGAGCAGCAGATGACTGAATATGCGAGGGAGGAAGGATTGGATGCCCCTGCAGTCCAAACCTATGCAACATCCTTCTCCACCAGCGCGCTCTCAAATTATCTGAGTGCATCGGTGGCCCAGGCTCTAGGTGAGGACAATACCCTGCACTATGCCATCGACCAGGTACGGCATGCCTTCTCCTCCCAGCCCTCCCTCTACCCGTTCCCTCTCCCCTCGATAGTGAAACTCGAGGAAGACCCTTTCCCCCATGACAAGGGCAGGCTCCAGCTGGTCTCCTTCAGTGGGCAATCACCCTTGAAGGAAGAACGTGTAGAGAGGGTGTATGTTTCCTCATACAATAGGGCAAAGATAGCCTACCCCGTACTTGTTGGGGGATCCTCGCATGTACAGGCTGTCAGGGTCTCCATCGAGGGACAGCCTATGATCCCACTCCAGCGGATTGAGTCGATCAGCAACATTGCCATCGATACCTTCAGAGCGAAAAGTGAGCTGATTAAAATGAAAGCAATCACCCGCGCAATGGCCAAGGCAGTGGGAATTGCCCTCTATGACGAGTATGCAGCACAGGACAACAAGGTAACAGCAGGAGAAGAGCTCCTTGGCATGATCTTCCGTATCGCTCGAGATGCAACAGAGAGTGCTGACGTACGAAGTACCCACTTCCTTCCTTCCGAGGCCTGGGTGGGCTATGTGGATCTACCTGAAGGGACCTACACCATAACCACCGAATTCCTCAATGCATCAAACCAGGTAGTGCACCGCAGCCCTGGAAAAACGGTGCAAGTTCAGGCAGGGTCCTTACATGTAGCAGAAGCATTCTGTCCTCTTTAAAAAACACTCCTCCTGAGAAATGGAAAAGTGTAATTGAACATGCAATTGAGGCTATCTATAACTCCTCCTCCTCTTCACTTTCAAAGAGATCCTCATCGTCAAAATCATCATCCTTGGGTTTTCGTGCCACCTTCTTGGGCATTGTTTTCTCATCAAGGTCCCAATCATAGCTTGTTTCAATCTCTCTGGGCCTTCTGATTGTTTCCCGTGC
Source organism: uncultured Sphaerochaeta sp. (assembly GCF_963676285.1). Lineage (NCBI taxonomy): Bacteria > Pseudomonadati > Spirochaetota > Spirochaetia > Spirochaetales > Sphaerochaetaceae > Sphaerochaeta > uncultured Sphaerochaeta sp. Next base: position 444,412 of record NZ_OY781063.1, read on the forward strand.
ATGCTTTCTCATAGTCAATCGCTCCTTTCTCAACGAAAAACCAATTGAGGTACAATCCATCCCTCATCTAATACCATCATGCTAATGAGTGGAATCGTCAAGTCTGTTGAGCTCCTGAAATGAGAAACTCCTTGATCTGGTGGAAGACCAACTCCTTCTCTCTTTCCATCAGCACCTCGTGTCGCATTCCTTCATAGACAGTATAACTGAAGCGATGATACCCGATTCGTTTCAGTGATCGTTCAGTATCAGAGAGTCCTCGCTCCCCTCCAGGGATTGGGTCATCCTCTCCTGTGATCGAAAGGATGGGAAGATCATTCTTGGTTGGGTGATAGGATGGCCAGTCATGAAGCCGTTGCAAGGCATCAAAGATGGTATAAATGGATTGCAGTTGGTATTTGAAGTTTTTCCGGTACGGATCGTGCAGTCGCTCCTTGACCACTTCAGGATCGGAACAAACCCATTTCAGGTTGGCTGAAGTGGTAAGTTTGGTAGAAATCATACCATAACCATGAGGAGTGAGGAGCAACATCAAAAGCCGGACAAATGCTTTCCCCAGTGCTATTCCCCTGACATAGCAAGGGGTACCTGTCATAATCAGGCCGGCAATCTCATGGTCATAGGAACCGAGGTAGAGCCTTGCAATCATGGAGCCAAAAGAGTGACCAAGCAAGAATAGTGGCAAATCAGGATAGAGATCCTTCAGGAAACGGGTGATGATATGTTGATCTTCCACCAGAACATCAGCACTCGGCATATACCCCCTCACAAAGTGAGCATCAACTGAATCCCCATGGCCTCTCTGGTCACTCACCAGAACACAGTAGCCAGCCTCCTGAAGAAACAGAGCTACTTTCTCATAGCGACTCTTTACCTCAGCTGCACCATGGATGATCTGGACGACCCCCAAGGGGGAAGCCGGTCGGTACAAGACGCATGAGATGAAGAATCCATCAAATGAGGGTACAAGCGTTGGTTCCATGAAAACAGTATTATCCATGAGCATCATGAAAACAAGCGGAAAAGTGCATTACGCGGTGGTTTGGGATGAGCTGTCCACCAATTCCAGGATGTAGTTGTACAGACTTTGGGGGACAGGATGGGTAAGGGCAAACCGCATCATCACCACTGGAAGGTGATCTCCTTTTCCATTGATCTTTGAACTGGGTGCATTACGGAGGAAAGCAAGAGGTCCAAGATAGTAGAATGAACGCCCCTCATCATTGCTTTTCTGCACAAAGAGCAACACCTCCATCGGCCCCATTTCTCCCCGTATTGCTCTCGCTTCCTTTGAACCGAGATGTACATTGTTACGGGTTTCCCATACAAACTGATCACGAGAGAGAAACCGATCCCGGTAATCGATACCAGGATCAATGGTTTGAGAGTCCTTGTGATAGGTAACAAAGATTGGGCACTGGTGATGCTCATAATCAACCTTGTACCCATAGATGGTATTTGCCTCATCACGCTCCCAACCCAGAAGTCGACATACTTCTTGTCGAGTGTACTTCTGGTAAAGTACCAGGTCATGCGAGCCACGACGCTCGGAAAAATCGTTGAGATATGAGTACTTGCTGACCTCCAGAAGATCGAACAGTTCGTTCTTATACTCCTCATTCTCCAATAATGCTGAAAAAGAAGGGCTCTTTCTGATCCCAGTCTTCGTCAAGGTCACATAGGAGAGTGATCCAAAAGAGTCCTTGTGTTTTTCCTGGAAGAATTGGTTTGATAGAATCCTGAGCGCCGAATCAATTGACTGGTCTGTCGGAACAAATCCATAGGATTCCTGGATCAGCTTGGGTATGGAGGGGTATGCAATCTCACCTTCATTCTCCAGGAGGGATACGATCATGCAAGTCTCCTGAATCCGTACTCCTCTTGCCAGTATCTTCCCAAGATAGTACAAGCTCTTCAGATGCAAGTCGGTAAGTGTGTGTACGAAGTGCTTCTCAACTCTTTCCTTGAACTGAATATACGTCCTAGCATACTCCAGGATGACAACAGGTGAGAGAGAGCCCATCGTGATGAAATCAATAAGCTTGGGTGTTCTGCCCAGCCTCTGCTTGAGGCTTGCATACTCCTGTCCAAGCAATGTTTTGTTCTTGAAGGAAACACGATTGATTGCTTCAAAGATCTTCCCCCTGGCCACTGCATCAAACTGTATGGTAGATGGACCGCTTAGGGCGGTAGAACCTTCACTTAAGAGTCTTCTCAGCGTATCTTTGCGATAGGTCCTGTCTCCAAAGAGAGCCATGGGGATCATGTAATTGTTGACATGGTTTCCAATAAAATCTATTACTGTCAGGAACTCTTTCCCTGGGTACTTTCTAAGTCCTCTACCAAGTTGCTGGACAAAAATGATTGCCGACTCCGTTGGTCGTAGCATTACCACCTGATTCAGGGAAGGAATATCGACCCCTTCATTGAAGATATCCACCGTCACCAGATACTCAAGTGCATCCTTACCTCCCTCCATCTCCAATCGGAGAAAGGCTTCTTCCCTCGCCTCCTGCGAATCCGCACCAGAGAGGGCCAGAGCCTTTCTTCCCAGTTCAGACAAAGCCTGTGCCAGGAAAACGGCATCCTTGTTTCGACTGCAGAAAATCAGGCCACGTACCCGCCTATGGCCGATACTGTAGCGGTTGAGCATCTGGTTGATATGTCTCACCTGCTCAACCTTCTCCAAACGGGCAAAATCCTTGTACTGAACCTGTTCATGACCTTGGATGGAGAATTCAGTTACCCCATAATAATGAAAAGGACAGAGCATTCCAGCATCCAGTGCTTGGTTGAGTTGAATCTCGCAGGCAACAGCATAGTCGAATCGCTGGAAGATGTCCTTGTCATCATTTCGGTATGGAGTTGCCGTCATTCCCAGCAGAAAGGCTGGTTTGAAATGGTTCAAGATTTTCTGGTATGATTCAGCTCCTGCATGATGTACTTCATCAATAACCAGATAATCAAACCAGGTTTTTGGGAATGTATGCAGCACTTTATCCTTTGATAGAGTCTGGACAGTAGCAAAAAGATAGTCAGCGTCTGCTTCCTTGTTATCCCCACAGAGAAGGCCACACTCCAAGTCATCACCGAGATGCTCCTTGAATCGTGCAAGGGCCTCCTCAGCAATTTGCTGACGATGTACAACAAAGAGAAACCGTCTAGGGCGCTGGCGTTCCACATCCTTGATCAGGAGTATGGTCTTTCCTGTACCAGTCGCGGATATCAACAGCGCCTTGTCCTTGCCTTGTTCCCTGAGCCGCTCAAGACCCTCCAATGCCTGGACCTGCATGGCATTAAGCACCAGCTGTTCTCTCTTTTCTTGCCTCTGGGCTATTGGAAGGGAGGGAAGCGGCAGCGGCTCAAATCGCTTATGGGTATGGAGAGCAGCATACACTTCACGATAGTGAGCAATCCATGCAGGGCTGACCTCTACAGCTTTGTCCCAAGCCTCTTGAAACGTTTCCTGGGTCTCTTGGACCAGACTACCGGAACACGAGCTAACCAAAAACAAGTTCCACTCCTGATTGGTGGCAAGAGCCTCATGGGTCAAGTTTGAGCTTCCTACCACCAAGGTGGCATAATCTTCCTCGCGAGTGAAGAGATAGCCCTTGGTATGAAATGCTTTTTCCGTGTACACCCTGAGCTCTATGGATGGGAAGTGTTCAAGCAAGAAAGCAAGCGCATCAGGATCTGTAAAGGTAAGATAGTCAGAGGTAAGTATTTTCCCTTTCACTCCCCTCCTCTGTGCCTCGTAAAGTGGCTGCAAAAGCATTGCCAACCCACCTTTGGTAATGAATGCAACGCTGAAGGAGAATGAAGTACAGGAGGCAAGCTCTCTCTCGAGTGTCTCCATTACTTTTGTCCTTGGTGGGTCATTGAGCACCAAATGAGGACGCAGATTCATTGCAGAGGGAATGCGTGCATCAAAAAAGCTTGTCTCAAGGCTTGCCAGCAGCCGCTCATTCTGCACACTTGTCATGATAGTAATTGCTCTACTTTCTGTACGATGGGGATATCTGCCTCAGCCCATTCAATCTGCCATAACTCATGTTTCTTAAGCCAACGGCTTGCCTGATGTTCATGCAACTGAATGGAACCTTCTTGTATCTTTCCCAAATAGGCGTGCATGATAATGAAAAAGCCTGGATATTGGTGCTCCACCCTCATCAGGTAGCTTTCTATTTCAATCGTGACCCCAAGCTCCTCCTGAATCTCTCTCACGAGTGCTTCCCGACCAGTCTCACCGACTTCCAGCTTCCCTCCGGGAAACTCCCACATGCCTCCAAGTGATCCCTTTTCCTTCCGTTGGGCAGCAAATACCCGGTTATCATCGATTAACACGAGTGCGGCTACTTCAATCTGTTTCATGTGATCATCCTAGCAGTAGAGGGTGTTCTTGACTAGGAAAAAATGTACTTTCAGTAGAGGCTGTTCACCCATTGTGCGAATTTTCTCTTACAAATATGCAAAAAATGTTCAATTGCGGTGACTCCTCGATTGACATTCAGCCTTGGCCGTGCTAGCCTGCAGTTGCTTTGATTTTTTGCGTTGCAGCTAGTCCCTTACCCTCTCTATGTTCGTGTTCTTCATTTGAATTCCATCAGCAGACAGGTTAAACGTTCGAAACTGCGCCAAAATGAGCAAATACTTTTTTGAGACAGGCTAAAGGCCTGTAAAGGATGCTTTGAATGGCAAAGAAAATTTATGTTGGTAACATGAGTTACAACACCAGCGAAGAGGAACTTCGTGACCTGTTCGCACAGTACGGCACTGTATTGAGTGCAAACATCATCATTGACCGTGAAACCCGTCGCCCCAAGGGCTTTGGTTTCGTAGAGATGGAAGACGATTCTGCTGCAGTTGCTGCTATCAGCCAGCTTGACGGTCAGGATTTCGGCGGCCGCAACCTTCGTGTAAACGAGGCTATTGCAAAGCCACGCCCGAGCTACAACCGTTACTAAGCTATTGCTTTGTAATAATCAGGAACCCTTCGGGGTTCCTTTTTTTTTGTTCTCATGTAAGTAATTAAAATTTATTTTTCAAAAAATCAAAATTCTTGTATAAAAACCTTGATTCTATCAATAGAAACATATATGATCCTATTCCAAGGAGTCACCTATGGAACCAGGACGATTCGGCCCCTATGGAGGCAAATACATACCAGAGACCTTGATGAGTGCAATCCAAGAATTGGAAACTGCGTATGACTCACTCAAGGATGATGCAACCTTCCAGGGTGAGATTAAGGCCCTCTACCAGAACTATGCTTCCAGGCCAAGCCTCTTGACCTATGCCGAGAATATGACCAAGGACCTCGCCGGTGCCAAGGTATATCTCAAACGCGAAGATTTGAACCATACAGGCTCCCATAAGATCAATAATGTGCTTGGTCAGTGCTTGCTCGCCAAGCACATGGGAAAAACACGGGTGATCGCGGAGACTGGAGCTGGCCAGCATGGTGTTGCTACGGCCACAGTAGCTGCACTGATGGGACTTGAGTGTGAGATTTTCATGGGAGAGGTAGATTGCCGGAGGCAAGCACTCAATGTCTACCGGATGCGCCTGCTCGGTGCCACGGTTCATCCTGTAAAAAGCGGTACAAAAACACTCAAGGATGCAGTGAATGAGACCATGAGGGAATGGACCAAGAGAATAGATGATACTCACTATGTCCTGGGCTCGGTCATGGGACCACACCCCTTCCCCACCATGGTGAGGGACTTCCAGAAAATCATCGGGCAGGAAGTGAGGACCCAGATACTTGCAGCTGAAGGCAAATTGCCTGACTACATCATTGCCTGTGTAGGAGGAGGATCGAATGCAATCGGTATCTTCCATGACTTCATCGAAGAACCTTTAGTGCATCTAGTTGGTTGTGAAGCAGCTGGGAAGGGCATCGATACCAAAGAACATGCGGCAACACTGAGCAAGGGCAGCGAGGGAGTGTTTCATGGGATGAAGAGTATCTTCTGCCAGAATGAGGATGGACAAATAGATGAGGTTTACTCCATCAGTGCAGGACTCGACTATCCTGGTATCGGCCCAGAGCATGCTCAGCTGTTTACAACCAAACGAGCAACATACGTACCTATAACCGATGCTGAGGCGGTTGATGCATTCACATACCTCAGTCGAAAAGAGGGGATTATCTGCGCCATTGAAAGTGCCCACGCACTCGCCTACGCCATGAAGCTCGCTCCTACCCTGAATGAGGATGCAATCATTGTGGTCAATCTCTCCGGAAGGGGAGACAAGGACGTGGCAGCGATTGCCCGCTACCAAGGAGAAACACTCTATGAATGACCGAATCCAGCATGCATTCTCAGGAGGCACCGCATTCATCCCCTTCGTGACCTGTGCTGATCCAGACATATCACTGACTGAAGAGTTGGTACTCGCTATGGCAGATGCAGGAGCTGACCTCGTGGAACTGGGCATTCCATTCTCTGATCCCATTGCGGAAGGACCTGTAATCCAACGGGCAGATGAACGGGCCCTTGCTTCAGGTTTCAAGATCCACGATCTTTTCACCCTGACTGAACGATTGAGAAAACACACCCAAATCCCCTTGGTCTGCATGACCTACTTCAACCCGGTGTACAAGTATCAGAAGGAGCGATTCCTTTCCAGCGCAAGGCAGGCAGGCCTCGACGGTCTGATTATTCCAGACCTTCCCTATGAGGAACAGGGAGAGATCAAGGATTCTTGCAAAGCGGAGGGTATCAAGTTGATCAGCATGATCGCCCCAACCAGTAGTCAGCGCATCATCACGGTCTCCAAGCATAGTGAGGGATTTCTCTACTGTGTAAGCTCATTGGGTGTTACCGGTATGAGAACCAATCTGAGTGACAGTGCCAAGGAGATGGTGGAACTTGCAAAAGCAAACAGCGACACTCCCTGTGCAGTTGGATTTGGCATCCATACACCGGAACAAGGGCGTCATATCGCGACATTTGCGGACGGCATTATCGTAGGCTCAGCGATAATGAATATCATTGCAGAAAAAGGAAGAGGCAGTGTAGAGGCAGTATCAGGATACGTAAGGGAGATGAAGAGGGCCATCACGGTGTGATATCTTTTTTTACCCAAATAGTTTCTTTATACAGAAACACAAGGAGCATACATGCAGTACTATCCAACAAAGGAAGCAGCGTTGGCCTACCAGAATGGGGGGGGCTATCTTCCTCTTACCCTCGAAATGCTTTGTGACCAGCATACCCCCATCACCGTGCTTTCCCGATTAAAGGCAGAAAGCTCCCACTGTTTCTTACTTGAAAGCGTCGATGACAGACAGAGATGGGGACGGTACTCCTTTCTCGGATACGACCCCTTACTCGCCCTTTCGACCCAAGACCATATAACCACTGTTCAACACCGAAATGGGAGCAAAGAGACATCAGAAGGACACCCTGAGAAGGTAATCAGAGGCGTCCTGGAAGCCTATAGGAGCATTCCCATTGAAAAGCTGCCCCCATTCACAGGAGGCCTAGTAGGATACTTCAGCTATGACTACATCAAATACCAAGAACCCCATCTACTCATCGACTATAGGAAGGATGATGCTTTCAAGGACCTCGATCTCATGTTCTTCGACCAGGTGATCTGTTTCGACCACTACCGTCAGGTATTGACCCTTATCGTTACCTATCAGGCAAAGGATGGTGCAAATGGATATGAGGAAGCACAGCAACGTTTGCTTGCAATGCACAGGATTGTACAGAATGAGCGTCCTCTTAAGCGATTTCCAGGTATCATGAAAGAACCACTAAGACCACTCTTCAACAAAGAGACTTACTGCTCCATGGTGGAGAAGGCTAAAGGCTATATCAAGGAAGGAGACATCTTCCAGGTGGTGCTTTCCAATCGTTGGGAAGCAGCATTCGAGGGAAGTCTGATGGATACCTACCGAGTCTTGAGAACCATCAACCCTTCCCCGTATATGTTCTACTTTTCCGGTAGCGAGATTGAAATCGCCGGAGCATCACCAGAGACCTTGGTCAATCTCAAGGATGGCATACTGCATACCTTTCCCTTGGCGGGCACCCGAAGACGGGGAGAAACAGAGGAAGAAGACTTAGCAAATGAAAAGGACCTTCTTAGCGATGAGAAGGAGCTTGCAGAGCATAATATGCTGGTCGATCTTGGGCGTAATGATCTTGGAAAGATAAGTAAGTTCGGCAGTGTTGAAGTTGAATCCTATCTCCAAATCCAACGCTACAGCCATGTAATGCATATCGGATCAACGGTGAAGGGATCCATACGGGAAGACATGGATGCACTTTCAGCCATTGCCTCCGTACTCCCTGCTGGGACACTGAGCGGGGCTCCCAAGCTCCGCGCCTGCCAGATCATCGAAGAACTGGAGCATACCCAGCGTGGTATCTATGGAGGTGCTGTCGGTTACATCGGCAGCAACCAGAACATGGATACCTGTATTGCCATTCGCTTGGCCTACAGAAAAGGAAACAGGGTGTATGTACGTAGCGGTGCGGGTATCGTAGCAGACAGCGTAGCAGAAAGTGAGTATGCAGAGTGTGAACGAAAAGCAAAGGCGGTAGAGGAAGCCTTGCAAAAAGCCCCAGGAGGCATCCTATGATCCTATTGATTGATAACTACGATAGTTTTTCCTACAACCTCTACCAGATGATAGGGGCATTGGAACCGGATATCCAGGTAGTCCGTAATGATGTCATGACCGTAGAGGAGATTGCATCACTTGGCATGCAGGCCATTATCATCTCCCCAGGCCCCGGAACTTGCCAGGAAGCGGGAATCATCATCAGCCTTATACAACAACTTGGCCCAACAGTTCCCATACTTGGTGTCTGTCTGGGTCATCAGGCGATCGCCACCGCATTTGGCGCTACAGTCTCTTATGCAGAGACACTCTACCATGGCAAACAATCAATGTGTGTATTGGACACCTCATCCCCCCTCTTTCACAACCTGGAAAGGGAAGAAAAGGTAGGCCGATACCACTCCCTGACAGTAAAGGCCGACAGCCTTCCCCCCTCCCTGACCTTGACTGGATGGACAGAGGATGGACAGGTAATGGCCATACAGCACACCCACTACCCCATCTATGGAGTGCAATTCCACCCAGAATCCATCCTCACCCCCAGAGGGGAAACATTGCTGAAAAACTTTCTCGAAGTGGCATACACATACAAAGGAGCAGCACAATGATACGGGAAGCCATCAAACAACTAAGCATGAAGCAGGACCTTGACTACGGTACAGCACTGTCTGTAATGCATGAAATCATGGAGGGGAAGGCAACCCCGGTTCAAATGAGCAGTTTTCTCACTGCCCTCTCCCTGAAGGGAGAGACGATCGAGGAGATTACCGCATGCGCCGAGAGCATGAGAAGTCACTGTATACGACTACTGCATGACCTGCCGGTTCTGGAGATTGTTGGCACTGGAGGGGACCACCTCAAGACCTTCAATATCTCATCCACCAGCAGCATTGTCATCTCCAGCATGGGAGTGCCGGTCGCGAAACATGGCAATCGAGCCGCCTCTTCAGATTGCGGGGCTGCCGATGTGTTTGAAAGACTGGGAGTAAACATCCAAGTCAATGAACAAAGAAGCAAAGCAATGCTGGATAAGATCGGTCTCTGCTTTCTCTTTGCCCAGAACTACCACATCAGCATGAAATACGTTGCCCCGGTGAGAAAGGAGCTGGGGATCAGGACCGTATTCAATATTCTCGGCCCCTTGGCCAACCCTGCAGGAGCTTCCTTGCAGCTTATGGGTGTTTACGATGAGAGTCTTATCGTTCCCTTGGCCCAGGTAATGACCAATCTTGGGGTAAAACGGGGAATGGTTGTCTGCGGGGAAGACGGTATGGACGAAATCACCTTGACTGGAGAAACACATATCTGTGAAGTACAGGATGGCACCTTTACACACTACTCCATCACCCCGGAACAGTTCTCCTTGAAACGATGCAGAGGGGAAGATCTCAAAGGAGGTAATGCAGAGGAGAATGCTGAAATTACCCGCTCAATCCTCAGTGGAGAAATGCAGGGTCCAAAACGGGATATTGTGCTGCTTAATAGTGGATGTGCACTCTATATTGCAGGAAAAGCAAGTACCATTGAAGGAGGCATTGAACTCGCACGAGAAGCAATCGATAGCGGAAAAGCACTACAGCAACTTGAGGCCTTCGTAAGACTGTCAAACGAGGAATAAGCATGGATATCTTACAATCACTCGCAGCAAGCACTGCCAACCGATACCATGGAAAACAAACCGTGAGTATTGAGAATCGTGCATTTTCCAACGTACTGGAAGGTCACCCATTCAAGCATGCCTTGGAGAGTGACCATCTTGCCGTGATTGCTGAAGTAAAAAAGGCATCCCCTTCAAAAGGAGTCATTGCATCTTCCTTTGACCCACTGGCAATCGCAAAAGAGTATGAAGCGGGAGGCGCTTCTGCATTGAGTGTTCTTACTGAACCTACCCGTTTTTTAGGTGATGATGCATATCTGACCAGTATTGGAGAGAGTGTTCCCCTCCCACTTCTCAGGAAGGATTTCATCATAACGACCTACCAGATTCTGGAATCACGGATTCTGGGAGCTTCCGCGATTTTGCTCATCGCCGCTCTGCTTGATAAAAACACCTTGTCTTCCTTTCTCTCCCTCACCAGGAGCCTTGGGATGGATGCCTTGGTGGAAGTACATGATGAAGTGGAGATGGATTTAGCGCTGGGAGCCGGAGCAACGATCATAGGAGTGAATAATCGCAACCTCCGTAATTTTTCAGTCAATCTTGAAACCAGCCTTCGCTTGATTCACTCAATCCCATCTTCTGTAACGGCTGTCAGTGAGAGCGGTATCAGGGGAAGAGAGGATGCAATTCTGCTCAAGCAAGCTGGATTCTCCGCAATATTGGTAGGTGAACAGCTGATGAGAAGAGTCGACCGAGCACAGGCCGTACAGGAATTGAAGGTATGACAAAAATCAAACTCTGCGGCATGCAAAGGGAAGAACACATAGAGTGGGCCAATGAAGCAGGATGTGACTATATAGGCTTTGTTTTTGCCCCAAGCCGGAGGCAGATAAGCAGAGAAGTTGCAGCTGATTTACGTAAACGGGTGAATCCAACCATTGCTGTTGTTGGTGTGTTTGTTGACGAACCGGTTGAACACATCATTCGCATCGCTGAAGAAGGAATCATCGATCTCATTCAGCTGCATGGAAGGGAGGATGAGGCATACCTGCGGGCCCTTCGCTCAGTCTGTTCACTTCCCATCATCAAGGCGGTCTGTAATCCTCATACTACTGTAGTCGAATCCAGCACAGCAGATTATATCTTGCTCGATGGAGCAAAAGGAGGAAGCGGGAAGGTGTTCGACTGGAGGCAAGCCTCAGGTTATGACAAGCCAATATTTCTCGCAGGAGGATTACATGCCGGCAATCTGGAGAATGCAATCAGAACCGTCTGCCCCTATGCGGTCGATATGAGCAGTGGATTGGAAGAGAGAGGGAAAAAGCAACGACATCTCATGGTACAGGCAACCGCAATCGCTCATGCCTTATGAATCAATTATTCGGCGGCCCTGAATACCTGCCTCATGAAGGTATCCTCATCCACAGGTTTGCTGAAGAGATACCCCTGATAGTAATCACAACCAATGATTTTGAGGAATTCCAGCTGTTCGGCTGTCTCCACCCCCTCTGCGAGTACCACTGCTCCCATCTCCTTGGCCATAAGCAAGACAGTCCTGTAAATGGTAATGGACTCAGATTCGGGATAGCGTGAAATAAATGAACGGTCAATCTTGATCATATCTGCTGGTAATTCAAGCAAGTAAGAGAGGGAACTGAAACCAGTGCCAAAATCATCAATTGCCAATGAAACCCCGTGTGTGTGCAACTGGTCCATGATTGCATTCGTATTACTGAGACTTTCCACTGCAGTATGCTCGGTCAATTCAACTTCCAACATGGAGCGTGGAATCTTTTGCCTGTTCAGTTCACTGACCAATAGGTCGGTAAGATGTACATTGGAGAGTTCATCAGCACTTAGATTGATGGATAAGATAAAATTAGGTATGGAGGAAGCAATTTCCTTCCAGTGTGTATGAAGGAAGCTGATTGCACTCTCGATCACAAATCTGCCCAACAACTCGGTCAATTGGAGCTCCCTGATAAGGGGAAGGAACTCATCCGGATAGATGGGCCCTAACTCAGGATGATTCCATCTTATAAGTGCTTCTGCTCCGATAATTTTCTCTTTCTTAACTGAGACAAGTGCCTGATAGGCCAGATAAAGCTGTTCGGTTTCAAACACTGAGGCAAGTGCATCCTTGATTGCTATTCTCCTTGCATAACGCATTGCAACCTGTTTATCGTAAAAAAGATATCCATGTTCCGTCCCTGGAGTAACCATATGCATGGCAATTGCAGCATTTTCTACTAGAGCATAGAGGCTTGGACTTGGTTCTGGATAGAGAGAGATTCCTACCGAGAGCTGCAAGGCAAGGGAGGACTGACCGAAAAGATAAGGAAGATGGAAACCGGAGAGAAGTGATGCTACCCTTCTCTCAATATCGGACGCACTGCTTCTCGTTTCAAAGAAGAGCAGGTATGAATCAAATCCTGCTGAAAGGATAGGAAAGCTCGTATCGAGAACCTTCTCAAGCGTTGTAGAGAACCTATTCGAGAAGAGCACTCGCTCCCGTTGATTGAGACGCATCCCAATCTCCTTACTGTTCAAGAGTTGTATCTGCAGACAAACAAACGAACCAGTACCTTCAGGAATCAGTATAGTTCTCGCAAAACACTGATGGTAGTCAATTCGGTTTTCCTTGCATAGCTGCAGCAACTCCATCGTGCTCCACTGGGAGGGGCTGTAGATCTCTATTGCATGATTCCCCTGCCCCCGCTTCCCTTCTACTTGGATAACGTCCAGAGAACAGAGCAAGCGGTGTTTGCTCTCATGATACACCCATACTGGGCGAAGTGCTCCACCATCCGATTCACGGGAGAAGAAAAGGTCATATCGGAGAGCCATCTCCTTCTTTCCCTGTAACTCCTCCTGTGTGTACCCACTTAGCTCCTCAAATGCCTTGTTGCAGAAGGTGACCCGACCTTCTGGGTCATAGACCACCACACCGTTGGATGCATAATCTGCGATCAGGGAGCTGATACGTAGTTGTTGCTTATCATCTGCCCTGACCTGGAGGATGACTACGGCAGCGGAACCAACGAAGAGTACCAGGAAGGAGAGCAGGAATTTAACCGAAGGATGCGACAATAAGAAATCCTGTGTCAAAATCGGCAACTGATCATGTTCATAGCTACTGACAACCGCCCAGAGCCAGTTGTTCGATGTAGAGAAGAACAGCCTCTCACTGCTTGCTGGATAGATGGCTTGAAAGGTATACGCCATATCCTCAGAAACATAGGAACCAATTCTATTCCCTGTCAATTGACTACGCATTCCTGGTTCACGAGAAAACAGATTCATTCCCTCTGCATAGATATTTTTACAATCTGATGCCCCTTCGATGATGATGTTCCCCTGTCTGTCAATGATACTGAACTGCAGGTCCTTCATCAGCGAAGTCTGATATACTGAAAGAAATGAGAGAAGATAACAAGCATCATAATCGATGGCAATAATGCCAGTCATCCTGGATCCCTGATACACAGGAAGAGCAAGGGTAAGTATGGGATTCCCTTCATTTTGAGGGAGAATGTCTGAGATGTAGAGTACATTTGGACTGAGTGTTTGTATCTCCTGAACCATTTCACTGATACCACTATCAGCAAGATGTTCGGCGCCCAACAAACTTACCATGCCTTCTGCATTGGTATCGGCTTGGGCAAGCAAGAGCCCTTGCTCGTTAAGCAGGCGTTGGTGCAGGATATACGATTTTTGTTTGCTGATACGAACCAGAAGATTTGCAACCTCCTGCGAGGTTCCTTCATTCTGATTTCCTCTATATGCTGCTAGTTCATTTGAATTATGGACAACCAAGAGATCGGAGACAAACTGACTAAAGGCATTCTCAACCTGGTTTGCGATAACCGAGATACCACGTTCTTGCTCTGCCTGAAGTCGGAGCTTGACTTGGTCGCGTAACGATGTCTCATATCCTCTCAACAAGAATAGGATAAGGAGTACCACCGGCATTACAAACAACAGAATATACCGAACTATCCTCGTTACGGTCTTTCGCTGTAGTCGCATCATTGCTCCCTTCAAGTCATGTAAAATCCTAGCATAGGGAGAACCAAAGAGAAAGAGAACTGTTACTGCTTATCAGGAGATATTCATACTTATTATCAAGAAACAGGTAGTATCTTTAGCCCTTCAGCCCATCGCTCACGTTTCTCCTCGTAGCTGAGCGTGTATGCGGGACTTGTGGAGGGCATGCTGAGAAAACAACAGGATTCAGGAAAAATCCCGACAAGCCTGTTATAAAACTCCTGTGCCTTTTTCCCATTGAACAGTACCCTCTCGATTGCAGGATGTTCCTGGAAAAATTGTTGGAAATCGTTGGGGATTACCTCTGTATAGGCAGAATCGGCAGATCCTTTCCGCTGGAAAGCTGAAAGCACATCCCATAGGGCAATATCGTGCGAGAGGAGCAAATCCCACTTCTGCTCGTAATGATCAATATCGCCCCCAAGCAGATCTCGCATGATCGGCCAGAACGCATTTCTTTCATGGCCATAGTACTGTTGTTTCAAGGCAGACATGACACTGGGACCAGTGCCCAGGATGAGCACGGTACTTTGAGGGCTTTCGATCGGGGGAAATCCGTGCAACATGAGAAACTCCTCTTGATTATGAGACATTCTAGCTGTTGGTTGTCCTTCCGTCAATTGTACAGAATTCCAGGACGTGATACTGTACTGCATCATGGATAGCAATCTTCTACTCGGGCAGTTGCTTGCCCTCGTCACTGCTGCTTGTTGGGCTCAGAATTCCATCATTTATCGCCATCTGGGAAAGCAGGTCGGTTCTGATGCAGTAGCGCATATCCGCATGTGGCTTGCCCTCCCTGCCATCATCCTCCTGACCTATCTTATGGAAGGGATGTGGTTCCCCCTCCACCTCTCTCCACAGACCTATTTTTTCATCCTTGCCAGCGGAGCAATAGGTTACTTCGTTACTGATAAGTTGCTTTTCCAAGCCTATATACTGCTGGGCAGCAGGGAATCGATGGTAATCATGACGCTCTCTCCGGTGGTTACCGCCATCTTTGGTTTTTTTCTGTTCGCAGAACGGTTGAACGGTATCCAGGTTCTGGGCATCCTTACCACCATACTGGGAGTATTGCTGATGGTCCTACTCGACCGAAAGCCAGTACTTGCCCAGCAGGAACAGAAGGACCGCTCCACTGGCCTGCTCTTCGCCATTCTTGCCTCAGTCTTGCAATCAGTCTCCTTTCTCATGGCTAAATTCGCAATGGACGAGACTGGTCCTGTTGCAACAAACCTTCTACGCAACATCGGGGGACTCTCCATCTTCATCATCTACAATTTCTTTTTCAAGAAGAATGGGAAAAAGCACCTGGCACTCCTGAAAAAACCTCGTCTCTTCTTTATCCTGCTTTTTGCTGCACTCGCTGGGCCTGTCTTGGGTATGACAACACAGATGAAGGCATTCACCTTGGCGCCGGTGGGAATTGTTACCACGATTACCCAGGTAACCCCTATACTCCTTCTCCCCTTTGACCGCTTTATCCTCCATAAGAAGCTTTCTCTGCCTAGCCTCGGGGGCACTTTCCTCTCCATCGCAGGGGTTGCAGTATTGTTTCTTGCTGCCTGAAGTATCTTGCCTAGGTATCCGCTTTTCGCTACGCTCAGAATATGAATGTACTCTCATTGGAATCGGTCTCAAAGACCCTCAAAGACGAACCACTGTTTCAAGATGTCAGTTTTGGACTGGAAGAGGGGGACCATGTTGCCCTGATCGGTCGAAACGGGGAAGGTAAATCAACCTTTCTCAAGATACTCGCAGGACAGGTTGTACCAGACAGCGGAACCATCGCGATGAAAAATGACACTGACCTGGTCATGTTGGAACAGGGAGTACAATTCAGGGAAAAAGAAACAGTCTCTTCTTATCTCCTGCAAGGAAGCGGGATAAGGATTGCCACCTGGAACGCGTATCAACATGCCCTTGCCCATCCAGAGGATGAAGCAAACCTGATCAGGCAGAGTGAGTTGATGGAAAGCCATGATGTATGGAACCTCCAGAGTGACTATACCTCCCTTCTTGGAGAGCTTGGGCTGTATGATCTCTTGGATTCCCCTATGGCCACGCTCTCTGGGGGCATGCAGAAAAAGGTGGCTATAGCAAGGGTGCTCGCATCCCGCCCTACCATGTTGCTTCTCGATGAGCCGACCAACCACCTCGACATAGAAACCATTGAATGGATGGAGTCCTACCTGAAAGGTAGTCCTGCCACCATTATACTGGTAACTCATGACCGGTATTTTCTCGATACTGTCTGTAGAACAATTCTTGAGTTGGATGGGGGACAGATGTATCTCCACCCTGGTTCCTTCGCCGATTACCTCGCACGGCGAGAACAGCGCATCGAGAGATTGCAAAAAGAACAGGATAGACTGAGTACCATCCTCAGGAGGGAACTTGCCTGGCTTAGGCGTGGGCCAAAGGCCCGAACAGGAAAGGATAGCGGCAGAAAGGACCGCATCGAGGCAATGCTTGCAAACCAAGCCATGGTTGGAGACCAGGCACAAAAATCCTTTCAGTCAGCAAGCAGAAGATTGGGAAAGAAGATTCTTGAAGCCAAACATCTCAGCAAGGCTTTTGGAGAAGATACCATCATCTCTGATTTCTCATTCTCCTTTACCAAAGGAAAGAAAATTGGAGTAGTGGGTCCAAATGGCAGCGGCAAAACCACCCTACTGGATCTGCTTTGCGCTCACCTCCCCAGTGACAGTGGTTCACTTGATATTGGAGTAAATACCATGTTCGCTTACTACGACCAGACAGGCAGAAATCTTGAAAGTGGAAAAACCATTCTGGAGTATGTGGAAGAGATTGCCACCCAGGTGGTGCTTGGTCCCTCCGAGGTTGTAAGTGCTGCAAAGTTCCTTGAACTCTTTGGGTTCCCCACTTCCATGCATAGAAGCACCATCGCAACATTATCTGGAGGAGAGAAGCGACGGCTTTACCTGGTCTCCCGCCTTCTTTCCAATCCAAACTTCCTGATGCTCGATGAGCCGACCAACGATCTTGACCTCCCCACCATGGAGAACCTTGAACAGTACATTCAGGATTTTGAGGGATGTGTACTCATCGTCTCCCATGACCGAGCATTCCTGGACCTTACCTGTGACGAACTCTTTGTGCTCGAGGAAGGAGGCACAGTTCGCTATGAGGCACAGCGTTACAGCCAGTGGAGAGAGCAAGCACAAAGCATTCCATCAAAACAGAAAGAGGAGCCGGAGGCACCGGTGCAGAAGGCGCCAAGGAAATCAGAACAGAAAGGACTCTCCTACCGAGAGAGGCAGGAGTTTGAGGCACTTGAGGAGAAAATGAGCGTACTTTCTGAGCGTATCGATACCTTGGAAGCAAGCTTCTCACATGCTGAGACCACGGATGACGGAACCCTTGCAGAAAGAACTGAAACATATCATGCCCTACGAGTGGAACTCGACATGGCAGAGCAAAGGTGGTTGGAACTTGCGGAAAAACTCTAGGAAACTGTTAGTTCTATGGTTCATTTTGCTGCTCAGTACAGCTTCTGTATCAGCGAATATCGAGTCTCTTACAATAGGAAGCAACAATGACTGGTATACGATGGGAATCGGTCATAACCATGATGACGGACTGTCCTATGGCTCCACGGTAGAAGCGGTACTCCCCTCCTCCTTTACCCTGAACCTTGCCACGGGTGGCTACACTGACCGTCTCGATACCATGCAACGCTATGATGTCATCTCACTCATGGCTTCATACCCACTACAGGGTCAACTGTTCACCTTTACACCAAGAGCAGGTTTGGTTGCCTCAGGCAATCTGGGATTCAATGAGGCACAGAATTATCTCCATAGCCTTATTGGCCGAGACCTTCTCACGCTTACCTACACTGCTGATGAGATCTCCTTACATCCATCGCTTGGAGGCAGAGCAGCGCTAGGGGCAAACATTGGTAGCATGAGAGCATCAGTGGAGTTTGACCTGGATTATGCACATACCTGGGAACAAACATACAGCGGCAATATTCGGTTGCAGTTCGACTCTATTATCTCTGTGCGTTTGGGATATCTCCAGAGAAGTACCAACCACACCTGCAGTGTTCATCAGGAGATGGTCGAACGTTACCAAGGAACCTTTCTCTCCTACCATTATGATGGTGGGCTGCTCCATACCCAGTTCATCTCATACCTGGAAACAGGACGTTCTTTCGGTGGTTTCAGCTTTGATGTAGTCTCCTTGTGGAGGAAGAAACAATTTCGTTCTGCTGATTTCATTTTCTCCACAGGTTTTCTTTATGACCTCAATGGCCAACAGAATAGGCTATTCGCCTTCTCCCACAAGGATGTAAGTTTCGAGATACGCCACAAGAATGGTCCCATGTTCAATAACATGGATGACCAGGATGACCGGCTCAACGTTGGCTCCTGGATGCTCGGCTATTCCTGGAAAATCACTCTTCACCCTCGCTTTGAGCCCTATGGAAAACTACTTGCAGGTATACAGCGTTTCAATTTACAGCAGGACTATACCACTACGATTGTTGAATCACTACATCCCACGATTGCCATCGAGGTAGGCCTAAAGGGATTGGGTATTCCTGGCTTGGTTATTGAACGGCAGAACTATCGCCTACGTTTCACCTCGACTCTCCAATATATTTTTGGCACTGATGAGGTTTCTACAGTAAATCCCTATTTCACTGAGCACACCGGCCCCTGGCTCCTCATGACAGGCATCGTCATAGATGTGGAGCATGATCGGGAGTAGGTAGGAAATCGAGGATTCCCTGGCCGTTCATACCAATGGTGATGGCCCAATCATCAGGTCCAAAGAGATAGGCAAATCGTACAAACGGCTGGAAGGCAAAAGAGGGTCCTCCCATCACGAAATTGCCACTCAGGGTTGCCCCCACTGCCCAAGCATCTTCCCACTGTACTGCCCCATCGTCCAGATACCATGCAGTCTTAGCCGATAGTTCCAATCCAGCCTTGGTAATCCCTCCGTAGAGGAAAGGAATATCGAGCAGACCCAGCGGGAGAAGATAGGAAGCTGAAAGCCGAATCTTGGCATCCCCATCCCCCAGCGGACGGAAGGAGAAGAGCGGATATGCACTCCCCACTCCCTGCGAGCTGGTAATACCAGAGAGAGATACCCGTGCCATATGACGGCCCCCGAACAGTCTCTGTTGACGCATGATGCTTGAATAGGCCGCATACCACTGCGATGAGAAATCTCCATTTGTCAGAACCTGGATTCCAGCAGCCACTTCACTCATGCTCGGTCCATAGAAGTCGATGGTACGGTAATCCCTTGAAACCGAGGACCCTCCAATGGTTAGGGTTGCTGCTCCTGCCCAGTCAGAATAATTCGTAGATACAGAGAGAGATGGTTGGAGAGAAATCCTTTTGGTCGTTTTGAACCCTGAATGATAATACACAGGAAGGCCTACGGTCACTGAGGCATTGGTAAGGTATGTTGCTGAGTCGATATCATAGGTATTGAGATCACCGGTAAGCTGGAGGGAATAGTTGCCTCCAGCGTACTGGTAGACCACATTGGAGACCGGACGCATCCCTGTAAAGGAGTATCCAACACTTCCGATCAGGCTCTGTTTCCTGAGATTGCTGGTAGCGTGAAACCAGAGGCCTGGTTGGATGCTGTTCGCTTCAATGAAGGGGAATGGAAGCACAAGGTTGAGTCTCAGATTGTCCCGATAGCTGGAGATAGGATACTCACGTGCAATTTCAAACGTACCAGTCTCCATCTTTGCTTCAGGAAAAGTAACAGGGGAATACTCCATACGGTCGATCCCTACTGATTTCAGGGCATAACCCTCTGGAGTATAGGTCTCATAGATGAGGGTGTCCCCGTTGATACGCGCCGCAATGATACCTGCAGGGTCACTGAAGAGCTTAATGGTCTCTTCTCCTTCTCTGTCATAACGGTAGACGCTGAACACTCCCTCCTGCTCTCCTACAAAGAGGATGGCACCATCCTCATCAAACAGGGGAGAGCGTAGTTCACTTTTCGTAGGTCCAACAAGTGTCTGAACCTTACCTTGCCGGTCCAATAGCTTGATAGAGGAGTTTCCCTCCTGCAATGCAAGGAAGACAAGCAAGGAGCCATCAGTATTCAAGGAAGGCTCAAGCAGACTTGTTCGTTCCTCCCTGTACAAGAGCTCCACAGATTTCTCTTCCAAGTCAATTTCCACCAGCTCGTAGAAAGAGCCAGAAATACGGGAGGCTACTGCCCGATTGCCATCTCCACTGAGAGAGGGATGCACCAGGCGCTGGTTCTCAGTCAGGCGCTTAGATGTGCGGTTTTCCAAGTCCAATAGATAGAGGTCGCTGTAGCTCACCTGGGCAAGGGAGAGGCTGGAGGGATCTGTAGGGTCAACGGAATCAACAGAGAGCAAGGCAACTGTATCGGAGAGTGCAATTGATGATCGCCCAGAGATTGGGAGCGAGAAGAGACGCTCTGGTTCTTTTCCTTCCGCATAGCGATAGAGGGCAGAACCATCGTAGGGACTTTCACGGTAGCCAACCAGTCCAAGGCTTGTTTCATAAGGAAGATAGGAGTTTCCTTGACCGCGTATACTGACCATCTCACCCTCGATGGCTTTATACGGTTTGCCTCTCTCTTCCAAGGCAAAGGTGAATAGCTCTTTTGCTGAATATCCTGTTACCTTGCGGAATGCAGGAGAGAGTCCCAGGAACGGAAAGGCTGCAAATCTCTCATTGATGGTGTTGAAGGCTTCAACGCCATAGGTTTTGATCAGATAGTCCACCATCAGGTAGCCAGTGACATAGATACGGCCAGACGGGGCAAACGGACCGTTGTATGCACCCTGAGCCAGGCTCCACATGGCCCCTTCTTGTAGTGGTACTTGGTAAGAGAGCGCAAAGGGGAGCGAGTCCCCCCTTCCCCCCTCTGCAAATGCTGTCTCGGTATGTGTCGTGATCCCTTCTATCCACCAACCCGGCATAAATACCGTACTGAAGGCATTCACACCAGGACCAAGAAATCCCAGGACCTTGGCAGGCCCAACCTTTGCATTCAAGTGGAGGTAGTGCGTCAACTCATGGGTGTAGAGGCTCCTCAACCAACTAGAGGTTCTGCTTCCGATAAACCGATTATCCGGGCTGGTAATGTACAGGTAGATGGAGGCTGGAAAGGGTGCATAGTATCCATTTGCCCAAGCGGTCTTACCTGTCATGACAACCGGTACTTTCCCATCACTCTCATAATCCAAGTATGATGCAAGGTTTTCATACACTTCATCTGCAAAGGAGGCAACCTCCTGTGCAAATATCTGGTCCTCTTCCTCGAAAATAATTCTGGTATGTTGGGTCTCTATCTGTTGGTAAGCAAAGACAGAGGACAGAATGGAACATAAGAATAGGATCAACAGTAGAATCTTGCGCATCGAATGCATACCTCCGGGGGATACTAGTACCAATGTACAATAGCCTGTTCCTGGGGTAAACAGGTAAGAAAATGGTTAAATACAGAATTTGCACTTAATTATCATTTTAGCAGAGTCAACCCTCGCCATTATCTAGCGACATTTATTCACATAGCTTTCGTTCTTCTGTCTCTAAACACAATCCAGAAAATAAATAGATACTTTACTCTTGACCTCTTACATAACCCAAATGACCGACGAGATTAGCTCCATTACGGATATGAACCTAATGGCTACTTCGACCTTTAAGAAATCATAGTGTTCATGTAAAACACTGGCTATGCACAGGGAAATCACTATTAAATACAATAATTTGTCTTTTTTCTCCTAAAGAATAAAGTATACTGGTTACCAAAATTGCGGGGATTACATGACTTAATGATTTGTCCAGAGTTAGAAGCAGATTTGTAAAATGAACGTTGAATAACTACTGTAGAGACCGGATAGTGCACAAGCCTTGCCAAGTATTCCTCCTGCCACGATATCTGAGGAGTTTTCATGCATTATTTTGAAGCCACCTTGCTTTCCATTGTTCTCATGCTGGCTATTCTAGTAGATGTCCTAAGATTTCCCTTGATAAAGAAGGACAGAGGGAGCCGCTTTTTTGCAGAATTGACGATAGCCTACTCAATATATCTTGTTATTACTATATTCATCTGTCTCGGGAGAGAGGGTATCGTACTATATCCAATACCCATTAACCGAATCTTATGGACATTGCATTATCTTTCTTTCCCTTTGTTGTTGGGGATGTGGATGCATTTCAATGCTCTCAATGTCATTGACAATGAGAAGCTTGTGAACCTTCTCTCGCTGATTCATGCTATTCCGCTTGCAGTACTGACAATGATTGTCATTCTTGATATACCAAGACAGCAATTTTACCCGTTTAATATTGCCTATGAACACATGTTGCCCTCAGCGGGAACCACATATATGATTATTCTTTCCTTTTTCTTTTGTTTGGCTATGCTTCTACCTACATTAGGGCATCGAAAAGAATTACCAGGATCATTTTTATTCATTTCCATGCTCTTGCCAGTGGCCTTTACAACATCGTTCATTGCCTTCTATGTTACACACACCCATGTCATGTTTACCATGGTAAATTCCTTTATGATGGTTCTCTATTACCTAATTGGGCAAAGAGATTCAGTACGGACCGACCCCTTAACAGGATTACCATCCTATGCACTTCTCAAACGAAAAATGATCCGTATATTCCGTTTTCGTTCTCCATATGCGGTAGTCCTTCTTGACATCGAAAACTTCAGATATTTCAACTCTAGGTATGGCCAATTCATTGGAGATCAGATGCTTATTAATCTGGCAGACTATCTGCGAACTCTTGCAAATGCAAATGAGGTATTTAGAATTTCCAATGACCAATTCTGTCTCTGCTTTCCTGCCACTAAAGAAGAAACTGCCCTATCGATTACCAATCAAATAGAAAACAGATTGAATCAACCCTGGATACTTAACGAGAGATCGGTGCATATCCAAGTAAATATGGCGATAATCAGTATCCCTCAACAAGCGGAAACCTTGGAAGAGTTCAAACAAGCAGTCAACCAATTACTGCTCGAAATCAAAACAGTTCGCAGCAAGTCTCTCATTGTTTATACCCGTGAAAGCATGATCGATCATGAGCGTAAATTAAATATTATCTCCGCCTTACGTGAATCTATAAAATTTCCAGATCAGGTCGTAGTGCACTATCAACCAATCTATGACGCAAAGACAGAACAACTCGTTTCGGCAGAAGCATTGATGAGAATAAAGGATCGCCACCTGGGATTTTTACAACCCGATGCGTTTATTTCGCTTGCTGAACAGACTGGACTGATCGTTCAACTCACTCAGATTGTACTCGCTAAAGTTTGTAGATTTATAAAACAACTTCCTGAAGACAATTCACCCTTGAGCCATATAGCCATGAATCTTTCTGGAGAAGATTTTGAATCGAAAACCCTAGGGAAAATACTTTTGAATATTATTGAAAAAGAAGGGGTCAATCCAAAGCAAATAGGGTTTGAGATTACCGAATCAGTGGTCCTTCAATCATATGAAACTGTTTCAGATGTTATGATTGAATTATCATTGAAGAAGATTACTTTTGCTCTGGATGATTTTGGAACAGGGTATTCAAATCTCCGTGCGTTGATTGATCTTCCTTATGATTATGTAAAATTTGATAAAAGCGTCATTCATGCCGCCGAGAATAATCCTTCCATGTTATCCTTATTGACTGAGATGCTCCATAAGATGGGTAAGTGTGTGATTGCAGAAGGTGTTGAAACAAAGGAACAATTAGCCTTGATCAGAAGTGTCGGTATTGAGAGGGTACAAGGATATTATTTCTCAAAACCATTAGAAGAAGAAATTTTTCATAATCTGGTTGTAAAAGCACGAAAGGATTAACAACCCCTAGTAATTGGGTTTTGAGAGAAAGAATGCCACCGGCATCGCATCTGGATAATTTCCCCCAACAACCACGGGATTGTATCCCATTCTTTTTCTTTCGAGTATATCTCCAATCAAATCCGTCTCTCTGAAAAGTTCATCAGAGATGGGGATTGTGGCAGAAATCCAGAGATTGATCGGCAGTTGTTCTCCCCCGAGGAAATAGGTATCAAACGTAAAATAGTGATCCTGTATTTGTGCAATTCGGTACAAGAATTCGTCACCAGATACGCTTTCCTTCAAGTCCACCGAATCCAATTCCACAAGGTTCTTGTTCTTGACATGATAGAGTCCAGCAATCCTCTCCATACCGTTGGGGGATACTTCAGAAACAGATGCTTCACGATGAAGACATGAACCATTGTCGTCAGGAGAATATGCCAAGAGCAAGAAATCCTTGGTGGATATAAATCGTATTCCCATTATATTACTGCTCCAATAAACTGACATTAATACCAAAAACCATTTTCTAATATCGTATATGAAGGGTTTCCAGGCAACATCACCTTCACAAAAAGGCAAAAACCTCAGGACTCTCGTAGAGAACCGGCTAATCCGCAAGGAACCTCAAGGAGGCTTTCTAAACCAAGACTTATTTCCGAACTGTCTTGCTTCAAGTCCCCTGTATTGCAAGAGGAATAGGATGAACATACGCTTCTGAGCATTGTTTCAGTTCCTTGGCAGCAAGGAAGACGTCAGGTTGGTTGACGAGGGCTGAAACTACAGCAAACCCTTGTATACCATATGGGGCACATAACGGAATAGTCTCCTTGTTCATGCCTCCGATGGTCACAATTGGCAGGTTCACTGCTTTGCGTATTGCTTCCAATGTTTGTAGAGAAACATATGAAGCATCCTGTTTGGTCTGGGTGACAAACATAGCCCCAACCCCCAGATAGTCCGCTCCATCTGCCTGGGCTCTTTCAGCCTGGGCCACAGTATTCACAGAAACCCCTAACAAGCGGTTTGGTCCCAATATTGCACGTGTCTCAGAAACCGACAGATCATGTTGGCCTATATGTACCCCAATTGCATCCACCCCTACAGCAACTTCCAGCCGGTCATTGATCACCAGCGGGACATCATATGCATCGCAGAGCTGCTTGATTCGTTTTCCCAACATGATGAAGGCTTCGGTATCTAGATGTTTTTCCCGCAATTGCACCATCGTGACACCACCATCAAGCGCTTGTTCAACACACGCTTCCAAGGTCTTCGTTCTCATGAGTGTTCGATCTGTTACCATATACAAGGCATAGTCCACCTTACACATGCTTTTGCCTCCTTTTAATGAGTACACTGATTCCTCCGACGACAAGGAATATAAGCAGGGAATTACTCACGTCAAGGAGAAATGCTTGCATCAGAAAGTACAACACAACACCTAGACCCCAGAGCACCATGTTTGAAAGGTTCCAGCGGTTTGACTGTGCAGAAGGTCTGTGGAGGATGAAGTAATCTACGAACAATAGTGCATACAGGGGAGAGAAGATGGCTCCAATGAGATATAGAAACGGTTCAATGGTATCCATCGGCAGCAGGAGGGCGATGAGCAGGCTGATAAACGTAAAGAGTAAGGAAAGTACCTTTCCGTGATTCAACGGCCAGATATTCATGAAACTATCACTCGCTGAATATACATCCAGGTAGGTGGTGGTTACGGTCGAGAAAAATACAATGAAAAGCGAAGCCAACCCAAACCCAGAAATTGTCAGCATCAATGCAATATCAGAACTCCCGGTAGCAAGGGATAACCCCAACCCCAATGCAAACATACAGCTTCCTACAACCGAATATCCAACGGCACTCCAAAACGGCCCCCTTCTCGTCTGCCTGGCATGTTGGGTGTAATCTCCTATCAAGGGTAGCCAAGAGAGACACATCGCGATATTCACCTCTACTCCCTGCCAAAAGGTAACCGTCGGCCACGCTCCTTCTAATGTATTGATGGAAAGATCACGTATGAGCCGATATCCCATCACCAGGCTCAACAGTAGCAACAAAACCACCACCAGACCATTGAGTTGTGCATGTTGACGCGATATGAACAGCAACCAGATTGAAATACACAATGCAATACCGATCATCCAGAGGTTGGGATTGCTGTATCCATACAGCGTTGTGGTTATTTGGTTAAGGACCCGGGAGCCCTGCAGCATCATGATGGATGTCCATCCAATCAACTGAAGGATATTGAAACCTGAGAAAACATACGATCCATAGATTCCAAATGAGTAACGGGTCGATTCCATCGCTGAAGTTCGTAAGGAGCTGCTCATGATAGCGGCAAGATACAACAGGACACCCCCGATCATGTGACCAAGGAGAATAGCCACCAGTCCGGATGACATACCGAGGGAAGCCAGTACACTTCCAGAAAGCATCTCGGCAACAGAAATTGCTGCCCCTGCCCAGATGAGGAACAAGGAACGGCTCGAAAAACCTTTAGTAGGAGTGTCATTTGACATGAAAGGCCCCCTTTTGCATCAGGAGAGGACCATCAAGGGTACTGAGATGGTCAAATAAGGCAGCATGGAAACTTCCCAAACCTGCATGCACGCTTGCCAGCTCTCCGGCAATACCCATACCAAGAAGAGCTGTAACTGTAGCTGAGAAATAGTCATCGGTTACTGCGCAACAGGTACCGACCATCGCAGTACTCATACATCCAGTTCCTGTAATCTGGGTCAGATCAGGATGTCCATTTTCAATAATTGCTATGGATATGCCATCCGATACGATGTCAATCTTTCCGGTGATGGCAATAATACATCCAAGTTTCCGGGAAAGATTCCAAGCAATTTTCTTGGTTTGTTCAACCTGTCCGGAACCGTCGCAGCCAGCAGAATCAACCCCCAAGGTATGACTACTCATCTGGGCAACACTTCTAATCTCTGAAAGATTTCCCCGTATCACAGTGGGAACAAGGTCGGAGATCAAGCTTTGTATGGTATTTGTCCTATAGGAGGAAGCTCCCGCTCCTACCGGATCGAGAATGATGGGGATACCATGGTCTCGTGCAATTCGAGCAGCTAGGAACATCGAGGAACGTGTTCGATCATTAAGGGTCCCGATATTTATGACCAAAGCATTGCTCAAGCAAACAATATCTTCCAGCTCCTGTTCAGCATCCGCCATAATGGGAGAACCTCCCATAGCAAGGACTACGTTGGCACAATCCTGTACCGTGACGTAATTGGTAATCTGATGAATGATTGGCTTCCTCTCACGTATTGCCAGCAGTATCTCTGTACTATTTGAGTACATCTGTTTCGTATCCATGATCTTGCCCCTCCTTATCGGGATAATCCATTCTTGTAGAGATCGTAAAAATGATGTGTGGGACCGCAACCCTTCCCCAAATACAGCGCGTGCTCAATGGCCATGGTCACATACGCCTTTGCTCCTTCAACCGCTTTTTCGATAGGCTTACCCAATGCAAGGTTCGCGGCAATTGCCGATGAAAAAGTACACCCTGTTCCATGTGTATTCTTGGTATCTATTCGTTTTGCACTGAACCACAGCATCCTGTTTCCGTCATACAGCAGATCAGCGGCATCATCACAGCGGTGACCACCTTTGATCAGTACATAGGATGGGCCATACCCATGAATTCTAATTGCTGCTTCTTGCATATCTTCAATTGAAGTGATGTGCATATCGGCAAGGACTTCTGCTTCCGGAATGTTAGGTGTTACCACATCTGCGTACGGTAAGACCAGATCAGCCAATATCTGTGCCAAGCTGGAATCCATGAGGGCGAATCCGTTTTTTGCTATCATTACAGGATCCAGAACGATGTTTCTGGGTTTCCTCTCCTTCAGTTCCTTGGCGACTGTTTTCATGACCAACTGGGATGGAAGCATTCCTATTTTCACTGCATCTACACGGATGTCCTCAAAAACTGCCTGTAGCTGCCCAGCTATCAATGTTGAAGAAACGTTTTGTGCTCCTATCACCCGTTGGGTGTTCTCTGCGACTACAGAGACAATGACGCTCATTCCGTATACACCATGAGCTGCAAATGTCTTCAGGTCTGCTTGGATGCCGGCACCGCCGCTGCAATCCGAGCCCGCGATGGTCAATACATGTTTCATCTCAAATCCTCCTCATATGGTTCACTTGCTGGAAAGGACAAGTACGATCAATGATTTGGATTGATGTATTGCTTCCCTACGCCAGTGTTAACTGCCAGGTTCCAAGGGTCAGGTTCTACCTTCTCAACTCCGAAGAGTCCCCCCGCATCGCTTGTATATAAAAAAATCTCCCCGTAGGGAGATGACTGTCCTGAGTGGATCCATCTGCTTCCCTACGCCAGTGTTAACTGCCAGGTTCCAAGGGTCAGGTTCTACCTTCTCAACTCCGAAGAGTCCCCCCGCATCACTTATAAATAAAAAAATCTCCCTGTAGGGAGATGATTGTCCTGAGTGGATCTATCAGCTTCCCTACGCCAGTGTTAACTGCCAGGTTCCAAGGGTCAGGTTCTACCTTCTCAACTCCGAAGAGTCCCCCCGCTTTCGTACTGCTTTAGCCAACATAGGAAAAATCGTGGATTATGTCAACGGTATAAATACGCAATAAGTTTCCGATTTTTACCCTATTAAGTCAGAACGGACATACAACGCTGTTTAGCAGATATGACTTCGTTGTCGATATTGCTGTCTGGGAGATGCAAAGTATCAAGAATGATATCTGTTCATTCATTAATGAATTAGTAATTATTGACTCAATTGACTGGCAACTACTGAACGGACCATTCAGTATTTTGAATATCCAACGAAGTCCTCACTACACTCTGCAAGGACTTCGTCAGGAATCGATTATACTACTTGTATAGAGATAGCTTAAAGTTATCAGGCAATGGTATGGATCCACCCTTCTGGGGCTTCTATTCTCCCCATCTGTATTCCGGTAAGGGTATCATAGAGTTTCTGGGTGATCGGTCCCATCTTCTCCATCCCGCTTGGCATGGTGATAATGAACTCATTAGAAAAATACCAGAATAACCTTGCACAACAACCCTATACCCTGAAGTTGTAATACTACTACTCATGTTGACGGTCTATACTCATCGAATCGTCCAGTCGATGACCCGTAAGCCCTCAACCCGTTTGAATTATCTGGTATTATTGGTAACCAGAATTAATCCTTGGCTCCTTGCATGACCTACAATATGGAGATCATTTACGCCGATTATGGTTCTCTTTGGTATTGGGATGCCCTTTCTGCCATAAAGTCATCAGTGACACCCTCATCGGTAGGATGAAAAAATGTATCCCAAGAATTATGTATCGGTTCGAGTATCCTGGTAGTGCCAACAATCCGCACAGCGACTTTCTTCACCTGGTCTGGAAACCTTGTATCTGACGGTAACCTTACTGCTTGAGTCCTATTATTTTCAAATACAGTTCCAATCTTCATGGCACACTCCTTGTTGCTATATACATGAAGTGTATAGCAAATAGGAATTTACATCACCATACAACCCAGCAAAGTCCTCACAATACTCTGCAAGGACTTCGTCAGGTATCGATTATACTACTTGTATAGAGATAGCTTAATGTTCTCAGGCGATGGTATGGATCCACCCTTCTGGTGCTTCTATTCTCCCCATCTGTATTCCGGTAAGGGTATCATAGAGTTTCTGGGTGATCGGTCCCATCTTCTCCATCCCGCTTGGCATCGTGATAACCCCACTTTCTGTAGTAACAGACCCAATGGGAGAGATAACAGCCGCAGTACCACATAAGCCTCCTTCCACGAACTCAGAAAGCTCACTTAACGGTACCTCGCGCTCTTCTGTCTCCAGATGTAGATACTCTTTTGCGACATACATAAGTGATCTTCTGGTGATAGAAGGAAGAATGGTATCACTCTTGGGAGTTACCACCTTGTTATCCTTGGTAATGAAGATGAAGTTTGCCCCACCAGTCTCTTCAATGAACGTATGGGTTGCCGCATCAAGATACATGTTCTCATCAAACCCATTCTTTTTCGCGTTATAGCCTGGGTACAGACTCATGGCATAGTTCAATCCTGCCTTAATATGTCCGGTCCCTCTCGGAGCTGCACGGTCATAACTGCTCACCTGCAATCTCAATGGCCTCACCCCACCCTTGAAATAGGGACCGACTGGAGTACTGAACATCCTGAAGGTATATTCAGGAGCCGGAGCAACCCCAATAACAGGACCGCTACCAAACAAAAATGGTCTGACGTAGAGAGTGGCACCCGTACCATAAGGTGGCACATAGGCAAGGTTTGCCTTGACCAACTGGTCGAGGGCATCGATGAACCGCTCTATTGGGAAGGGAGGCATGAGAAGACGCTCAGCCGTCTCATACATACGCTCGGCATTGAGGTCAGGACGGAAGGTGACAACTCGACCATCTACAGTGGTATATGCTTTCAAACCCTCAAAGCAGGTTTGCGAATACTGCAGCACACCTGCAGACTCACTGATGCTTACATTGGCATCATCCACCATTGCTCCATCGTCCCATTTCCCATCCTTAAAACGGGAAACATACCGTTTGTCTGTCTCGATATACGTGAATCCGAGACTGGCCCAATCAATGTTCTTCTTTTCCATACTTGCTTCCTTCAATCAAAGAGGGCTCAGAAGAGTCCGATTTGGGCCATTGTACTACTTCATATACATTTCGTCTATTTATATGCAGAAAATTTGCATAAAAATCAGATTATTCTGTTTTTGGTGCTGCATCGAAGGCGAGAGATGAGTCATTAAAACTGATTATCCGGATATAAGAACTTCTCTAAATGTCACAGAGGACGCAATGAGAACATCACTTTTTCAGTATTATAAATCTTCTTCACAAAGATTCTTTGGATGATTTTGCTCACCCTTTCTCCAAGGCGATCTTAGCCCATCAATATGTTCAAATAAATCTGGTTTAATCGGAGCCCACATTGGATCAAGAATGAAATCGATGCCTTCACGTCGAGCCAACTTTGCAGCAGGTACAAAATCACTATCTCCGGAGATCAATATTATCTGGTCAACTTGTTTTTTATATGATAGAGATGCGATATCAAGACCAATTTTCATATCTACACCTTTTTGTTCGACAGACAAGGAAAAATCATGCTCATTTAATTCCGCTACTGTTTTCTTCCCCCTAAAAAGGCTCTTGATCGTATCTGATCTTAATGCATAATAGGCCGTTGGTTCTGACAATCGTCCCAACCTAACAGCAAACTTTCGCTGTTTCTTTAGCTGATCAAGGAATTCGTTGGCCCAGCCGAAAAGATCCGTTTTACCAAAATCAATAGTTCTGTCATGGAGGGGATGAAATATCTTTTTATTAATCGGGGGACAATCGTAGTAAAATACACGATATAATTGGCGGGAGTGAGCCCCATCTCGAGTATTGATATGTGCTCGGCAATATGTTCTTAACTCATTGGCTCGATCTATTGGGGACATTGGCCCCCAAAGCAGTTCTGCTCGCTTTCGATAAAATCCACCATCAACTAATATTGCGGTCTTTGCCATCCACCCTCCGATAATTCAAAAGAAAAGCTCCCAGTCTCGGAACTTCCCTTATCGTGGGAGACTTACTACTGGGAGCAGGTTAATCAATATCCTACATTTAGAATAAAGTAGTCTAATTTGATTGTCAACCTTATATGTTTCATAGGATTGAACCAAACTGTCTCGAATATGAAAACTCCCACTCATACCGCAAATGAAATATTCCAGTAGGGGGAAAGCTGTGGTTTAATAAGGTTAGAGCTGGGGAAAGTATCACCAAAAGTGAAGTCTACCAGCCCCTTACTAACTGCACAGGAAGTAAGCCTGTACAGGAAATCTCTCCTTTCAAGAGCCTTGCAAGTGCTATAAGGACATCACGATTATACGCATACACTGCAATGCTCCGGATATGTACATCCAGCTCGGCAAGATCATAGGGATTGCGAAGGGCAACAGTGAGGACCGGATGGTCCTTAGCCAGTGCATTGGCCAATGCAATCTGTCCTGGATACTGATGACCGTTGTAGGTTCCTACCACTACAGAGGAGCATTTACTTGCTTGGGAGAGCACCCTCTGGATTTCTTTTTCGTCAGGATTCTCACTCACCACAAGTGAAGAACCTCCTACTAAATGCGCCATATCAGGGGCGAATACCACCTCATGTTCCTCACTGGACACTACTGTTGCCTGAAAACAGGTCACTCCCACGAACAAGGGGTTGCCTCCCAGTTCAAAGGGTGCATCCTGTACCAAAGTTAGACTTTGAGCGTATAACCTTTGGTTTTCCTTCTCATGCATAGCACTACCCACCACAGAGAGAGTCTTTCTCTCAGCTTCCTGAAGCATCTGTTTGGCAAGAAGGATCTTCTCTGTCGAGGCATCGAATACTTCGCGTGAGAGGATTCCCTCTTCCAGGGCTTTGGCAATGGCTTCTGCTGCTGCGATACCAAGGCTTATAGTGTGGCTGATCAAAACCACATCCACGCCTGCCTTGATTGCAGAGACCGTTCCGTCAACAGTCCCTGAATGCTTTGCAATTGCATGCATCTCCATGCAGTCACTGAACACCAGCCCCTTGAAACCCAAGGTATTCTTGAGCAATTCGGTCATGAAGAAGGGGCTCATGGTTGCTGGAACATTTTCTTTCTCGATATCGGGGAACAGGATATGACTACTCATGATCCCTTGGATCCCTCCCCTCACTGCCTCACTGAAAGGCAGGATGTGGTTCTGGAGGTCTGAAAGTTCACCACCTACAGCAGGAAGTACCAGATGGGAGTCCTGGTGTGTATCACCATGCCCGGGAAAGTGTTTCCCTACAGCCATCACCCCTTGGCTCTGGATGCCTTCAACCATGGATCGGGCAAATCGTGAAACCACATCAGGATCATCACCATAACTGCGTACCCCTATGACAGGGTTATGTGGATTGCTGTTCATATCCAGGGATGGAGCAAAGTCCACATTTACGCCCAAGGCCGAGAGCTCCCGTCCTGTAAGGATACCTGCCCGCAAGGCACAACGCTCATCACCGGTAGCCCCAATGGCCATGGCGGAGGGGACTATCGTACAATCGCTGGAGAGACGACTGACCATACCTCCCTCCTGGTCGATACCGATCAGCGCTGGGACACCACACTCTGTTTGCACCAACTCCTGTATATCAGCACAGAGTTCGAACAGTTGCTCCTTGTCCCTGATATTCCTGGAAAACAGGATAACATTGGAAATCTTGTACTTCCTTACAGCTTCCCTAAACGTATCGTCCAATGTGTAGCCAGGCAGGCCACACATTAGGTGCTGGCCAATCCTGCATGCCAATGAGAGTTCTAAGTCCATGTGAGTTGCTCCTTCAATGTATCATCATATCACAAAGAGCCTCCCAATACCAAAAAAGACGTTGCCCACACAACGGAGGACAACGCCAGCAAAGGTCAATACTGTTATTTTGGAGATTTACAAAAGTTTCTCGACGGCTTTGGCAACTTCGCCAAGATCATGAGTTGGCTCAAAGCGGGTAACCACTTCCCCACTCCTGTCGACGAGGAACTTGGTAAAGTTCCACTTGATCGACGGATCCTTCTCATACTCGGGGTCAACCTCACGCAGTTTTCCATCAAGAATAGGGCCAATCCTGTGGCTCATGTCGAACCCTGCAAATCCCTTCTTGCTCTTCAGGTACTTGTACAAGGGAAGAGCCCCTTCACCATTGACTTCTACCTTTCCGAACTGAGGAAATTTGGTTCCATACTTGAGCTTGCAGATTTCGTGGATCTCCTCGATAGCCTCGGGAGCTTGTCCATCGAACTGGTTGCAGGGAAAGTCCAGGATTTCAAAACCCTTTCCCTGATAGGTTTCATAGAGCTTCTCCAGCTCAGTGTACTGAGGGGTAAAACCACACTGAGTGGCAGTGTTCACAATCAGGAGTACCTTGCCTTTATACTCGGAAAGGTCTACCTGTTTTCCTTCCCGGTCTTGTACTGAGTAATCATATACGTTCATTGGAGCCTCCTATTTATATCGCTTGCTATTTAATTTTTCAAAACTTATATCTAGATAGTACCTACCCCTTATATATTTGTCAAGTGTTTTAATAAGAGTTTGTTGAAACTACCCCGGACACACACTCGTATGACCGGGGTAATCTAGACTCAGCGACTGCTGCTGAGGGTGAAAGAGAGGCGGTAGACACCACTGGGAAGGCGATACTGCTGAAGTGTATCAGGACCGCAGGTTGCTGTCCCTACCCCTCTTACCGCAGCATCCAGATACAGATGATGTAATTTGCTCTGTTCCAGCTTGTCCGCATGAAGCTTTTTCCATAACTCATCAGTTGTATACCTGTGGAAGGCAAAGGAGAAGGGAGAATCACTACTGAACTGTACGCTCCCCGTGTTGCCATCATAGAGGTCCAGACGCCTGAGAGCTGTATGTACCCCATAATCCTGGGGAACGATGTAAGGAACAAAGAGCTCGTCTACTGTTGCGTGGTACTCTCCCATGATCGCCCCATCCTTTCGGTCGGGGTAGTTCTCATGTGGACCCAAGCCGAAATAACGGCATGCAGACCACCTCCGATCAAGATCACAGGTAAGTCCCACTCTTGGGTATTCCCCCACAGTGTCATTCAGGTCGAAGGTACACTGATAGTGCAGCTTATCAGAAGAGAATATCCAATGCTGGATGAAGGTGCCAAGAATCTCCTTGTCCGGGTTCTCCAAGCGATGTTGCGTGCAGAGTTGCCCTTCCTCCTGATGGATGTCCTCCAAGACCATACCTACCTGGTTCAGCTTATGCTTGAACCAAGGACCGAAGGCCTTATTGTCGTGGTAGAACTCATACTCCGGCTCATCGGTATTGGACTGCAGTGTCTTGATACCGTCATTCTCGGTTGGACAGCGGAACAGATTTACCCTGAGGGGGCTCGCAAGCAACTCTTTCTGACCGGCAAAGGCAAGGCTATGCAAAAGGCCATCCTCCCCGATCTTCGCTCGATAAGCCTCTGTCTCCACCAGGAATGATCCCTTCGGGGTTTTTGCCAAGGAAGCCTCGGGAATCGGGAAAGCCTTTTTGGGAGCCTCACAGAGCTTGAACTGTTGCCAAGCCACTACATGTCCAGCATCTGCATATGCGGTATGTTCCTTGAGGAAGATTTCAAAGAGCAAGAAGGTCTCTCCATAGCGCATCATGGAGCGCACTTCTTCACCCAGCAACTCAGGTACCGCAAACTCCTGACTGCAGCCAGGGTCCACAGCAGGAAGGGAGAGTGTCCCCTCCACTACCTTGGGGTCAGCCTCGCTGACCAGGCGGTAACGGATGGAAAGATGCTCCGTGTTGGTGAAATCCTGCTCGTTGATAAGGGTGAATGTTCCGCCCGATGGATGCTCACTGGTAATCTGAATCGACTGCTGCACCTTGAGACATTCAGCCATCGCGGGCTTGACCGTACGGTCGGGGAGCACCAGGCCGTTGAGGCAGAAATCGTAATCAGTGGGTTTATCACCAAAATCCCCACCATAGCGCCACGCTTTTATTCCATCCTTGTTCTTGTTGCCCTGAGAGGAGAACCCAACGGGGGCTCCTTCTTCGTTCACCAGAATACCTTGGTCGACCCAATCCCAGATGAATCCGCCCTGTATCCCACGACTTTTCTTGATAACCCTCCAGTAGTCACCCAGGCTTCCATTGGAGTTTCCCATTGCATGGCTGTATTCACACATGATCAAGGGACGGTCATCCTTGTCAGGCTCAGTGGTATGGTCCCATTCCTCGATCAGGGAGATGGGAGGATACATTGGGGCTATGATGTCGGTGGTAAACCTTCCCCGCTTCAAGCTTGAAAGAGAATGTGGTCCCTGCCCCCATTCGTCGCGGTTTGCTCCTTCATAGTGAATGGGACGGTTCTTGTCGTAGTACCGTATCCAACCAGCACATGCATCATGGTTGTTGCCATGTCCACTCTCATTCCCGAGGGACCAGATAATGACCGAGGGGTGGTTGTAGTCACGACGGACCATCCTCTGTACCCTCTCCAGAAAACAGGATGCCCACGCTTCGTCACGACAGATGCTGTCATAGTTTGCGTGGGTCTCGATATTCGCTTCATCCATGATATACAGGCCGTATTTATCACAGAGCGCGTACCAGATCTCATCATCCGGGTAGTGACAGGTTCTCACTGCATTGAAGTTATACTGTTTCATCAGCTTGATATCCCGTACCATGCTGCTTGTACTCAATGTCTTTGCCGACCGCTCATCATGCTCGTGTCGGTTCACTCCCTTGATAAAGACCCGCTTCCCGTTTATCAGCAGAGCCCTGCGTGCAATTTCCACCTTTCTCAGCCCTACCATGCAAGAGCGATGCTCTCGCTCTGCATCCAAGGAGAAACTGAGGCAGTACAGTACCGGCTTCTCACTGCTCCACAATTGGGGATGATCCACCTCAAAGGTGGTTTCATAGGATCCCGTACTACCCGTTACATGGCGAGAGATGAGCAAGGCCCCCTCCGGATCATAGAGACTTATAAGCATAACCTGCCCGTCCCCACCAGCATAGGGTGCTTTGATGTGGATGTGGGCTTTGGAAAAAGTATCATTCAGGGTGGGTGTAACTTTCACATCCTGCAGGGCGTTGCTTCCCTCACTGATCAGGGAAACTGTGCGGTGGATGCCGCCAAACCACCATTGGTCCTGGTCTTCCACATAGGAGGCATCACTATAGCGAACCACGATCAAGACAAGGGTATTCTCCCCTTTCTCCAGCACAGGGGTAAGGTCAAAGGAAGAAGGGAGCCTGGAATCCTTGCTCATTCCGACGAACGAGCCATTGAGATACACTTCCAAATAGCTCTCAGCACTACCAACCTTGAGTATGGTCTTTCTGTTCATCCATTCGTCGTCAATGATGAACTGTTTCTTGTACACCCCGGTAGGATTATGCTCTGGAGGAAATGGAGGGGTATTCCTGAATGGCATGATCACATTGGTATAGTGTGGCTTGTCCCATCCTTGCACACTCCAGGCCCCGGGGACCCTGATGGGATCGAAGTCAAGATCACAATCCTTCTTGATAACCTCGTCCTCCACCTGGAGGGGGGTCTCATAATACCTGAAAGACCAAGTCCCATTCAGCCTTACCTGGTAAGGGGATTCCCTCTGGTCCCACCCTTCAGGCCCTTCTTTTGCCCAATGCATTGCATCTTCTACGGTTGAAAAAGATGGGGGCAGACTGTTGATCGGAAGCCGATTGACCGAGGTGATCGACGGCTGTTGCCAAGCTTTGTGGTGGAGAAACAACGTATCCATACGAACCTTCCTTTGTGTTATTTGACCGAGCCGAGCACCCCTTCAACGAACCGTCTCTGTTGGGTAAAGAAGAGGATCAAGGTCGGCAGGGTTGTAATGGTGACAGAGAGCATCAGAATACCATAATCGGTAGTATACCCTGCGGTCAGGCCGGTGATCAGGAGAGGCATGGTCTGACTATCCTGACTCTGCATGATGATCAGAGGCCATAGGTAATTATTCCATGCATTCATGAATGTAACAATAGCAGCTGCTGCAAAGGTGGGAGCCATAATGGGCACATAGATCCTGAAAAAGATGCCAAACTCCCCCAGCCCGTCCACCCGGGCAGCCTGCACAGTCTCAATGGGAAAGGATTCGCTGCTCTGGCGGAAGAAGAAAATCAGGAAGGCGGTAGAGATCGTGGGAAGAATGAATCCCATGGTAGTATCAAGCAACTTTGCCTGGCTGAACATCCTGAAGAGGGGGACCATGAGGGCAGCGAAGGGAACCATCATGGAGAGCAGAAGCAACCCCATCAGGGTATCTTTTCCCTTGTCCCGATAGATCTGGAATCCATACCCAGCAAGGCTGCAGATCAGTAGGGCGGCTGCCGTATTGGCCAAGGCATTACGCAGTGAGTTCCAAAATGCATTTCCCAGTCGCACGTTCGTAGCAAGGGTCTTGATGTTCTCAAACAGGAAGGTCCCGAAGAAAAGCCTCCCTTTGATAATGTCCACACTCTTGTTGGTTGCACCAACCACCATGAAGTAGAACGGAAACACAGAGAACAGGCAGATGATAATCAGAAATACATATTTTGCTATGGATGCACCTTGTCGCTTGTTCATCGCTTACCTCCCACTTTGATCTGGACGAAGGAGAGCACGGCAACCATCACCAGGATTGCATAGGATACTGCCGCGGCATACCCAAATTGGGGGTTGTACATAAACGACAGGTTATAGATGTATTGGCTGATCGAGAGGGTTGCAATCCCTGGACCTCCGTTGGTCAGGGTACGCACCTCATCGAAGAGTTGCAATGTCCCATTGGTGGACATGATGGTAGTCAAGAGAATTACCGGCTTGAGCAGGGGTATGGTTATGGAAAAGAACTGCCTGCTCGCTGAGGCCCCATCGATACGTGCAGCCTCATATACATTCCGGTTGATATTCTGGAGTCCCGCAAGATAGAACACGGTGTTATACCCGGTCCATCTCCAGGTAATGGTAAGGATGATGACAAATTTTGCCCAGACAGGATGGGTAAGCCAGCTTATAGGCTCAGAAAGCATACCAATGCCAACCAGGGCTGTATTCATGATCCCATCAATGGAGAACAATGATTTGAAGATCATGGCCGAGGAAACCAGACTGGTCGCACACGGCAGAAAAATCATGGTCCTGAAAATCCCCCTGCCCTTGAGCTTTGGATCGTTCAGCATGGTGGCCAAGACCAATGCGAACAACAGCATAATGGGGACTTGGATCACAAGATAGGTGACAACGTTTCCCACTGAGGTGAGAAACATCTCATCCTCAAACAGGCGCGCGTAGTTCTTCAATCCTGCAAATTTCAGGTTATTCCCCCTTCCTGATTGCAACGAGAGCAGGAACGCACTGATCATTGGATAGAAGTTCAGGATAAAGATGAATAGTGCTGCAGGAATAACGAACAACCAGCCGTACAGGTTGATCTTTCGAGTCAGATTGCTTTTTGCCATGACGGTTTCCCTTATCTATGCCGGTACAAATCCGATACCGCCAGTATACAGCGGTATCGGATATCGATGTTGACTAAAACTACTCGCTCATGAGGAATTCGACATTCTTCTGTGCAGTTCCAAGAGCTGCATCAATACTCGTTCCCTGCATTACTTCGCTCAATGCACGGGCGATGGCATCACGGGCTTCATAGTTGAAAACACCGTACTTGACGTTGGGAACCTTTCCGGCAAAACCTACCAAGTCCTCATAGATCTTCTGCCCACCAAAGAACTCGATGGGGGTCGAATAGACCGGACTTTCTGCAGCAGGAAGCCATGTTGCAATTGCTCCACTGGTTGGCAGAATGGTCTCATACAAAGCAACGCTACCACCAAAGGTCTTTGCCAGGAAATCGATGGCAACATCAGGATGCTTGGAGTTTGCCATGACCATCCAACCTGAACCACCCTGGCTGGAGTAGTTCACAGAGCTGCTGATTTTGGCGAATCTGGGAGTATTTGCAACAGCCCAAAGGCCCTTCTGGGACTCTTCAGCCTGGATGGATCCGCTGATCCAGCAGCCGTTGATGGTGGAGGCAACCGTTCCGTTGTTCAGCGTTGCAATATAGGCATTCCAATCTGGTACAAGCAGACAAACACCACTCTCAACCATCTCCTTGGTAATACGGAGTGCTTCCTTGAGGACAGGATTGTCCTTGATGTAGGCACTTCCATCCTCATTGAACATCCACGTACCTGCACTTTGCAGCATCAACATGGGGAAATCGGGCTCATTAGCCACCGTGCTGATCATGGACACACCGGTTTTCTGCTTGACAATCTTGCCTAGCTCGATGAAACGTTCCCAGGTGATGTCATTGAAATCACTTACCTTGAGACCGGCTTTCTCTACGATGTCCCTTCTGAGGAATGTACCGGTTGCTCCGTTGTCAAAGGGAACTCCATAATGATTTCCATCAATGGTTCCAACATCAACCTTGAACTGTGCAAACTGACTAAGGTCAATCTTACCATTGAGGGGTACAAAGGCTTCAGGATAGGTCATCACGTTCTTCTGTATTGCGTTATCCTGCATCAGGATGATGTCCGGAAGATTCTCGGTGGCATTGGCACTGAGACTGGTGATCAACTTCTGCTGCAGGTCATTCCAGGGTGTCTCAACCACATTGATGGTTACATTTGGCTTGATGTCCTTGTAAATCTTTGCCGCCTCCTCCATGGCATAGATATTGAACATCGGATCCCAGCACCATACCGTCAGGGTGATTGGGGCATTTGGGTCTACAACCTCAGCTTCTTTCTCTCCAGCACCACCGGCGAATAGCATGGTTGATCCCAGCACCAGAACCAATAGCACATACAACATTTTCTTCATTGCATTCCTCCTTGTTGTTCTTTGAACAAGCTAGCTACGTTTTCTATTGTTTCATGATAGGGGCAGGCCTGTCAGAGCGAAAGTGACAAGAATACTGAAAACATCTTTTTTTTTCGGCCTTCATCCGGTACAAAAATACCGACTCTCATCCTCCTTATGGTATACTGTCCCCAATGGTTGAAAGTGAGCGATCCAGAAGAACGACACCCTTTGAGCGTGCCCTGTATGGTTACGCAGGATTCCTTCTTGCCCTCGGTCTTGTCGAGTTTCTCCTTACCTATGGATTCAACAGTGGAGAGAGTACCCGAGCGTTTGAGTTCTATCGTACCTTTTTTGTCTTCTTTGCTTTCTACTGTTTTTGCATCTTCCTGCTTACCCAATCGCGGAATCTACTGGCAATTCTCCTGTTGATTTTCCTCTCCCTTACCGCCCTATGGGTTATTGGATACTCATTAAACGATTTTCTCACCATTCGTCTCTCACTCTTCCTGGCTTTCCAGAGTGTACTGCTTGTCTGTTGCTCCTTCCCTTTCAGTCTGATTCTCTGCCCCATCCTATCAACCACAGGAGTAGCTTTGTTGCAACTTCCCAGACTGCTTGGGGAGAATGAACTGAATCTCGCTCTCAGGAGTGCAGAAATTCCCGAGCTTTGGGCATTCTTTGCTATCTCATTAAGTGCTGCACTCTTGCAAGTAGGACTTACACAGTACCGACAACTCTATCTGAAGGGGCAAGAGCAAATCGTAATCCTGAATACTACCATTACCAAGCTCACCGTCTTCAGCCAGAGCCTGCAATCCTACGCAAGAACTGCGGAGATTGAGGCCGCAAAAAAGGAGCGCTTTCGTATCAGTCGGGAAATCCATGACATCAGTGGGTATATGTTCACCAATATCATTGCAATGATGGACGCCATTGTCTCAACTGGATGTAGAAACAGTGAGAAAACCAGTGAGATGTGCTCAGCTGCGCGCAGCCAAGCACAAGAAGGATTGACAGAAACCAGGAAGGCTCTTCACTTGCTCAGGACCAATGAACAGGATCGGGAGACTGGAATTAAGGCAATCTACAAGATCAAGAAGATTTTTGAGGGGACTACCGGGGTTACCGTGGATATTGAGGCAGGAAATCTACCTGCCTCCTTCGGTGATGAGATCGATCTGGTCTTGTATAGAGTGGTACAAGAAGGGCTGACCAACGCCCTGCGGCATGGACATGCGACGCAGGTCAGGATGCTCTTCTGGATTATCAGAGACCAGGTACAAGTAATCATCCTGGACAATGGTAGTGGAGCAAAGAAAATTGTCAAAGGTATTGGACTTGCCGGCATGGAGGAGCGAATCAGCAAGCTCGGCGGTACAGTCCATGCAGAGAATGCCCCGGAGGGAGGCTTCCAACTAACCGTTACCATCCCACTGCAAAAGGAGCACACACATGATTCGAATTCTGTTGGTTGATGACCAGCCACTCTTCGTCCAGAGCTTGAGAATGAGCTTGGAGAGCTATGTGGACGATTTCCAGGTAATAGGAATCGCGAAGAATGGAACCAGCGCCATACAGATGGCCCTGGAGGAAGTACCTGATGTAATACTGATGGATGTCCATCTTCCTGATATCAACGGGGTGGAAGCCACCCGGGAAATCCTCAAGCAAAACGCTTCTATCAAAGTGGTCATGCTTTCCACCTATGATGAGGATGAGTATGTGAGGGAGGCCTTGCGAATTGGGTCAGCCGGGTATCTTTTGAAGGATATATCCCCTACTGAATTGATAGCCGCCATCAGGGCTTTGCAATCAGGACTGGTACAGATTTCCCCAAAGATCGCAGCCAAGTTGATCAATACCATGTACGATGGAACCAGCCCGAAAATTCCTGAGGTATCCGGTAGTTTTGAATGGTTCGATACCCT
This sequence comes from uncultured Sphaerochaeta sp., assembly GCF_963676285.1. Classification (NCBI taxonomy): domain Bacteria; kingdom Pseudomonadati; phylum Spirochaetota; class Spirochaetia; order Spirochaetales; family Sphaerochaetaceae; genus Sphaerochaeta; species uncultured Sphaerochaeta sp. The sequence goes on from NZ_OY781063.1 coordinate 486,837, forward strand.
AACATCACGTGAGAAAGAGATTTTTGGCCTCATTGCCACCGGCTATGACAACCAACAGATTGCAGACCGACTTTTTCTTGCAGAGCAGACGGTACGTAACAATATCAGCTCGATTTACTCAAAATTGGAAGTGAAAGATCGCTTTGAGATCATACGCCTGGCCAATACCATTCACTATCACTAGACATTTTTCCAATTTTGTCACCCTACAGGCTCGTGTTTGTTCTCACAGTATGAGAAACTGAATGCAGAGGAGCCAACTATGAAACGTACTACTATATTGCTACTTGTGCTTATCGTGTCACTTGGAACGCTCTCCGCTCGGGAGAACAGCGTTGCAGTCGGTGCCCAGTTGGGATTTACCACCACGGGAGTATTGGTCGACGTAGGACTTGGAGATCTTTATCTGCAAGCAGGCGTCAACTATCCCTTGGGAATGACCTATATCGCAACGTATGCAGATGCCGAAGATACATTCGTTGATATCTATACCTTCAATGCAGATATCAGCCAAGCGTTCGCGCTCAGTGAAAATTTTGATATGAAAATTGGTCTGGGCACCACCGCTTTCACCAACTTCGGTCCGGTTGTCCTGGGATTGGCCGGTGCTGTAGTGAAGGGAGAGTACTGGATTCCGAATAAGAATACTGGAATCTTCCTGAACCTGAACATCCCTGTCATGGCATATGGAATAATTGAAGACAATGATACCTTCGATGGAGGAGTCGTCTTCAATGGCTTATTTCCTCTTGCCGGGTTACTCACCTCTACTGTCGGCGTGTTGTATGCATTCTAGAATTCTGTGCTGAACAGCATACTGGGGGAGGCTGAGCCTCCCTCTTCTTTTCGGTTCCTTCCACCAGACTATCTGCACAACTTGTTTACATTACAAAAAAAGAGCGGGGAAAAAACATCCTTCCAATATTAGTTTTTGTCGTTTTATTGCAGTAATGTCAAAAACATGTTATAATAGCCTCATCCAATACAAGAATAGTTGCCATTTGATCGGAGCAATCATTCGACCACAGACCTTCTGTGTGCCTAGGGAAATCTTTGCCTTTGGAACATCACCAGAAGAGAACCGTACAGGAAAAGACCCATGCAATTTACCGATTCAGAACAGCAGATAGTAGACCGTTTCGACACTGATGTCAGCAGAGAACGCTGGCGTGACTGGAAATGGCAGCTCAAGCATTGCATCAAGGATGTTGCAACATTTGAGAAACTGCTTGACTATACTTTCCCGGAAGCGAAACGAAAGGACATTGAGGCAACTATTGCAAAATTTCCCATGGCCATCACGCCCTACTACTTATCGCTTATCGATACCGACAATGTGGAGAACGACCCAATTTTCAAGCAGTCGTTCCCCGATGTCCGGGAGTTGGATATTGCAGACTATGATATGGAAGATCCCTTGCACGAGGATGCAGACAGCCCGGTTACCGGTATTACGCACCGTTATCCAGACCGTGTCCTCTTCTTGATCAGCAATACCTGTGCAATGTATTGCCGTCACTGCACCAGGAAAAGAAAGGTCGGTGATGTGGACAGCATCCCAGACCGTGAACAGATAAAAGCAGGACTTGATTACATCAGAAGCACCCCGCAGGTTCGTGATGTCCTGCTCAGTGGTGGAGACCCCTTGATGCTCTCTGATGATTACCTTGAGTGGATTCTCTCAGAATTGAGAGCAATCGAACATGTTGAGATCATAAGAATCGGTACCAGGATTCCTGTGGTACTCCCCTACCGGGTGAATGAGAAGCTGGTGAATATGCTGAAGAAGTACCACCCCCTTTGGATCAACACCCAGTTCAACCACCCGCGAGAGCTCACCAAGTCCTCACGCAAGGCAGTTGAAATGCTTGCAGATGCAGGAATCCCCATGGGCAACCAGTCAGTTCTGCTTAATGACGTGAATGACTGCCCCAGAATCATGAAGAAACTTGTCCAGAAACTAACCTATAGCAGGGTAAGACCCTACTACCTTTACCAGTGTGACCTGTCTGAGGGACTCACTCACTTCAGGACCTCAGTCGGGAAGGGTATCGAGATCATGGAGAGCCTCAGGGGCCATACCAGTGGTTTCTGTGTACCAACGTATGTGATCGATGCGCCGGGCGGTGGTGGAAAGATTCCCATCATGCCCAACTACATTCTCTCCTGGTCCACGAACAAGGTAATTCTTCGTAATTTCGAGGGTGTCATCACTACCTATCGTGAACCAGACAGTTACTCATCCGTGATGTGTGATCGGAATTGTGAGAAATGCACCCTTGAGTTGAAACTGGATGACAGTGATGAGTTCAAGGCCTACGGTATTGAGAAGCTTTTGGCGGATTACGATGATAGTTACTCCCTGACACCAGAGGGGCATGTATCGGTAAGCGAGGCCTATGCTGAAGCCAACGGTGAAGAGGAGCGCTAGGAATGGGTGATACAAACGACACCTTGTTGCACTTGGATGGGGCGCTTGTCCAGCATGGGAAGAGCAATGACCGGATCTACTTGATGGATCCGGGCACTGCTGATGCTTCGCTCCTGGTTCCCAAATTGGTGAAATTGGCAGAAGAAAACGGTTACGGGAAGATTTTCACCAAGATTCCCGCCTCTATCTCTGCGCCATTTCTGGAAGCTGGCTTCTTGATCGAGGCATCGGCAGAAAAGCTCTTTCACGGCGAGGAAGAGGGGCTTTTCCTTGGAAAGTTCCTTGACAAGAAACGCCAGGAAGAGAAGCTCTGTTCTGAATATGAAAGCGTGCTTGCATTGGCTCTCTCTGTTAAGCAAAGAAAACCAAGCCAGAAATACTCTGTACGTCTATGCTCCAAAGAGGATGCTGCGTCAATGGCAACAATCTATGGCAAGGTCTTTGACTCCTACCCCTTCCCGATCGATGACTCATCGTTCATCATGAAAACCATGGATGAGGGTACCATCTACGCTGGAATTGAGGAGGATGGCAATCTTGTTGCGCTGGCCTCAGGAGAGTGCAGCTTCAAGGAAGATAAACGCTTCTCTGAGATGACTGATTTTGCCACCCTACCCAATAAACGCGGTAACGGGTATGCCCTCCACTTACTTGCATTCCTGGAAGATGAGCTTAGGAAGAGAGGAATTCTCACAGCCTACACCATTGCAAGGGCTATCTCACCTGGTATGAATATCACCTTCGCAAAGGCTGGCTACACCTATGGTGGCAGATTACACAACAATACCAATATAGCAGGAACTATCGAGAGTATGAATGTGTGGTTTAAAAGCTTGGTTTGACCATGAATAGTTTATTTAGTCAATACTTGTTGAATACTGAAGTTGAAGAAGCCGTCGCAGTTTGCGACGGCTTCTCTTCTAAGAAATCAAGTATTGTTGTTTCTACAGATTATGCCAGTACTCCTTGGGAACTGGATTGGCACCTTCCCAGATGATCTGGCGGAAATGGATCGGATCGGTATTTCCCTCTGTATTGATGAAAAGCACCTGGCTCTCCTCATCCAAGCCCAGTGCATCCTTCAGCTCTTCGAGTCCTGAATACTGCATGATGGAAGCAAAGGCACCGAGCGTCACCGCCCCACTCTCTCCACTGATGATGAGCGGATCGCCATTGAGCGGGGTTGCATACATTCTCATACCCTTTGCAGCTACATAATCGGGGACCTTGATGAAGGCATCAGCATCCTCGTTGAGAATCTCCCATGCAATGGGACTCGGGTCACCACAGGCAAGTCCTGCCATGATGGTATCGAGAGAACCACCAACAGAGTGAGGTTTCCCATCCCCGGCAAGCGCGCTTTCATAGATACAGGGTGCTTTGTCCGGCTCAACCACGATGCATTTTGGTGCATCCTGGCCAAAGAGGGCATGATAGAAACCAATTACAGAAGCAGCCAAGGCACCAACGCCTGCCTGGATGAAAAGATGGGTCGGCTTCACAATTCCAACACCGGTGAACTGCTCCTGGGTTTCTGCAAGCAAGGTAAGATAACCCTGCATGATCCAGGTAGGGATTTCGGTATAGTTGTCCCAGCTGGTATCACTGATGATGGTCCAACCGTTCGCCTCTGCATCGATGGCAACCTGACGAACTGCATCATCATAGTTGCCGTCCACGATCACGACCTTGGCACCATTGCTCTTGATCGCATCAATACGACGGGTACTTGTTTCAGAGTGAACGTAGATGACACATTTGAAGCCCAGGCGTTTTGCCGCCCAAGCAATTCCCCTTCCATGGTTTCCGTCGGTTGCACTGGCGAAGGTAAGATCACCAACCTTATCCTTGACTTCCTGGCTGGCAAGATACTCAAAGGAGGTGTCAGGGCCAGAGAGACCCAACAATTTCTGGAGATACCGGTATAGGGCAAAGGAGCCACCTAGAACCTTAAAACTATTCAATTGCAGGCGACTTGACTCATCCTTGGTCCAGATACCGCCAACACCGAACATTGCTGCCAGATTGGGCAGTCCCTGCAGTGGACTCATTCTGTAGCCTGGGATCTGTCGATGGAATCGGCGGGAGCACTGGGCTTGTTTCATGGAAAAGAGTTCCTCAGCCAGGCGGGTGTTCTTCTGGCGGGGCTCACGAACAATGTACGATATTTCCTGATGTGTACCGGTCATATCATCCTCCAATATGTTAATTACTTATATACTTCAATTTTCTTCATTAAACTACTAATATCAGCAAATATTCAAGTACTCATTGCCGATATGACCAATTAATCCTAAATACATCAAGTTCGTGATTGCTTCATCCTTGTATCCATGAAAAGACATCCTTGCTGGTTTGTTTCTTTGGAAGGTTTTAGATGAAGGGATTGCTGAACAAATCATATGAACATTGTATGGACAGCCTAGCTTGTTCCACAAGGGTTGGACCCTACTCTTTTATGCGATACGTTTCATCTGTAAGGGAATATACAAGTTCACCATCAGATGCCTTCTCACTGAGTACCACTTCCTTGTCATCGGTGAGGAATACTGCTTGTACGCCATCAAGGCTGTTGATCAGGTCCATACCTTTCTCATACCCCAAGGCATAGACACTGGTGGAAAGTGCATCTGCGAGGAAAGAACTTTGGGTTATGATACTTACACTGGTGAAATCACTTTCTACAGGAAACCCGGTCTTGGTGTTCAGGATATGATGATAGGTTTCCCCTTCAATCTCGAGGAATCGCTCATACGGTCCACTGGTAACCAAGGAGGTATCATCGAGCTCCACGATCATCACATAGGCACCCCGGCCATCATCTGGGTCCTGAATCCCAATTCTCCAGAGGGATCCATCAATTTTCCTTCCCAACGTCAGGACATTTCCCCCGAGATTCACAATGGCTTTATTGACTCCATGATCAAGAAGAATTTGTTTCACCTCATCAGCTGCATACCCTTTGGCGATACCTCCGAGGTCGAGCGCCATTCCCTCTACGGGCAGATATACTTCTCGCGTTTCCGGATCTAGGATGACTTTGGTGTAGTCAACCAAGGGAAGCAAGGCTGCAATCTCCTCATCGGGTGGTCTTCTCGCATTCTCCCCACCAATGTCCCAGGCTTGTACAAGCGGGGCAATGGTTGGGTCGAACGCTCCCTCACTCAGGCGTGCTATTTCCAGTGCTTTCTCGATTACTGCAAAGGTATCAGGAGAAACCTGTACGGCTTGCTTGCCTGCATTGGCATTGACCAAGGCAATCTCACTGGAGTCTGTATGGAGACTCATATGGTTCTCAATCTCCCTGATCCGGTCAAAGGCAGCAGAGAACGCTTCCTCGCTGGGGTGGTCGTAGATGGTAATCTTGCAGACGGTCCCCAGCATGAGAAAACTCTGCGACTCTGGTTCAGGCGCAGGCTTGTCACAGGATACAAACAACAAAGAGATCCCTATAAGTAATATTGATAGTAACGGTATTCGGTATTTCATATACAGCTAGGCATTATGGGGGAATTGCTTTGAATTTGCAATTCCCCTCTCCTCAACCTAACTGTGCTGACATCTGTGCTAAAACCGCTTCCAAATCTCCTTCAAGTATGGGCATTGATGCACTAAACATCAAATTAACTGGAAAATTGAAATTCTCTACAATATTTCCTGCAACATCCAATCCTTCAATATTGGGAATACGATCTCGCATGATTCTTGCATCCGGCATATAGCAAAAACAACGTTTTGCCAGTCTCCATGCCAAGCCTGCCTCGAAAGCAGTGTCGTTAAGAGGTTCCCAACCATGATAATCTTGCAAATCACCTAGGAAAATATCACATGAGGCTAGCAATTCCTGGGAATGCTTCCACATTCTGTAGGCTCTTTCATAAGGATCGACAACATCATTGAGGTCTGGCAATCCATCCAATGGTGAAATGCCGACAAAACCAGACTGTGCACAGAGTTCCTTCATTACTTGATATCGTTCCTCAGCATTCTGTCGATATCGATCAGGGCCAGAGAGAAACACCCGTGTTTTTCCTCCATTCTGACTGGGTAGGGTGACAAAGGCAGGGGGTTTTATTCCCTGTTTTCTTCTTTCTTCCAAATCACTCATGACCAGTTGCAAACAGTCGTCAAATGAGCCTTCAACAATTTTTGTAGAAGCAGTGAGGCTTGGAGCATAGGGAAGATCAGCATAGGGATGAGGCTCCCCACCTTGTGCGTAGATACTACCTTGATGCAGATATGCAAATTGATTCTTGATAGCCATCGAGCGTTTATCACGGGTAAACCCATAAAGAAGCCCTCCAGCACCATGCACCATACCCAACTCAAAGAGCGTTCCACAATCAGGTTCACTGCTCCTAAAGAAATCCAAATCAGCAATGATGATATTTGTTTGTTGGATTACCTCCTGGAGATTTGCAAAAATTTCCCTTGCATTATCCCGTAGGTCCTCATGCGTCAGATCCAGTGGTGTATCGTTGGGAAGAACCACAGTAAAACCATAATACTCAGCCAGTTTCCTGTACGAATGCCACATACTGTAACCCCGTTCATAGAAACATTGTGGTCCTGCAATATAGAGACCGTATCCTGCGTATGGATTCATCAATACCCCCTTAGGCCAAGACCAATTGGGTCAGTAAATCAAGGAATCGCTGATGGTCTGCTTGTTTACCAATTTCCACAAGTGGAAGATGTTCCCACACATGGTGATGGCGTCTATCGAGTACCGTCATTCCCAATGTAAGACCATCCTTGGTTTCAATCCCTACCCTACCTTTGAACGTCTCAACCAGCGTAGGATCGATTGCATAGGCAACTGCCATGCAATCGATAATGGTGCAGTAGGCCTCAAAACCCCTTCCTTCCACAAATCGAATAGCTTGGGCAAGGAAAGAAGCTTCCCTTTTTTCACTTCTCTTGAAAAGGTCAATCGTTTCCACTGAGAAATTAACTGAAAAATGGGTTGCGACATCCAGTCCCAAGGCAACCAAGGGAACTCCACTCTGGTAAACGATATCGGCGGCTTCAGGATCTACATAGACATTCCATTCACTCTGGGGAGTATCCCCCGTGGCATTGAGAAACGCATACTCGTTCAGACCAAAGGAACCGCTAATGGCGATAATTGAGGCAATATTTTCTTTTATGGACGGATCCATCTTCATTGCCAGTGCAATATTGGTCATAGGACCTGTTACAATGAGATGAACCTCCCCAGGATTCTGCTTCACCAAGCGAATAATCAACTCACTTGCACTAAGATCACTCAGTGGTATCGTAGGCTCAGGAAGAAAGTTTTCTGCCTGGCCATCTGCACCATGGGTGAAAGGATCTTTTGGCACATCACGCACCAAGGGGGAAGCCATTCCTTTGGCTACGGGGATATCAGTCCTTCCGAGCATCTCCAAGACCTTTCGAGCGTTCTTGCTGGTCACTTCCACAGGGTAATTTCCATTTACCGTTGTCACCGCCAGAAGCGCAAGATCGGGAGATTTTGCTGCCATGACAATTGCCATGGAATCATCCATTCCTGGATCGCAATCAAGAATAATCTTCTTCATATTACCTCTCCATCCCATCACTGAGAATCTTGACATAATACTCACGTTTTCTCGGACCATCGAACTCCAGGAAATACACCCCTTGGGAGTGTCCTACCAACAATGAGCCATCTTCTATGATAAACGTAAGGGAAATTCCAATCAGCGAGGACTTCACATGACCTGCTGCATCCTGAGGAGTATCATGCTGATGTTTGAAATCGATGCGAGTGGGTACAAGACGACGAATCTCATCCTGGATATCCTCAAACCCCTTGGGATCCCAAAAGGAGGTTACGGTAAGACCTGCAGTAGTATGTGGAGTGTATACAACACATAGTCCACTTTTTACACCACTCTTCTCCACCGACTCCTTCACCTGGTCGGTGAGGGATACCACGTCATGCTCTTTGGTTTCAATTTGATAATGATACAGCATCACTTTTCCTCCTACAGAATCTCAATCTTGCTATGCTTCACTGCTGCACCGCCTTGGCAAAACTCCCAAAGACCGGTACATCCTCTTCCATGCTCCTCACCAATCAGCTGCATCACATAGCCAACTAGCAGGCTGATGGGTACAAACTGGAAAAGGCTGAGGGAGTCGGATACTGTCCTTGCGGGGTATAGAACCTGGGTTCCCTCCACATCCTGTTGTATGGAATCAGTCACAAGAAGCAGCGGTCGCTGAAGAGTCTTAGCGTACGAAAGCATCTCCTTGGTCCGACTCAACGCGGCATTGTCAGCAGAAGCAACCACAACAGTCGCCAATTGCGTGCTTTTTCTCATGAAGAAATTCAGATGAAGCCACTCTTCACTGTTTATATGCATGGCATACTGTCCAGTAGCTTCCATGACCTTTGCCTGTCCAAACCAAGCGGTGGCATAGTCACTTCCCGCTCCTACAAAGTCCCAAGCTTCCAGGTGCTTCCATCGTTTTGCGACATCAAGCATATGCATATCAATGGAAGGAAGCATCTCATCCAAGCGATCAGCTTGATCAAGAATGTCCTTTCTCATCAATGTGGCATGGTCCATCGTATAACATCCGCGAACTTCCCCGATCCTGATTGCAAGCAACAACAAAGCCAGAAGTGACACCAAATATGACCGGGTTCCAGGAGCACTGGGAAAAGATGGAATGGAGAGCGGTACGACGGCATCGGAGTTCTGTCCCAGCAGTGTCTCTGCTGATTTTGTAACTCCCAGGACGAACGCTTTATGTTTTCTTGCCCGTTGAACAGCTTCGCCCACTCGCGCACCACTTCCGCTGTTACTTACAGCAATAACCAACGGGTTATTAGGGGCATCCCCAAGCCGTTTCTCATCGTAGAACCGCGCCAGATCAACGGCTGTTACCAGTTCCACAGGCAACCGAGTCAGTCGTTCAAAGACTCTCTGCATTACCATACCAGCTGCATAGGAATCTCCGCACCCAGTGAGGACGATTCGTTGTACTGAAAATATCTGCGGTGTAGTCAACACCTTCCTTGTCTTTGGCTCAAGGTCGTTATATTGCTGCCTCAGCAGCCTGGGGAGGCTGAAAACCTGATCCCTTATCACATTACTCGTCTCGTTCATTTCTAGCTCCTCATCATTGTACGGTTCCAATACCGCTTTCCACTCATATTTTTTTGCATATCCATTTCATGAAGAGCTGCACACCCTTCCAAAGCAATTCTAATTGCCGTATCATGGCCAGCTCCAGCAGTAAACTTTTTCCCGGTTACCAAGTTGTCCGCTACGGAGCAGACAGAACCTCCACGACGGCCAAAGAGTGAGGAGAGTGTCACAATCGCAGCAGATTCTCGATCTCCATTGAGCACTCCAGCTCGTTCGTAGATACCTGCTTTTTCAATGTTCCATGGTTGCATGTAACCACCCACAGAAGGCCTTCCTCCTCCTACGAAGTCGCTATCCACAGAAAGCGTAATCCCTACATGGTAGGGATTGGCTACCTTCTCTGCTCCTTCGATAAGTGCAAGTACAACCTCATAATGACTAGTTGCCGGGTATGCTGCATCGATGTAAGACTTGGTCATACCTTCATCACGTACCACGCCACTGGCAATAACGACATCTCCAGGCTCCACAGTGCTTCCAATACCACCAGAACCACCAACCCTGATGAACGTAGAGGCATCGGTATACTCCATCAGGTCATAGAGCGCCAATTCCATCTCAGGAGATCCACTCCCTCCACTGATTACTGAAATATGAGCACCCTTGTACCAACCGCTGTAGGTTGTGAACATCCCAGACTTGCCTACCAGCTCGCTCTGTTCCAGCAACCCAGCGATATACTCGGCGGGATCCACGCTATAGGCGCAGAGGGGATCGCGGACTGTCATCAGGACATACTCCCCAATTTTTTCTGGGTCTATCTGGGTAAGTGCCGGTCTTCCTTCTATCTCAAGACCTCTTTCAGGCACGTTGTGATAATATGGGTACCGTGCATGAATCTCTTTGATTGCTGCCTTGTTTCTTATTTCATCTGATCTCATTGATTCTCCCCCTTCTCCTGGTGCATGAAATAGAGATATCGTTCCTCAGCATTATCAAAGGTTGCTTGATCGGAAAGTGGAGCAATCCCAAACTGACTAATGTTGCTTCCTGCAGCAATAGTTCCCATGATTCCAATTTCATACGGGCATCGCTTTTCGCAAAAGCCAACAAGAACAGCAGCCGAACTACTGTTTCCTGCGCCGGTAGGATCGACCAATGCATAACTGAAATCTGAAGGAACAGCGACAATCTCATCTTTGGTAATCATCAAGGCACCTTGCTTTCCTCGACGATAGAACACCAAGGGAATACCTAGTCCCCTAAGCCTCTCAATAACTGCCTGCTCATCTTCCCCATACAAGGCATGGGCTTCACTCCTGTTCAGTGATAGAATTTCTACCTGCGATGCAACGCTCTCAACCAAGCCCAAACTACTCGGTTTGGCAGAACTTGCAGACAACTCCCAAAGCAATGAGAATCCATATTCTTTCTTCAACGAAAGCAGGGCTTCCCAGAAGGCAATATCTTCAGCCTCCTTGAAAAGATAGGCACCCTTTGCCTCAGATAGAGGGGCTTTCAATTCATCGATGCCTGCAACAAAAAGTTCGTAGTGATCCTTCCCATAGACAGGGGTCTCTATACGCTCCCCATTCTCCTGATAATTCACTATTGTTTTTGGAGTTTCCGCATGAACGTTGAACATACAAGAATCAGGAATGTTATGTTTTTTGAAAATCGGCTCCAATGTTTCGCTGAAGTCCTTGCCCTTTCCACAACAGAGCCCGACCGAAGGATGCCAAAGCCTGGCACCCGCGTATGCGTACAACCCTGCTCCTCCTCCAGCCTCCACGACACTGGAATTCCCTGGGAAATGGATTTCATCAACCACTGCCGTTGAAATGATTATATATTGCATCTTCCTAACACCTCTCAATGATGAAATCGCGGGCGACCATGGTTCCCTCATCGACAATGTAGCCAGCGCCCCCGCATTGTAGCGAATCGTCAATGCATTCCATGATCAGTTTGCCATCTATCCAGACGGATAGGTCAGGACCATCCGCTTCAACGACTACGTTATAGAGCCTATCCTGCTCATATGAGAAAGGTACTTCTTTCAGCAACTTACAATTACCATGGTTCTGATAAACCAGACTCAATGTAGAAGCGCCTTCAAATTTAAGTGCATAGTGAATCTGTAGACCTTTGCTTCGGAATACCACCCCAGCCGATTCATGCAGACTGAAAAGCAGATTCGTTGTAAGCCGGTAGTCTGTCCAATCCTGAGTCCCTATGGTCACCACCCCTCCCTTCTCAGGATGGCTGATACAATAGGTATGAAGGAAGTCTGCTGCAAACTGTTTTGCTGACCCCACCCAGGACTGGAACCAATAAGGACGCGTTTCCCAGATTGAAACAAGCATCATTCCTTCCTGAGCAAATCGCTTGGGAGTGTTTGCCCATGAAATAGATTTAACAACAAGCGAATCATTTTTTTGTGTTGTCTCTATTCGCAATCCAAAGCGGAATATGGGCATTCCCTTCAATGAAGGAACTTCTATAACGATTTGCTGATATCCTTTTACCAACTGCAATCGCTGCAAATCGAGTGATTCCACTTGTTGTTCACGTGTATAAAACAGTACATAAGGAGTAACCAAGAGCCCTTCATGTGCACATACCAGTTTCAGTGTTATCTCTTGTCCCTCATAGAGCGTTGGACTTGCAATGGTAGAAAAGTTTTTAGCCAGTTCATTAAAATCCAGAAACGTTGGTGTTGAGATAGCGACAGGACATTGTGTAGAAGAAACTGCAATATCCAACCCCTCTCCCTTTTCATTAGAAATTGTTGCCAAGCCCCCCTCCACATAGGGACAGGCAGTAAAGCCTTGCGAGCTTCCAGGGAATGAGAAAGAGAATCGGGCATCCTGCTTTTTCCCCTCGATTGCCTGGAGGATCATCTCACTTTGGCTTACAGCATCGGTAATACAGCTACCACCGTCAGCGGTCACTACCAACATCCGGTCGGCAACCTCTTCACGCAGGAAAGGTTTCTCATTTATTCCTTCCAGTCCAAGCCTGATTCCATTCAAGCAACCTACATTTCCAGCATTACAGTCAGTGTCCCATGCAGCACTACTTGCAATAGTGATCGAGCGATGAAAATCATCACCCCCAAGCAATAAGGAAGCCAGAACCATTGCATGGTTTGGAATGATGTGACAGGGCCCACTAAATTTGTCATATCCGTACAATGCATCTATATCCTTTCTCGCTTCACGCCAGTTTCCAGGATGTTTACTACAGATGGAGCGAACATCATCAATGACTTTCAGGAGATATGGGCTTGTTACAAAGCGGAGGTTCCTATCAATGAGTTGATCAATATCACGAACAGAGAAAGCATCGGCTTCCATCGCTCCAAGAAATGCGGCTGCTTCAACGGCAAGCCCATCATGGCTGACCCGGGCAGCCTCTGTTACATATCGGCTTGCCTTCTCTGGATCATTTGGATACATCATAGCAAACGCATCAATGAAAATCTGTGCACCTATCTGCTCACTGAGTGTCTTGCCATTGAGTTTCATGCTTCCACTCTCTGGGGATTGGATACCTTCTTTGAGACGTAGGTAGGCAGTATGTTCAGTAGAACGTCCGAGGCCACCCCACCAGAGGATGGTTTTATCCTCAATGATATAATTCAGCCAACTCTCCCCGACCATTCGGCTGCTAAGCTGTTCAGGGAAGTCGTGGTCAGCTACCGAACGAAAAAACCCGAAGGTTCCGCTGATATCATCATCTGCAACAATAAGGGGAATGCCCAAATCACTGGCTACATAGCGATCTACCTCACCAAAACGGTCCTGGATGGCCTGATAAGACCATCCCTCAACCGGTCGGCCCAAGTATACCCCTATGATCTTCCCAAGTACTCCTGCATATATTTTATTCCGTATTACTGTGTCCATTATGTATTATCCTTTTCTTGGCTTACCGTAAAACCATCAATGAGCACCGCTCCGGTATTCACAACAAAACCTGCAGCACCCTTGAGATAGGTTTTATCAACGGCTTTCAGCACTACTTTTCCGTCCACCATCATTGTCAATTGGTCCTGATACACAGAAAAAGAGAGTTTGTAGGTTGTGTCGATTGGATAAGGCCCATCTGATTCTGCGAGAATTGCCTGTACTGAATCCTGTTGTTTCACAATCCTCGCTTTTCCATCCTGAATCAAAGCCGCATAGTACCGCCGGTGACCTCTACTGCGGGCTACAAGTCCCGACCCTTCCTGTTGCATGATGGTCAGTGTACTTTGCACGGTATAGTCATCCCAATCCTGAGTACCAATGGTGACTACACCATGCCTCTCGGGGTGTGAGATTGAAAACGTGGTGGTGTAATCTGGGTAGAAATTCTTTGCACTACTCATGAAACTTTTCAACCAAATTGTGTCGGTCGTCCATGGTGTGAGTAACGGGGACATCTCGTACGACCGAGGAAGTGCGAAACGCTTCGGAGCACCACGCCAATCCATCTGTCGAATAATAACGGAACCATCAAGGCGCTTGCAGCTGGTTAGCTCAAGACCGATTCGGTATATGGGGAACCCATTGGTGTCTGGAATTTCCCAACGCAACACCTGTTCTCCCTTTTTCAATGGAGTGGGCTCAGAGGTTACAAGAAGCAACTTCCCATCATCCTGGTAGTATTGGATATAGAGCGAAGCAACCGGGTTTTTATCCTGTTCACAAACGAGGGTTGTTGAAACACATTGACCGCTGTAGAGCGTGGGGGATGCCATGACTTCAAAATAGCTTGTACCATCCTTACCTTTTGGCATCAAATCTGTGAAGGTTTCAACACAGGAGCGAGCAATCGTTCCCTTTGCAAGATTGCGATAGGAAAGACGCAGTCCTGGCGTACCTGTAGTTAGCAAGGTGTTTTCCAAGAAACAGAGAGTCTGCCGCATCCCTTCCCCCGGAGCGATCATGAAACCCTGCAGGCTTCCAGGAAAAGCAAAGTTGAACCGACATTCCTTATCTTTGGGATTTAGTTTGTATAGAGCATCACTCATAGCAATCAGGGATTGGGCCTCTTGAACAGCGTCACTGATGCAGGACCCACCGTCTGCTGTAACCACGAGCATCCTATCAGCAACTGGTGTTCTAAAGTCTGCTCCTGCCTCAATACCCTCCAAACCTAGTCTGATACCATTGAGACAACCAACATTACCGGCATTGCAATCAGTATCCCACCCTGCAGAAACCGCGATGGAAATACTCTTCTGGAAATCATCACCGCCCATGATCAGTGCCATCAAGACAACAAGATGATTGGTAACCATCGGGCAATTACCCAAATACTTGTCATAGCCATGATATTTGGCTATCCAGGACCGTACTTCTTTCCAGTCGGAAGCCAAAGCGCAGCATTCCCTAATTTCTGTGACCAAGTGCTTCAAGAGGTCGCTCTCTACATAGCAAAGCGCAGACTCAATCAATACATCCATTCTCTTCTCTGAGAATGCCAGGGATTCCATTACAGCCAGGAATACTGCTGCTTCCACAGCAATCCCATCATGGCTCACGCGGGCAGCTTCGCGCGCAAAATAAGCGGTCTGCTTTGGGTCATTCGGGCAAACCAGTGCCCAGGAGTCAATGAAAATCTGAGCCCCTATCTGGGTTGCCATCGACTCCCCATTCTCAGCAATGCTGCCACTACGCGGTGCATCGATTCCCTGTTTCAGTCTCAAGTATGCTGTATGCTCGGTTGAGCGGGACAAGCCACCCCACCAGAGAATCGTCTTGTCCTCTACGATATAGTTCAGCCACCCGTTTCCAATTTGTTTACTGGTGATCTGTGCATCACAACCATGATCAGAGAGTGATCGAATGAATGCAAAGGTCCCACTGATATCATCATCGGGAACAATCAGGGGAGCCTTGGTTGTATCATTCACATAGTAGTCAATCTCACCAAAGGTATCCCTGATCTTCTCATAGGTCCATCCTTCTACCGGACGCCCTAGGTATACGCCAATGATTTTTCCAACCACACCGGCATATACTTTTTCTCTTGTAGCAATATCCATATGTTGCATCCTTACAATGTATTTTCTAACCTTTCACAGACCCAGAGACCAAACCATCGATGAAGAGACGTTGGACACTAAGGAAGAAGGCAAGGATGGGTACGATCATGATGACTGCACCAGCCATCATGGCTCCCATGTTCTGCGTGAACGTTCCATTCATCGCCAGGTACCCAAGTGTTGCATTTCTGTTTTTTGTTTGTAGGAATGTGGAGGTCAATAGGTATTCATTCCAGCTCATTAACCCAACGATGATGGCAACTGTCACCAACCCAGGGCTTACGACGGGCAGCATAACCTTGGTGAATACCTGAAACGAACTCGCCCCATCAATGCGCGCCGCTTCTTCCATTTCTTTCGGGATCTTCAGAAAATAGGTCCGCATCAAGAAGACTGCAGTAGGCATGTAGAGCGCTGCATGCAATACTCCCACCACATTCAGATTACCCAAGAGCCTAAGCTTTGAAAGTGCTGAATAGAGGCTGAACATAAACAGCTGAATGGGAATGGTCATCGCTACCATGAAGTAAACGATCAAGAAGGGAATTATCTTGATCCGATTCTTTGCCATGGCATATGCCATGGTGGAGGAACAAAACAAGATCACCACGATTGCCGTTCCGGTGAGAATAATACTGTTTACAAAGCCCTTCGCAAACTCCCCCCATCTCCAGGCCATCGTAAAATTGGTCATATTGAAACTTTCGGGGAGATTAATGGGATTCTCCACGATCATGATGTGTGCCTTCATGCTGTTGACTACCACCAGATAGAAAGGAGCCATGGAAATCAGCGCAAAAAAAAGGAGTATCAGATGGTACCAACCGAATCGTTTTCGTTTGTTGAGTTTATCAATGGTCATTCCAATTCCTCCCCCCGACTCAGTCGGACATAGATGGAAGCAGCAAGGAGACCAAACATGGACATAATGAATGCAACTGCTGCGGCTTTACCGGTTTGGAACGTAGTAAAGTAGCTGTTCGCATAGGTGCTGAGCATTTCTGTGGCACGTGCTGGGCCACCTCCAGTGAGCAAATACACATAGTCAAAGGTCATGAAGCTGAAGATGATGATCATAATGAACATAAGTTTCATGGTTGTCTTGATATTGGGATAATAGATGTACTTGAATTGTTGCCAGAAAGAGCAGCCTTCCAGAACAGAAGCTTCAATCTGATCTTCAGGTGTTTGTCGTAGTGCTGCAAAATAGACAACCATCAAGAACCCCCAGTAGTGCCAAATATCCACTCCAGCTACTGCGTACAGTGCTGTCTTGGTATTTCCGAGAGGAGCCCCGAAATTGAATCCATGGGAATTCAAATATCCAATAAGTCCTGAAACTGGATTGAATATGATATTGAGCCAGAGCATCGCGTTGGTAACCGGGGCCAATATGTACGGCATAATGAAAACTGCTTGGTATGCCTTATATGTTCTTCTCGCATAGAGAAGAAAAAAGGAGGTAAGCAATCCAATACCTACAGGAATGGTTAGGAACAGGACGGTCCAGATTACATTGTTCTTAAGAGCTCTCCAGAAAATCTCATCATTCACCATCTCTTTAAAATTCTGGAGTCCAATCCAGTTGTAATTTGCCGAGACACCGTTCCAATCAGTAAACCCATAGAAAATGGTCATCACTCCAGGAACTAATATGATAAAAACACTCAGGAGCAACCCTGGTAATATAAACAGATAATCTGTCCAGTACATTCTATTGGTACGCATAAGAACCTTCTTTTACCTACATGATATGGTTGGGCAAGGGAATCCCCTACCCAACCGTACGTGAAACATCAATTTCTACAATGCTGGCTGGGGAATATTAGGGATGGAATCTTTTGCTGCATCCTTTGCATATTCACTTGCCACTGTCTTAAGGAAATTGGTACTACTCTGGTCATCCAACCATACGCGGTCGATATCGATCAGGGCGGCCTGGGTCAATGGCGGGAAGAAGGTGGAAATATGGATTCCAAAATTCCCTGCATCAACTGCTGCATACATCGACTGCACTGCCTTTACAAACTCAATAGAGAGCTTGCTGTAGCCAGTGGTATCAGGGTTGAATTCCTTCAGTGGAAGTGCCCAGTAACCAGGCCATACCTTGGCAAGGGTCTGCGCAAAATCGCTGGTCATCATCATATCGATGATCTTTGCAGCCTCATCCGGATTCTTGGACCCAGCCCAGATGGAGAAGGAGTTGACTGTTCCCAGTACATAGCTCTGTTTCTCGATTGATGGATCCATCGGGAATACTACGAAACCAAGATTTTCCGCCTTGTCTCCTTGGAAATAGGGATTCATGAACTGGAATGCCATTGATGGTCCAACGAAGAATGCGGCCTTATCAGCTGCAAGAAGCTGGCAGGATTCATCAAAGTTCAGGTTGGAATAATCGATGGTGAGGTTTCCATTCTGCATCTTTCCAGATAAGTACCCCTTCTGATACCATGACGCTGACTTCTCTACTGCTTTCTGGAAGACAGGATCAGTCCAGCTCATTTCACCAGTAACAGCTTTATAGACATTCTGGGGACCTGCAATTGCATTCATGAAAATGGTCGAGTAATTCTCATTGACAGGCTTCCATCCCTTGTTTCCGGTAACCGAAGCATAGTAACCGTATTTGTGTGCTGCATCCATGAATGCTTCGAGTTCAGCAAGTGTGGAAGGCTCTGTCTTGGGCAGTGAGGGTTCCTTACTACGGAGGTCATTCAATACCTTTTTATTATAAAATACTCCCATTGTTATGGTACCACCAGGAAGGCTGTACAATTTACCACCTACCTTACCAGCTTCATAGATGGGTTCAAGGATTCTATCATTCCATCCATATTTTTCTGCATAGGCGGTCATATCAACCAATTTCCCTGCTTGTGCATACTGACTGACAAATGCTGGTCCAGATCCATAGACAACATCGGGAGCATTGCCTCCTTCAGCTGCCAATGCTGTAGCAATGTTGTTGTCAACCGCGTTGTCATAGGTGATGACCAATTCATAGGCATCCTGTGATTCGTTGTATGGCTTGATCAAGGCATCCTCGAGGGCCATACGATACTCAGGTGCTGCACCCCAGAACCACATGGTAATCTGTTCGCGCTCACTACTCTCTGCTGATCCTCCAGCAAACACGCTGGATACGGTAAAGAGCAATACCAATCCAACCAAAGCAATCTTCCTCATGTTTTTCATGGAAGTCCTCCTAGCTTTTGCAGTCCAAGACTGCATCATTTACGAATTTACTTGCACGATTGGTAAAAATCATTAATAATGAAATCAACCTATATACATGTTAACACAGCTTTATAGCTTGAAAAGAAAAAGATTATAGAAACATACAAATTTTGGAAACTTATAATATTTCTGTTTTATGAAATTTTCATTATATTTTTTTAGTTTTTTATAAATATAGATATTTATTTTTATTTTTTTGATAAATCTATGTACTCTTAGTGAATTCTTAAATAAATAACCTGTATAGCTCGACTATACATTGAAGGATGTAACCAATATGGCACAAGAACACACAAAAGAACGTATTACAATCAGAAAGCGTGAAATCGATACAGCATCACCTGTCCCCATTTATCATCAGATTGCGACCGATATTAAATTACTCTTCTCAATTGAACGTTGGACGATTGGTTCCAGGATTCCCTCTGAGCAAGCACTCTCTGATGCCTATGGCGTAAGTCGGGTCACCCTACGACAAGCTCTCTCTGAGCTGGAAAAAGAAGGGTTTATCAAAAAAATCAACGGAGTCGGTTCAGTCCTCTCCGCATCACCTACTCCCGTGGCCCAAACACTGAACCTTCCAGGTATCTCAGAAAGTAGAGACCCAAATAATCCACGTAGTAATTTCAATGCTAAAGTACTCGACTTACAGATGACAGGACCGTCAAAACCTATCAATGAATATCTTGGATTGAATGATCGACAAAGCTTGATTTATGTACGGAGACTCTTTCTACGTGATGATAAGCCGGTTGCAATCAATATGTCTTGGCTAAACCCTCAAATGGTTCCCGGTATACTTGAAAAGGGCATGGTGGACAACAGCATGACAAAAACACTTCGCTCTTATGGGTTGAGAGCTCATTCAATCTCAAACACCATAGAACCAATACACTGCACACAAGCAGAGATGAAACTCTTGGAGATTGGGTACAATGTACCGATTCTCATGGTCTCTTCCCTCTCCTATATAGAATCCGAGGAACCTTTGGAGTTCTCCAAAACCATCTGGAGAGGGGACCGAATAAAGTTCAAGGTGAATGTAAATCGAGAGGATAGCCCTCTCACCAAGTAATATCAGTTCTGCAGAGCACTTTCATCCACCTGGGCATCAACGGCTGCCCTGCTGATGGATTCAATTCCGTTCAGACAACCTGCCTTGGTGGAATACCCGTCCTCAGCCATAGCAACATTCAAGCCGTTTGAAGCCAAGAGCCGGTATCGATATTTCCCAGCGCTGTCAAAATACACCTCATACTTTGGGTATTTTAGCGAAGGACCTGGTTTTTGCAACGTCTGGTCCTCGATCGGGGAGAGGGCATTCTTCTTGATTGTCTCCACACCTTCCCTGCAGGTCGCAAGACTTGAGTAGTTCTTGCTGGTAAGGACCGTCTGATAGTTTGCAGCTTGAAGGCTGAACCGATAGAAACCCTTTGGGGTCTTGGTAATAATGAATCTTCCTGACATAGACCACTCCTTCTTTGGTGTTATGTTCAGTATAGGAATGAGGCTGAATAAAAAGCAAGAAGCAGACAATGGTTCCCATACATAGCCTTGACCAACACCAATTCAACGCCTACTATGCTAATTGCTGGATCTGGAAAAACGGAACGGGGTGTGATTCCCCGGCGGTCCCGCCACTGTAATCGATGATGAAAGCAGACGATGCCATTGTCCCTTTGAGGACGAGAAGGCCTGTCAGTAAGAAGAGTCGTAAGCCAGGAGACGTTTCCAGATAACAATTCTTCGTGGAGAAAGAAACAGCTATGATTATGTATATCGTCCAGATATTTCATACTCCCATGCACATACTATTTCCACGCAGGATGACCAGACAACACTCTCTGGAGGCTCTTCATGCAGAAGCGCGGAATCTTCTCTCTGGTCTTGTTGCTCACCGTCTTTTCTCTATTTGCAACGCAAGATCTCGTTGATCTCGGAACAGCATATGAATTGGTCATTGCTGAAACACCACTTTCCGAAGCGGAAACCAATACAGCTTCGTCTGTTTCTGTTATCACGCAAGAACAAATTGCAGCATACAACGCACAGACAACAGCTGAGTTGGTAGGAAAGGCTATTGGGACTTCTTTCAACTCTGTCGGGGGTCTTGGCTCACTCCAGACCGTGGTAATTCGTGGAGCAACTTCTTCCAAAAACCTCATCTATCTTGATGGAGTGCTTCTCTCCTCTGCCCATGACGGGACAGTGGACCTATCCATCATTCCCATTGACATCATTGAACGGATCGAAATTGTCAAAAGTGGACCTGGTAACTTAGGCAGGACCAATGCAATCGGGGGAATGGTCAATATCATAACGAAGAGAGGACAACAAAGTGAAACACCATTCTCACTCTCCTTTGAGAACGGTTCATTTCTTCCACTCACCCATGATACTGATGAACACAATTGGCAATCTTTGGTAGACAGCCAAAACATAAACGTTACTTACACAAATAATGGCCTTGTTGCAACTATTGGAGGTCTTGTTGCGCAAAATGCCTTTACCTATCAAGATGGTAGTGCTACACGTAAGCTTAGGGAAAATGCAGAAGTGTATGAATGGCATGGAGCGGTTAATTTCGACACAAGTGTTTCAGAAAACATTCAGTTCACAACCCAGAATCTGGTCAACTACAAGAACCTTGGCGTTCCAGGGGGACTCTCCTTCGGCCTCACTAAGGATGACTACCAAAAGGATCTCTTTACTTCCACCACCAATACCTTGGAGATTACAAATGTAAGTGAGTTGCTCGAGACCATCGCTGCTCGTCTGCATTATGGATATGGACAGACATTCTACCATGACGATGATTATCAGGATAGCACGCACAACAAACACAGTGCATCAGTACAGGTGGAAAGCACGTGGGGGCTGGGGCAATCCTATGCTTTGACCACCGATCTTCTTTACAATCTTGACTATGTTGATAGTACAGATATTGGCAAGAACAACCGACATACTATCTCGACGTCTGCCCATGGGAGTGTCTACGTTGGGGATGGCAACTTCTCGATCCATCCCAGTGTGAATATCGCCTACCTCAGTGACATGGAAACATTCTCTCCCAATGCTTCAATAGGCGCCATCCTCTCTCTTACAAAGAACACAGAACTGAATGCCTCCATCAGTTATGCTGAGAATGTACCAACATTCTCCCAACTGTATTGGCCCTTTATGGGGAATCCCAATCTGAAGACAGAGAAAGGTCTGAATGGGGAAATTGGCGTTTCCACAACCAATGGGACAATCACCTACGAGGGAACATTGTTTGGTAGAAATATCTATAATGACATCGCCTATGATGCATTCTGGACTCCACAAAACATTGCTCACAGCTTCTACCTTGGAACAGAACAATCAGTGGAGCTTGAACTTACGGAAAATTTCAACATACAAATGAGTTATCTCTTCAACAAGAGCTATGATCTCTCAAGTGGAAACACATTTACTGATGATGTGGAGGTTTCCAATGTCCGCAAGCATACAGTCAAAACTGCTTTGTTCTTCTCCCGGAACCTATTTGAAGGCAGCGTAAGTGCAGAATACCTGGGAAGCACCAGTTCACTCGAGCAGGCTTTCCTGGTCAATCTGAATGCAAGCATGCAAGTAACCGATGCTCTGAAGGCATATGTTGCTGTGGACAATCTGTTGAACACTGAATACGAACTGACCAGTGGATATCCCATGCCAGGGACTAAGATCAGAATTGGAGGAACCGTACGGTTTTAACCTATGGAAATAACCAATCTGATTCTGATCATGAAAAAGGGCGGAGCGGTCATGTGGCCGCTCTATGCCCTGCTGGTTCTCTCGTTGGTACTTAGTATTGAACGAGGAATTACCCTGTTCCTTATCTGGAAAAACCACTCGAGAATGCATAAGCGAGAAATTGAACCTGTACTCTCTATTCTGGATCTTATTGCCATGATTGCCCCCGTCATTGGATTCCTGGGGACCGTGACAGGCATGATCAATGCATTCAGATCGGTGGCTGAGGCATCTTCAGTACAACTTCAAATCATTGCCTCAGGGCTGTACGAAGCGCTGTACACCACGGCATTCGGCTTGATTATCTCCATTATAGCTACAATCAGCAGTTTCATACTTGAGACTGCAAGTACCATGTTATGCGAAACCGAAGAAACCTAGGGCAACCAAGTGACATTGCCTTCCTCCTGATCATCTTCTTCCTGCTTCTCTCGGGTATCGCTTCTTCGGGAAGTGTACCCATCTCACTTGAGAGTTCAGAAACAACCAAAACTCCTGAAACAGCTCTCATCACTCTCACCATCCTGGAAGATGGATCAATAATTCTAGGTGATGAAACGCAAGCGTTACAATCTATTGCTAAGCTCATCGCATCAGCCAAACATGTTTCCATCATAGTGGAAAGAAACACCTCCTGGCAGCATGTAGTTACCCTCCTTTCAATTATTGAGCAGCAGAGCACGGCATCCTTCTCCCTGGAGCTTTCCGATGAATAAAAAATACCGGCATGGTCCCAATTCCACAGTTACCGACATTGCTTTCCTCTTGCTCTTGTTCTTTCTCATCCTTTCCATCAGCACCCAGCAGACTCCTCTGCCACTACAAGCAGCTTCCGCACACGCAGAGATCCTGGAAGATACAGACATTTCAACAATTGTTGTTTCTCATACAGGAGAACTGTTCTTGGATGGATCTTCTATAGCTCTTGACTCTATTCCGAGGCAAGATACATACGCACTGCTTGCTGATAGAAACACTCCTTATGAGATCATCCATCCAATCATCACGTTTTTGAAAGAACGTGGTGTTGGCACGCTATATTGTCTCGTGGAGGACCACCCATGAAATGTATGCAAAGAGTATTACTGATCATTGTATTGGTATTTTTATCAATACTGATCCTCTTTATCCCTTTGAAAAGAAATGAAGGAAAAGCAGTAGAAACAGAGGAGGAAATGACTCCAATAGCCATGCTCTCAATGGATCGATTACTGGCCTCTCCTCGTATACCTGTGGAGACAGTGAAAGAATCAAACGCACTTGACGAAGAGACTATTTCTGCTTCAGTACCTACGTTACCTGTTCCTGCCAAAGAAAAAACAGAGAAAAAAGAAGAAACAAGTCAAAGGCCAGAGCAAAACACTCCGCCATACAATACCCTCGAGGAAGAGGAACATGAAAACCCAGGAGAGGATGGATATTATTACACGATTGACATGGTAACAACCCGTCCCCAGTTCGATCTTTCCCTACTTGCCTCGAGCATTGTGTACCCTACGCTTGCAAGACGGCAGGGAAAGGAAGGAACGGTGCTCTTGCGATTGTTCATTGACGAAGAGGGAAAGATTGAGCAGATCATCGTAGAGGAAGACCCTGGCTATGGATTTGCAGACGCAGCAATTGCTGCGTTTACAAATTTTCGCGTAGCACCTGCCATCCACGATGATGTTCCTGTTCCTGTCACCCTCCTCTACCCGATTCGTTTTTCTTTACATAACGAGTAATTACTCAGTGCAAACCGCACAGTCGATGCTCAACAAGGTCTGTAGTTCATACAGGGGACGATCCCTGAGGTACTCTTCCTTGGTTGCACCATTTGAGGATGAGAGAATAGTTCCTTCACGGTCAAGGAGCAGAAACCCTGGAATGTAGAAACGATGCTCCCCAAGCAATTCCATCACCCCACTCGATTCTCTCTCAGAGAAGGGGATGTAAGGAAATGGATATTCACCTTGGTCCAGGAAGGCAAGCAGGTTCTCATCTGACTGGTCATTGACGTGGCCGGCAAAGATGATTTCCAGTTTATCTCCATACATCCGCTTGTACTGGGAGTACTTTTGTTTCAGTTCTTCTGCATACTCCACACAATACGGACACCAATCGGCGGCATAGTAGACAAGCAGGTAATCAGCATTCACTGCAACAGGATTGCCCTGCCGGTTATGGGCACTCCTCACAATCTTCTCATAGGAGTTCATTGGTTCATTAGGTATTGTCTTACAACCAGAGAGCAACAAGAGACCAAGCAGGATCATGGCAAGTATACGTTTCATAGCAATTATTTCCTTTTCTCACAGATACTGAAATCTATTGTAACTGAAGCACAGGTGAAAGAAAACGTAAAAAAACTCATGAACAGCTGATTGGCAACTACACATCACAGGTAGATCCACCTCATTCCATCATACACCATGGGGGTATGTAATAAGAGAACAGCATCAAAACGCACCTGATGGCTTTTATGAACGCATTTCTTCCCTTGTTCCCTACTTGACATTATACCCTACGGGGGTATATAAGTAAGATATGATACAGGAAATCAAGACAAAGCTCGATCCCAGGCTTGCAAGGATCGAGGGACAGGTGAAAGGGATTCGGAACATGGTACAGGAAGATCGGTACTGTGTTGATATTCTGCTACAGCTTTCGGCGGTGATCTCAGCATTGAAGAAAGTTGAGGACATGGTGATGGAAAATCACTTGAACACCTGTGTTGCGGATGCGATGAGAAGCAACGACGAGGATGAACAGAAGCAGAAAGTGGCTGAGTTGATGGATGTGATCGCAAAGTTTCGCAGGCAATAAAAAAGCAAGCAATCGATTCGACTGCTTGCCTATGGGCGATGCCAGGATTGAACTGGCGACTTCCACGATGTCAACGTGGCACTCTCCCGCTGAGTTAACCGCCCGTGTAAGTACAAGAGGGATAGTAGCGGAAAAACCGTGGTCTGTCTAGTGGTAATAAAAAAAAATCCCCCTCCAGAGGGGATGAAAGGAGTATAGATTCATGAAAACAATCATTCTAACCAAGGGAATGCACTGCAATGGATGTGAAACCAGAATGGTGAACGCATTAGAGCAGATAGAAGATATAAAATCTGCCAAGGCCGACGCAAAGAGTGGCAAGGTTGTGATTAAGCATAAGAGTGAGGAGACCATCACCGATGCAAAGAGCTTGATCGGTGAAATAGGTTTCGAGGTGGTAGAGTCATGAAGAAAGAGATACAGGTAGGAATCGGTGGGATGACCTGTGCTTCCTGCTCCTCTGCTGTAGAGCGTACGCTCAACAAGCTTGACGGAGTGGAAAAGGCCCAGGTAAATCTTGCCACCGAGACCGCCACCATCTCCTTCGATGAAGATTCACTCGGACTCGAAGGGATCAAGAAGGCGGTCTCCAGAATCGGCTATTCGGTAGTCGATAAGCTCGATGCAAAAGAGAAGGATGCAGAGAAGCAGAAAGAGCTGAAGGCTCTGGGAAAGCGCCTAACCGTTTCTGCAGCACTTAGTGTTGTCCTGATGGTAATAGCTATGGGGCCAATGCTTGGTCTCACACTCCCCTTCTCCCCCCTTACCAATGCCTTGCTCCAGATGGTTCTGGCACTTGGCACCATGATAGCTGGCTCAGCGTTCTTCACCAAGGGTTTTTCAACGCTGGTGAAAAGAGAACCCAATATGGACAGCCTGGTAGCGCTGGGAACCTCAGCGAGCTTCCTCTACAGCCTTTGGGGGGTCTCTGAGATATTCATGGGGAACCATATGGCTGCCCATAATCATCTCTACTTCGAGGGTGTCGGTGTGATCATTACCCTGGTGATGCTTGGTCGTTATCTTGAGCATCGCAGCAAGGGAAAGACGGGAGAAGCCATCAGGAAACTGATGGAGCTTGCTCCCTCCACTGCAACAGTCTTGCGAGAAGGAAAGCAGGTTATCATCAGTGCAGATGAAGTACAGATTGACGATATTATCATGGTAAAACCAGGAGAGAAGCTCCCTGTTGATGGTGTGGTTCTCTCCGGCAGTTCCTCCATCGATGAGTCTCTCTTGACTGGTGAAAGCCTTCCCGTGGAAAAGGTCCTAGGAAGTGAGGTGTATGCAGCTACACTGAATACGACAGGTACGCTCCAGTACCGAGCAACAAAGGTTGGCGCTGATACAGCACTCGCTGCCATCATCACCTTGGTACAAGACGCCCAGGGGTCAAAGGCCCCGATCGCTCGTGTTGCCGACAAGATTTCTGGCATATTCGTCCCGATCGTCATGGGTATCTCCGTCCTGACTTTCCTCGCATGGATGCTCGCTGGCACACCATTTGACATTGCCATCATGCGGGCGGTAAGCGTGTTAGTTATTGCATGTCCTTGTAGCCTGGGTCTCGCTACCCCTATCGCCATCATGGTGTCTACAGGAAAGGGAGCAAAGCTTGGAATTCTATTCCGCCATGCTGCAGCCATTGAACAGCTCAAGGATGTGCAGACGGTGATCTTTGACAAGACTGGTACGTTGACCGAGGGCAAACCCAAGGTAACAGATGTACTGGGAGATAATCCTGATCTTCTCATGCAATTGGCAGCCAGTGTGGAGAGCAGTAGCGAACATCCACTCTCCCATGCTGTGGTAGAAGCTGCAAAGGAGAGAAAGACATCGCTCCTGGAAACCCAGGACTTCAAGGCTTTGGTTGGCAGTGGAATCCAGGGGACCATCGACGGAGCAGTGGTTCGTATCGGAAATGTGTCTCTTATGAAGAAAAACAAGATTTCCATCACAGACGAGACAGAGGCACAACTTGCCCAGTTGAGTGACCAAGGAAAGACTCCCCTGTTGGTGGCAAGTGATACCAGGTTCATAGGCATCATTGCTGTCGCCGATACCCTGAGGCCAGAGACCACAGAAGCAGTAAAAACCTTACGAGAAGCAGGATTGAGGACAATCATGCTGACCGGGGACAATGAGCGCACGGCAAGAGCTATTGCAAAGCTTGCCGGTGTGGATTCCTATAAGGCTGAACAGCTCCCCGGGCAGAAGGAAGAAGCCATAACTGAGCTTGCAAGCAAAGGCAAGGTAGCCATGGTCGGGGATGGCATCAATGATGCCCCTGCCCTTGCCAAGGCTGATGTCGGTATCGCTGTTGGTAGTGCAACCGATGTTGCCAGGGAGACTGCTGATCTGGTTCTGGTACGCAATAACCTAAAGGATGTCACCAAGTCGTTCCAACTCTCAAGGGCAACAATGAGGAATATCCACCAGAACCTGTTCTGGGCGTTCTTCTACAACACCCTGGGCATTCCTCTTGCAGCAGGTGTTCTTACCATCTTCGGAGGCCCTGGACTCAGTCCGATGTTTGCAGCATTTGCAATGTCGATGTCCAGTGTCTGTGTGGTGCTGAATGCATTGAGGTTGAATAGGTTTAAATAAGCATTAATTCATAAAACAAACTGGAAAACCTTTGGAAATATTCCAAGGGTTTTTCTTCTATTCCTAGGGTCATCATCTTGTGTCATACCCATCCCAATTTATACTTATAATAGATTCTGTCTACAAGGAGACCGAGATGAAGAAGCTTAGTATTCTCGTGCTATTGGTAATTGGGCTATTGGTATTTGTTGGGTGTGATGGAGAGATTGGAGGAGATACTACTCTCGATTGGACGAATGTTGCTACGGAGTGGACAAATGACGATGGGGATCATTTGAGCTATGTAACCCAAGATGGGGACACTTGGATTGATCTTGGATGGTACAACACACCAGGAGATGAAAACACCTATGTAATGTGTTTTATTGAAAATTTCACTGTAGCAGACAATGTTCTTACAGGAGTGTATGACTATGATGAAGATGAAGAAGATACATGGTTCGATGTAGTAATTACATTTACCTACAATGAAACTACGGAAACCCTGTCGTTTGCTTGTAGTGGAGAGGGTGTGCTTGATGGAAAATCCTTTAGCTTCACCCCAGATAATGGAGAGTAATCAACTGCTATTACGAACAATCTTGGAAAAGATTGCTTAATCTCTATGAAAAATCTTCAAGAATTCTTTAACAGTTCTTGAAGATTTTTTGTTCTCTTTGAATGCCATGTATCAATACAAATATACATTGAAAATTCTGGTAAGATTCTTTGAAGGTTCTGTTTAAGGAATGTGAAGAATTTTTTCCCTGTGTGAAAATAATTTGAACCTGTAGAGATATTTGAAGATAATTCAAACTTGACGATTTCTGGTTTTATTTTTATTCCTCCCATTAGATCTTTCTAGTAATGCGGAGGAATATGTATCATGAAACGGAACAATCGGATGTTTGGTTTGCTTCTTATCTTCATGGTTGTAGTCATGCCACTCTTTGCTGACTATGAAGGGCTTTCAATCTCTACCAACTACCCTTCCCTGAATGTCAGCTCATCTGACATGATCACCTTCGATCTGAAGGTAAAGAACTACAACCTTGCCCCACAGCGGGTCAATCTCTCATTGACTGGGTTACCCAAAGGATGGGAATACCAATTTGTCGGTGGAGGAGGTCTGGTAAATGCAGTCTTTGCTGAACCTGAGTCAACGTCCAATGTTCAGCTTTGGGTAATTCCTGAGGCTACAGGGAGAGAAGCCACCTATAACTTCTCTGTACATGCAGAAGGAGAAGAAGATGCATCCTTTACCCTGCCGCTCACCGTTACCATGGGAAGAGAGCTTCCTCAAAGACTCGCACTCGATACTGAACTACCAGTTATCAAGGGAGATCCCTCTTCTGATTTCACATTCAACGTCACACTCAGGAATAACAGCGCAGCGGAGACACTCATTGACCTCTATGCCGATGTACCCCAAGGCTTTTATGCATCGTTCAAGGAGCAGTATGGATCGAAGACACTGAACACTCTATCCTTGAATGCTGGGTCATCAAAAACCATCCAGGTAACGGTATCACCCTCCTCCGGTGTAGCTGAGGGTAGCTATCCCATCACGGTAACCGCGCGATCCTCTGGAGCAGAGGCTTCTGTACCTGTCACCCTTGAAGTGCAAGGGCAGGCAAAACTCAGCCTTACAGGACAGGGAGGCCTGCTCAGTGCCAGCGCTGTTGCAGGAAAAGAGAAAGTCCTGGACCTGGAATTGGAAAATACCGGTAGTGCAGAAGCCAACCACGTTGAGCTCTCCTCCTACACTCCATCCAACTGGACAGTTTCCTATGATCCCTCTGTGGTGGAATCATTGCCAGCTGGAGAAAAAGTTACAGTGAAAGCTACAGTAAAACCGTCTGGTGAGGCACTTACCGGAGACTACAGTCTCACACTCAAGGCAAATAGCGAGAATGCAGGAAATATTTCAGAGAAATTCAGGATTACTGTTCGTACCTCCTCTCTGTGGGGCATTGTATCAGTAGGCATTATCGCTGCTGCAGCAGTTCTGTTGGTATTTGCAGTGAAAAAGTTCGGACGTCGATAACAGGAGGTATTACAATGGGTAACGAAATCGTACTGAACGTTTCCCATCTGTCAAAACAGTACCGCAAGGGGGTTAAGGCAGTGGATGATATCTCCTTTTCCCTCAAGGAAGGAGAAATCTTTGGGTTGCTAGGGCCCAATGGCTCAGGAAAGACCACCACCATCCTTATGCTGCTGGGACTCCTGGAGAGTACGGAAGGAACTGTGGAAGTGTTAGGCCACGATCCATTCCGCAAACCGTTAGCGGTAAAAAAACAGGTGGGTTATATGCCTGACACCATAGGTTTCTATGAGTACATGACAGCCTATGAGAACCTCGATTATACAGCCAGATTCCTTGGCCTGAATGCAGAGGAAAGGGAAAAACGCATCAAGGAATCAATTGGCAAGATGCGGTTGACTGATCGCATGCATGACAAGGTCAAGACATACTCGCATGGTATGAAACGTAGACTGGGACTAGCAGAATTACTGGTTAAGGAACCGAGGATCGCCATCTTGGATGAGCCAACCCAAGGACTCGATCCCCAGTCCATCCGTGAATTCCTCTCCCTGATCGCTTCCCTTCGAGACAGCGAAGGGATGACCTTCCTCCTCTCCAGCCATCAGCTGGATGAGGTACAGTCTGTCTGTGACAGGGTCGGACTCTTCTCAGAAGGGAAGTTGATCAGCTTTGGATCGGTTGACTCCTTGGGAGAGGAGCACTTTGGTAAGGAGGTTCTTATAGACTTGCAGGCAGAGGGCAAGGAAAACCTGGAACTTCTTCTTAAGAAACAGAAAGGAGTGATAGAGGTAAGCAAGACCGGTGAACATCACTATCTGGTCACAGCAAGTGAAGATATCAGGCAAAACCTTGCCCAGCAGGTATTCAGTGCAGGATGTAATCTTACATCTCTTGAAATGAAGAAACACTCACTGAATGAAATCTATCAGTTGGCGTACAAGGAGGCGAGCAATGAATAAACGTGAGGGTTCTGCATTGACTGGCTTGAAAGTAATCTGGCTGAAAGAGATGCAGGATTATGCAGGAAATATCAGGATGATCATCCTGATGCTCCTGATCATCCTCACAGCTGGAGCCAGCATGTATGTCGCAGCCCAGACACTTCGCTCATTTGTCGGGGAAGACTCATTCATGCTGCTCAATCTCTTCACAATCAGCCAAGATCCCATACCTTCATTTCTTTCTTTCATCTCCTTTCTGGTTCCTCTTACCGGTATCGCCCTGGGCTTTGATGCAATCAACTCAGAGTACCAGAACAGGACGCTGGGAAGAGTACTTTCACAGCCGATCTATCGGGACGTACTGCTCTTTGGAAAAGCGTTGGGAGCAGTAAGTGCTATGGCAATAGTGTTGCTAGCGCTCTGGCTGTTGGTCATTGGATGTGCAATGCTGTTCCTCGGGGTACCACCATCTGGAGAACAGATTGCTAGGGCCTTTGCATTCTATGTAATCACCCTACTCTACGCTCTGCTCTGGTATTTGGTTGGTATGATGTTCTCCATCATGTTCCGACAGAGTGCGGTATCAGCATTGGTAGCTATCGCATTATGGCTCTTCTTCATGATCTTCTGGCCTATGATCTCCCAGCTCCTTGCCTATGCTTTGGGAGGAGGAGACAGCTTCCAGAGCGCAAAACTGGAGGTGGTGCTGGGAAGAGTTTCGCCCTACAGACTCTATACAGAGTCGGCATTGGCAATCCTGAATCCCTCAACCAGATCCCTGGGGGTGGTTCTCTTCAGCCAATTGCAGGGAGCTATCATGGGCAGCGCCCTACCCTTTGGTCAGAGCATGTTGCTGATATGGCCACACTTCACTGCCTTCCTGGCAACAATCATCCTGTTGTTTGTGGTGGCTTATGTGCTGTTCCAAAGGAAAGAGATTAGGATGTAAATATATCTGGAGTCGTTATTTCAGAAATGGATAACGACTCCACATCAATCCCTATTAGCCATGTTTATTTCAATCGGAAATTAACAATTGTAACATGGTATTTTATAATACTATATCATTTTATCTATTTCCTCCCTTGATAAATCACTATTAGCCACTACACTAATTATGTATGAAATTTCTGCAACGTATGTTCGCAGTCCTTAGGAGGAAGTATGGCTCGTAGGAATCTTTTACTATTTGTTCTATTCGTATCACTGACATTCATCTATATCGGATGTGAAGAAGCAAACCCCTTAGGAGCAGGAGGGTCTTCAGAAGCACTGGATCAAGCTCATGGGTCGTGGGAGTTTGATGATGGCACATCTGTTGTGCTGGCAGTAGATTCTGATGGGGAGACCAACTCCAGAGATTTTTACGTGGATCTGGAGAAAGAAACAAACATCTATCATATTGAGGGCTCAGGAACCTTGGAGGGGAACACGATCACGGGGACCTATACGTATACAACTACAGAGAGGAATTTGGGTAGCTTAAGAGCAACAAGCGATGAATCATTGGAAATTTCCATTACCCTGGAACAAGAAGGCGAGAATGTAACAGTTTCCTGCACTGGAGAAGGTCCTCTTGCTGATGAAACATTCCAAGGGGGCTCAGAACCTACGTATACATCAGCGGACCTCTATGGGGACTGGCTGTTTCCTGATGGGACGATATTCTCTGTGGGAACCTATGATGATGGCAGTGAAAACAATGCCACCATACATATTGTTCCTAGAGGAAATTGGGATGATAGATATACAGGACTGGGTGTGCTGAATAGTGAGACGTATACAGGAACGTACTACCACCCTTCAACTGATAGTTCAGGCTCCAATATCACAATTCACTACTCTTTTTCCGGAAGTTGGTTAAATATTGGTGCAGATGCATCATCAGGTCCTTTCGCCACCAACCCTCAGTATGATCAAGGGATAAAAACCAGAGATGAATAATTAAGATATTTGTGATGTATGAATCACTCATTTAGATCATGAAAATAATGTTCTTACACACCAACTGCACCGTTTCCAGGTGCAGTTGGCTTAATGAGTAGTATTTCAACGATTCAGAGAATTCATAAGAAGGCTTTATCGCAGGTCCTTCTTCATGACATCATACTCTTCCTTTGTCAGTTCACCCTTTGCATATCGCTCTTCAACAATACGGAGTGCATCCCCTGAATCATTCCTCTTCTTTGAGGTTCTGACAATTGCAATAATGGAAAGAGTCAAAGCAGCGATTACTGCGAGGACAAACAGTCCCATGATCCACATACCACCACCATTATACATTCCGTAGCCGAAGCCGTGATGACCAAATCTTCCTGCGTCCCAAAATAATGAACTATACATACACATTCCTCCTAATAACCAAGATCTTTGCGTAATTCCAAATAGGTTTCCCTATCGATCTCGCCCTTTGCGTATCGGCGATTAACTACATCCAATGCTGATGGCTCATGGGTTTTAATCCCTGATTTATCAGACCTAACCATGAAGTAAATAAATACTCCTACCAGAATTAGTAATACTAGCATCATTTGTACTCCTATACCCCCTTAGGGTATATACGCAGTATCATCACATAGCATCTATCCGTCAATGGCGTTACCCATCAAAACACTAGGAGTTCACATAACTTCATGGTTCTTCACATTCATCTTGGCTTGTAGTGGTACATCACAGGTATTCTCACTATTTGAATCAGCGATGCCTACTTCAGTGATACCTGAGGGGAATCGAGCAGGAGAGCTGTTGGAGAGATTTAGAGGTAGTGGTTTGCGCCAGATTTTGTAAGTGTTTTTATAAAATTCTTTAATCGCCTAATTACGCTTTCAAATGCCAAAAAGGCCGCTTCTTGTTTCTTTTCTTCGACGGAAGAAAGTATGATTACAATATTATAATAGAATCTCCATGTAGGTCTGTATTTTTGACTTGACCTGTAGCTTTTGTGCATATTCCATGAGGCGGGCAATATCCTTCTCCCGTGAACCGGCATATATCCTCATTGCCTGGTTCACCACCTGTATATCCGCTTTGTGGCGGGTTTGAACCATATCACAGAGAGTACGCTCGATGTTATAGGCTTTGATGGAGTTACCACTTGGAGAAGATAGCGTCATGATTCCCAACTGATATGTTTCCTTGCTGGCCACTTTAGCTACAAGACCTCGCTTGAGGACATTTCCCACATTGTATCCGAAGGGAAATGTCATGGTATACCGTGAAGGAGTCCGGTCGGTCAGTGCATGAAGATACAAAGCGGTCTCATGGGAAAAGATTCCCCTTGAGAATCGCCATTGGAGAATATAAAACTCATCTTCCCAAGTTTCCGGGAGTGTATACACACCTCGCTCAACTCGAACAAGCAATCCGCTGTGTACCATGGAGGTGAGGCATCGCCTTGGAAGGCCTGCCTTGGTCACTTGGGTGCTCGTGATGATCCCCTGCTGTGCTTTTGCCATATTAAGTATCTTTGCATTATCAAGGTTGCTTACAAAACCTCTCTGTACTTTCATGCTATTTATATTATACCTTTTTAGCATGTTTGTACATTTATTTCTGTGAGAACTTCCTAAATCTGCCCTGATGATTTGAATTAAGAGAAAGTATACTGTATAAAGTCTTCCTTGAAATCAAAGCATCAAGGATGGTCTAACATCTATACATGTTTTCCCTCCCTCCTTCTGTATTGATAGAGCACCTTCCCCAACGTTTTATCCTTCTTCCTTCTCTGCCCCATCACCTCTTCCCAACTCATCGCTTCATGCTTCAGTAATAGATAATGTTCATACCTGTCCTGTTTCAACTCCCCTGATTGCAGTGCGCTCTTTACTGCACAACCTGGCTCTCCGGTATGACTGCAGTCATGGAACCGACAGTGTGATGCAAGGGATGCAATGTCAGAGAAACTTTCAGCAATCTCAGAAGCACTGCTGTTCATCCCCACCCCCCTGATACCTGGGGTATCGAGCAGGAGAGCTCCAGAGGGTAGCTGGTGGAGAGACCTGGAGGTAGTGGTATGCCTTCCCTTTCCATCACCCACGCGTACTTCTTGTGTTTTGGAAATTTCCTTCCCATAGAGCCGGTTTACTAATGTCGATTTCCCGGCGCCGCTGGAACCTAAGAGCATATAAGTCTTCCTTGCCTTCAGAGAAAGGAGAAGGTTCTCTATGCCATTCCCAGAGAGAGAATCGACTAGGAATACCCTCAAGGAGGTAAAACGCTCAGAGGCAATGCTCAGCATTCTCAAAGGATCTTCAACCAAGTCAATCTTTGTCAGTACCAACAGGGGATTGATATGATCGGCAGAGAGAATGGAGAGATATCGTTCAATCTTGTGAATATTGAAGTCGTAGTGACTATCGATCACAATAAGAACGGCATCCACATTACTTGCGACCACTTCGCGGAATCCTGTGACGTATCCTTCTTCATGAACAAGTGGTTTATGGAATTCAGAAATACGTGGGAGTACTGCTTCAATGAGACCCTTCTCTGACTCATAGGAGTTCACAGCACACCAATCCCCTACTACAGGTGCTTGCTGCACTCCTAACTCTAGAAGATTATTGAAGGATCCAGAGCGCTGTAACAGGTATGTTTGTATTCCATCACTGCCCCAGTAGTAGCTTCGATTTTCTTTGATGATACGTTGAGGTATATACCCAAGCGTACTGAAAGGCACAAAGTTTTGCGCCAATTGTTCGTTCCATCCAAGGGAACTGAGTTGTGTAGTGTTATGTTGTAGTTGCATGATAACCATCCGGGGTTCTGAAGATATAAGAAACAGCCTACCGCTGTTTTGGTAGGATTCCCCGGTATGTGTTTTTCTTTACTGTTTTCTGGTTTTCAAGATCAACACCGTTACCGGGGTTGCCTTACAATCTCCAGATGATTGGTTTTCATCCAAACTCCATAGTAAATTAGTGATATGGATACGATACATCTGCTATCGTATGCAGTCAATTATAAAGAGCCTTTAATATCCTTGTATGCTTCGATGTACGTTTCTACGGTATAGGAGCGAAGTATCTCTGCGATGAGGTCGAGAGGTAGTTCTTCCAAGGTTTTGAACCTAATACATGATTTTCCGAGCATGAGCTTCTTGCTCTGCTTCTGCAGCTTAGCCATTTTCTTGTCATCCATGTAGAGCGGCATGAGGTAGAGAGAGAATCCATGCTTCTGTACAGAGAGGGCAGCATATCCTATGGGTTGTTTGTTATAGGTATCAGGGAAGGAGCGAAGGGGTATTTCATAGCTGATCATTCCCCAGTTCATACTTTCCTGGATTCCTTCTGGAAGATTCTCAAGGATCAATTTCCTGAGTGGTTCAATGACGGAGCGTTGCTCGCTGGTAAGCTCTGAGAGATATGCTTCTACGGTTGTTGCTTCTGATCGCATGGCAGGCTCCTAAGATTTAATTAAGATATTGGGCAGATATTATAAAAGTGACCCATCAACGATGGGCCACTTGTTAAGTAACGTTTTTAGACTCTTTCGATTAGAAGGAGATAGAAACGCTTGGGCTGAGGGTGAAAGTACTGTCGATGATATATTCAGCATCGAGAGCATAAGTCACGCCGCCCATTGCATACTCTGCACCAGCACCGATGGTATAAATCTCATCAGATGAAGTTGCAAGGTCGCCAAGGTCAAGCTTGAAGCTAGCAGAAAGGTCGAAGTCAGATACTGTGGTGCTATAGGAAGCCTTAGCAGCCATGTAGTTGACGTCAGCCATGCTGTTGTAGTAAGCAGCCCAGACTCCAATGCCAGCAACTTCGGCATCAACATCAGCAACAATTGCGGAAGTCTCAGCACCGAGGTCGAGGAAGAACTCACCAGTAGCAGCAAGAGCAATGTCTTCAAGACCAGCAAGGGAAGCAACATCAGCCTTTGCAGAAACGGTCATTGCATTGTTACCACTGTAATCATTGGTAAATCCAACAGCAGCTTCAACACCGTCAAGAGGCATTACCTTTGCGCCAATGACCATGGGGAGAGAAGATGAAGGGAATGCAGAGGCATACACTTCAACCATGTCAGCATACTTCACGGTAACACCAAAGTTTCCACCAGTGGACATGCCAACGCTAGTAACAAAATCATCAGCATAATCATTCTTGTCTGCCAATACTGAAGGAGCGCTTCCGCTAACACCGGTACCAACATGCAAGGTCAAAGCAACGTCGCCCATGTCTACACCCTGCTCAGCAAGAGCCTTATCAAGGTAAATCTCAGCTTTTGCAGTTGCACCGTTGTCCTCATCTTCATACCAGACAGGACCAGCGTCCAAGCTGACCTTCCAGAAATCACCGGTAAAATCAAGGATAGTTACCAAATCAGCAGAACCACCACTTACTGTAGTAGCAGGTGCGGTGAACTCAAAATCATAACCAGCTGAGAAAGAACCGCTAACTTCGATAGGGGTAGCAGCAACCAAAGTTCCTGCAACCATGAGAACCAGCGCCAGAGTCAATACAAACTTTTTCTTCATGACGTAAATCTCCATTTTTTTGCGTGAGAGTTTATTTGTAACATCAGTATGCTGATGCACTTTGTGAGTACAATGGACATAGATTGTGCAAATGATAGATTAATGTGAGGAACAAGTGATGTTGTTTGAGTAAGTGTGAAGCTAAATGGTGTTTGTGTGTGGTTTGTGTGCATAAATATCCTTTGTGTGAAATTTGAGAAGGTTACACAGACACTATCGTTTCGATTGTCAACATTATTGCAGTACATAATCGATTTCATTATCATATAAGTATGATATACCTTTTTGCCTCCGACATCCATGGAAGTGCATATGCAATGCATACACTCCTGAATATCTTTCAAACAACCAAAGCCTCCAAGCTAATACTGCTCGGGGACCTTCTCTATCATGGCCCAAGAAATGCCTTTCCCTATAAGTATAACCCAAAAGAAGCGTGCAGGCTACAAAATAGTGTGAAAGAATCGTTAATTTCTGTACGTGGGAACTGTGATTCTGAAGTTGACCAAATGGTATTGGAGTTCCCTATGCTCTCAGACAGTGCAATCATGCACTTGGAACAGGTAGGAAACCACTTAATCTATCTCCATCATGGGCACAAGGAGTTACCTCCTCTTACCCCGGGGACGATTGTTATCAGTGGGCATACCCATATTCCTGTTGCTGAGAAGAGGGATGGAATGTTTTTCATCAACCCAGGCTCAGTATCCCTGCCAAAGGGTGGGTACCCGGCCAGCTATTGCTTGTTGGAAGACCGTACGTTTACCATCTTTGAACTGGAGAACGGTAAGGAGATGATGAGCCTCACCATTTGAGGCTTACCACAACCTCCCCTTCTCTCTGGCTGATCTCTGCATTCCCTTGATGGAGACGCATGATCTGGGCAGTGATGGGAAGGCCCAAGCCACTACCGGAAGTACCTCGGCTGGAATCCCCCTTGCTCCAGGGCTCAAAGAAATCTATATCTTCTGCAATCGTCCCTTTGTTGGTGAAGGTCATGGTGTTCTTCCCAATGGACCAACCAACCGAGCCCTCGCTTGACTGCAAGGCATTGGAGAGCATGGCACGGGATGCATAGCTAAGTAGATTCTGGTCACCCTGCAAGGCGGCGTCCTCAGCGTCGAGATAGATACGATCCTGCTCTTCCTTGGTTAATGAAGAGAATACTTGCTGGATGAAGGAAGGGATTGCAATGTCCTCGCTTGTTATCTTCATATCGGGGCTTTGGAGATTACTGTACAGTACAACCTGGGATATACGAGCTGAAAGTGCATCATTCTCGTTCTTAAGTGCCATGAAAGTCTTCTCATTTGCAGGAAACACCCCGTCGGCAATTCCATCAAGCAGCAGTTTCATACTGGCAACCGGAGTATTGAGGTCGTGGGAGATACTCCTAAGCCAAGCCTGCCGGCTTCGCTTATGCTGGGCAAGGTTCTCGTCAAGCATCTTGATCGAGTCATTGATTACGCGCTGCTCATCTATCTTGGTCTTGGGGAGCTCGACCCCGTTCTCTCCACTACTCAATTGTTCCAGCGCCTTTTGGATCCCCTGAGTATAGCGTTCGCTCCGCTTGGAAATAGATGCAGCCATCATAAGGGCAATGACGAATGCTATCGGCATCGCCCAGAGAATCGGGAAGAGCAAGCCCCTGAAGAGGTAACCGGTATTCTTGTAGGTAAAGGGTGTAAAGGTGAGCACATCCACCAGGGCAATCACCTCATCGTTGTAGGAGATGACCAAGCTCCCGGCAATATCGGTAGCCTTCACCTGGGGAGGAAGAAGAATTGTATGTTTCTGTGATGCAGATTGTTGATTCACGGAGAGAGAGGATGTTTCGGAATCCTTTTCTATATGCACCTCATAGACAGAACTGTGCATCTCGCTTGCAGAGAATCCTTGTTCAGAGATCTGCTGGTGGGCTCGTTGCATTGCAGGGGAACTCATCATCGGCCGCATACCCTCAAACTCATCAGAGGGAGGAACCGGCAGGGAAGCACCCCCACTGGTCATGCCGTAAGCAATGGCCACCGTACCATCAGGGTTGCGGATATACAAACCACTGACCCTGTCATCGGCGGAGCGCAACAGAACTTCCTCAAGGCTTAGCAAGGAGTAGCTGCGACCCTCCAACCCTGCTGAAAGATTTTTACTCAGTGCAGAGAGATAGTCCTGGAAGACAGACTCTGTCCAGTTAAGTCGCTGGTGGTGGATAGTCACCAAGAATACCGTAGCCTGGATACCCACCACTACGGCAACCACCAATACGAATCCCAGGAAGAGTCTTACGAACTGCCTTCTCATAACACTGCGCCTTCCTTCTCATGCCCAATAAAACGATAGCCATAGCCACGAACCGTCTCGATCCAGGGACCGTCTCCAAGTTTGGAGCGGATATTCTTGATATGGGTATCGACCACCCGTTCATAGGAGTCGACAGCATAGTCGAAACACTCCTCGAGAATCTGAGAACGAGAAACCAAATGATGTGAGTTTTCGATCAGGAATGCAAGGATTCTCCACTCAGCAGCGGTCAGGATAACCTCCTCTCCATCAACCAGAAGTTGATGATCGGTCTCATCAAAGCGCATCGAGTGGTCATTGACATATAGAAAGCCATCGCTTGGGCTGTAACTGTTGTTCCGGTATCGCCTGAGCACTGCCTGCACCCTGAGTACCAGCTCCTTTGGGCTGAAGGGCTTTGAGATATAGTCATCAGCCCCGAGTTCAAACCCAAGGATCCTGTCACTCTCCTCACTGCGTGCAGTCATGAAAATCACCGGACAGTCACACTTCTCCTTGAGTTGTTTCACAAACGCGAAGCCATCCCCATCTGGAAGCATGACATCCTGGATAAGCAGTGAGGGAACCTGGTTGGCAACAGCCTCCCGAACCGCCCTAAGGGTTGCAAACCCCTTAACGTGATACCCCGAGAGTTCAAGGTACTGGCGAACCCCCTCACGGATCACTTCATGATCCTCTACTATATATATAAGGTCCTGTGTCTCTGTCATCGGTTATTCCTGCCCTTCGCTTCCCTTCCCGGGAAGGCTGGAAGTACTCTTACCGGCAAACCGGTAACCATATCCCCTGACTGTCTCGATCCACTGTGGTCCCATGGGACCCATCTTTGCACGCATATTCTTCACATGGGTATCGACAATTCGGTCATACGACTCAAAACTATAGTCAAAGCAGTGCTCCAATATCTGTGAGCGGGTGATGAGGATTCCACTATTGCTCACCAAGTAACTCATAATTCTCCACTCTGCAGCTGTAAGCGGTATCTGCGATCCGTCCAAGGTGAAGAGGTGACTTACCTCGTCGAACTGCAATACAGACCCTGCCAACACCCATGTTGATCCTCCCCGGTAGGAGGAAACACTGACATCAATTCGGCGAAACAGTGCGTGCACCCTGAGCACCAGCTCCTTGAAGCTGAACGGCTTGCATACATAGTCGTCAGCCCCCAACTCAAAACCCAGGATGCGATCACTCTCAGCAACCCTGCTTGTCACGAAGATGACCGGAAATGAATGGGTCTGCTTCATTTTCTTGATGTAACTGAACCCATCCCCATCAGAGAACTGTACTTCCAGGAGCATCAAGTCAGGAACTTGACGGCTTATGGCTACCTGAACAGCATGCAAATCCTCAAACACATGCACCTCGTATCCTGAAAGCTCGAGATACTGTTTCACCCCTTCTCGATCCTCAACTGTGGGGTCAACGACATAAATCATCTTCATAATGCAACATCACCATACCTTTGCTCGTCTGACAAGCATTCTTGTGGATTCAACACATATCTCCACATTATCTTCACATTTCCTCTTAATAATAGACAGGGTGTGTACTGGCTGTCAAATACAACAGCTGACAATCACATAGTTCATCCATTCTGCACGCGTGTGGAGATATCCGACCAAAACACCCGTCTATTGCACTGGTTGGGCTTCCACGCTACACTTGGCCAATGAAACTCAGGTGGAAAACCCTCATTGGAGACACACTCATCCTTGCCCTCTGCATCCTTGCCCTTGTTGCCATCAGCAGGCAGACTGCCAGCGGCGGAAGCGGGTATGTCCAGGTCCAGAGCAGTGAAGCCACCTACCGCTACAGTCTCGATGTCGATCGTGAGATTACCGTACAGGGGCCACTGGGGGAGACCCATATAGTCATCGAGGATGGTCACGCCCACATCGAGGACTCAGCCTGCCCCACCAAGAGCTGCACCTTCCAGAAACCCATTTCAAATGCACGCTCCTGGATCGCGTGCCTTCCAAACCAGGTGCTGCTTACCATCGTAGGCAGCAACAGCGAGAATCTGGAGGTTGATGATGTCGCAAACTGAGAAAAAAATAGCCTTCATCAGTGCTACAACCCTCCTGCTTTCCACCTTGGAGTACCTCATTCCCAAACCCCTTCCCTTCCTTCGTTTGGGATTGGCAAACCTCCCCCTCCTTATCATCCTCGATGGCATGTCCTTCGGTCCTTTCTTCATTATCCTGCTACTCAAGGCAGTCGGCCAAGGCATGGTAAGCGGAACACTCTTCTCCTACCTCTTCCTGATTTCCCTTGCAGGTACCCTGAGCAGCGGTATCGCCATGAAAGGGGCGAAGCAACTTCTTGGGATCAGGGTAAGTCTTGTTGGCTGTTCCCTGCTTGGGGCCTTTGTAAGCAATCTGTCCCAACTACAGGTTGCTTCCTGGATTGCCTATGGTCCTTCCATCTGGATAGCCGCACCGCTTATGCTTGCACTGGGCATGGTCACCAGCTTTGCGTTGGGACTCCTTGCTGAGATCTATCTGCAGAGGGGGACAACGGGAAAAGCGCTCACACAGGGAACCCTTTCCCTCTCCATACCTCCCACAGAAGAAAAGGTCTCTCACAAACACCTGCTATTTGCCTCTCTGCTTGCCATTGTGGCAATCCTCCTCGCGAAGGGCCTCATCACACTTGCTGTTATCACCGCACTGATGTATCTCCTGCAATGGGTCGCTGGGAGAAGGATCCGGATCATACCAGCCCTTATGCTTATCTTCTCGCTGGTTGTGTTAAGCCTGTTTGAACCAAATGGGAAGGTATTGTTCAGCATGGGTACGCTTGCATTCACCGAAGGATCACTAACGATTGCTCTTACCAAGGCTCTCCGCCTGCTTTCCCTCCTCTCAGCCAGCCAGAGCCTGAGCGCAAGCAACCCAAAGATTGAAGGCAAGGCTGGCACCCTGCTTGCCCTCACCCTTGCCTATTTCAGCCTACTCACCCGATCATTCCGTGAAACAAAGGGTTCTGTCATACAACGCGTGGACCAGGCACTGCAGGCAACGGCAAGTGGGAAAAGTACCGATAAAACTTCTCCCGCCACGCATAAAAAGCTAATCAACATCCCACTGTTCCTTTTCATTGTTTTGGGTGTACTAGCTGTCTCACTCATTAGCTTAATAGTATATTAAGTTCTATTCAGTAATATTATTTAATGCTTCTGTTGTTTTATTTTTAATATTTTCCAATTTATTTCATTTATATATGCACTAATCTGATATTTAGTGCATTTCCTTTCGTCATTTTATTCCTTTTATTTTTTAAATCGTATTGACCTTATTAGATATATTTTTATACATTGTAGCCAAGAAACCTAACGAGGAGTACATCATGGCTGATAAGAAACAAACTGAAGAGCTTTTTGCAGGACAGAAAGAACTCCAGGACATGATCGAACGAGTAAAGCGTGCACAAGCCAAATTCGCTACCTATTCCCAGGAACAGGTCGACGCCATATTCCGCGCTGCTGCAATAGCAGCAAACGACGAGCGTATCAAGTTGGCCTCAATGGCAGTGAAAGAGACCGGCATGGGCATTGTGGAAGACAAGGTTATCAAGAACCACTTCTCTGCAGAATACATCTTCAACAAATACAAGGATGACAAGACCTGTGGAATCATAGAGGTGGACCAGGCATTCGGTATCAAGAAAATTGCTGAGCCGAAAGGCGTCATTTGTGGCATTATCCCTACCACCAACCCAACCAGTACGGCAATCTTCAAGAGCTTGATCGCCCTGAAAACCCGTAACGCAATCATCTT
Source organism: uncultured Sphaerochaeta sp. (assembly GCF_963676285.1). Classification (NCBI taxonomy): domain Bacteria; kingdom Pseudomonadati; phylum Spirochaetota; class Spirochaetia; order Spirochaetales; family Sphaerochaetaceae; genus Sphaerochaeta; species uncultured Sphaerochaeta sp. The sequence continues at coordinate 530,377 of NZ_OY781063.1, forward strand.
CAGCCCACATCCAAGAGCAAAGGAGTGCACGTGTGAAGCAGCCCGTGTCATTCTGGAAGCTGCAGTGAAGGCAGGGGCACCTGAGGACATTATCGGCTGGATCGATGAACCCTCCATTGAGAAAACAGACTACCTGATGAAAAACAAGCTGGTGAACCTTATCCTTGCCACCGGTGGTCCTTCCATGGTCAAGAGCGCCTACTCCTCCGGCATTCCCGCCATCGGGGTTGGCCCAGGGAATACCCCTGCCCTTATGGACAAGAGCGCAGACGTCAAGATGGCTGTCAGCTCAATTCTCATGAGCAAGACCTTTGACAATGGAGTGGTCTGTGCAAGTGAGCAGGCAGTAATTTGCCACAAGGACATCTATGATGCAGTAAAGAAAGAGTTTTCTGATCGTGGTGCACGATTCCTCACAAAGAAGGAAGCTGACATGCTTCGCAAGGTCATCCTCGACCCAAAGCGGGGAACCGTAAACCCAGCCATTGTTGGACAGAAAGCTTCCAAGGTTGCAGAGATTGCTGGATTCACCGTTCCCGAGACCACCAAGGTCCTTATCGGGGAGGTGGAACATGCCGATGCTTCAGAGCCTTTTGCCCACGAGAAACTCAGTCCAGTATTGGCAATGTATAAATGTGACAACTATGGAGAGGGAACCAACATGGCAGCAACCTTGGTTGCCTTGGGTGGTTACGGGCATACCAGTGTCCTCTACATTGATGAGAATGAGACGGAGAAGGTAGACACCTACAGTAGGACTGTAAAGACCAGTCGTGTGTTGGTGAACATGCCAGCAAGCCAGGGAGCCATTGGGGATATCTACAACTTCCGCCTGGAGCCTTCCCTCACACTTGGCTGTGGTTCCTGGGGAAACAACTCAATCAGTGAGAACGTAGGACCCAAACACCTGTTGAACATCAAGACCGAAGCTGCCAGGAGGGAAAACATGCTCTGGTTCAAACTGCCTCCAAAGACGTATTTCAAGTACGGCTGTCTGCCTGTTGCCCTTGGCGAGCTGAAGGGTAAGAAGCGCGCATTCATCATCACCGACTCCTTCCTGTTCACCAGCGGTATGGTGGATAAGATCACCGACACGCTTGATGCCATGGGTATCGAATGCGAGACGTTCCACCAGGTGAAACCCGATCCTACCTTGGGTACCATAACTGAGGGAATGAAGCTAATAAATGCCTTCAAACCCGATGTTCTCATTGGACTGGGCGGTGGTTCCCCGATGGATGCTGCAAAGATCATGTGGTTGCTCTACGAGCATCCGGAGGTTCAGTTCGATGGGCTCGCATTGCGGTTCATGGATATCCAGAAGAGAATCTACGCCTTCCCGAACATGGGAAAGAAAGCCGAGCTTGTATGTGTACCTACCACCAGTGGTACCGGTAGTGAGGTTACTCCCTTTGCCATCATCACTGATGAGAAAAGTGGGATGAAGTACGCAATAGCAGACTATGCACTTACCCCGACCATGGCGATCGTGGATAGTGAGCTTGCCATGGGAATGCCCAAGGGGCTGACCGCAAGCTGTGGTGTTGATGTACTGACCCATGCCTTGGAGGCTCTTGCCTCGAGCATGTCCACCGACTATACCAATGGATTGAGCCTTGAAGCGGCCCGTGTCATCTTCAAGTACCTGCCAAAGGCATATCGGGATGGGACGGACAAGAAGGCACGTGAGAAGGTACACAATGCCTCCACCATCGCGGGCATGGCATTCAGCAATGCATTCCTGGGAGTCTGCCACTCGATGGCACATAAGCTGGGAGCCCAGTTCCATATTCCCCATGGTATGGCAAATGCGCTGCTGTTGTGTAACGTCATTCGCTACAATGCGACTGACAATCCGACCAAGCAGGCTTCCTTCCCACAGTACGAGTACCCCTCCGCTATCAGCAGATATGCTAGAGCTGCTGACTACATTGCCATGGTGGTAAATGAACAGGAGAATACTCCCTACATCAAGACAGCGGCAACTGACAGCCAGGACAAGAAAGTTGAGGCCTTGGTTGCAGGGATTGAGATGCTGAAAAAGGAACTTGATATACCTTCCTCCATCAAGGAGTGGGGCATCAAGGAGGAGGACTTCCTGGCCGTGGTTGACGAGCTTGCTGTAAAAGCATTCGATGACCAGTGCACGGGAACCAACCCCCGCTACCCCTTGATCGGCGAGATCAAGCAACTTTACCTGGACTGTTTCTACGGAAGGGTGTATCAGGAAGCATAAGTGTGATTGCTTCTTTCCCAGAGAGGACTCCGCTTGATGGAGTCCTCTCTATCTGTGTACAAAAAATAATGCATCACTAAAAAAATGTAGAAATATGGTTAAGGGATCCCGAGGAAAAACCGACAACCCAGGCTTCTGTACAAGAAATGCCTCTTGTATTACTATGCTCGCATGTTTGAATGCAAACTCATCTGTACAGATATAGACGGAACCCTGCTTGATCCAAACCATCAGATCAGCGACAGAACAAAAGAAGCCATTCGCCGAGCCCGGAGAAAGGGTATCATTGTTGCGCTTGTCAGCGGCAGGATTTCAGAAAGCCTTACCCTGATTCAAGAGGAATTGAACATTACCGGCCCACTAGGGTGTTTCAATGGCTCACTTGTGCTCGATGAGGACGGAAATGAATTGGAAGCACACCCCATCAGAGAGGACCAATGCATGCATGTCCTATCCTACCTTGCACAGACTGAGCTTGAATACTTTGTTTTTACCAATGAAAGTTGGTACATGAATGAAATGAATGCCTGGTACGATGTTGAAGTAAAAGCTTCACGCACACAAGGTCGTATTGTCACCCTGGACCGTCTTTGTGACACTCTGGGCAAGAGTGAGAGACCCTTCAAGCTTTTGGCAATGCATGATGACAATGAGTATATGAGAGTACAAGAAAGAGAGTTGCAGACCCGATTCGGCAGCTCCTTGAATATCTTCAGTTCCTCCCCCCGCTATATAGAAATTCTGGCAAGAGGTGTGGACAAGGGCCATGCTGTTCGCTCTCTCTGTGAATCGTATGGGGTAAATCCAGGAACCGTTATGGCAGTAGGTGACTACTACAATGATATTGGGATGTTCCGCGCTGCTGGATATGCGGTAGCCATGGCTAATGCACCCGATGAGGTAAAGGCACATTCCCACGCATGTACCGCCAGCAACAGCGAAGACGGACTGGCCCTCGCCATTGAGTCAGTCCTATGAAGCGGATACTCTCCCTTTACAGAGGGTTGCCGCAGCCGATTTATGTTCTCTTCTTTGCAACAGTCGTCAATGCTGTCGGGATATTCATCTATCCATTCCTGACACTCTATCTCACCAGACGATTGGGCTATACCCCGCTGCAAGCGGGTACCTTCATGACCATCGCCTCCATCCTCTATGTCCCTGGCTCCTTCATCGGCAGCAAACTTGCCGATACCATCGGGCGAAAGCCGGTGTTGGTGGTTTTCCAACTGCTTATGGATCTCTGTTTCATCCTGGCAGGATTCTTTGAGGGAGAGGCATTCGTGCCCTACTTCATCCTGCTGGGTTTGTTCTTCGATGGAGCGGTCGACCCTGCGCGGGAGGCTTTGAAGACCGATGTTACCAGCATTGAAAATCGTCAGGTCTCATTCAGCCTCATCTACCTTGGACATAATGTAGGCTACTCCATCGGCCCGGTCATTGCAGGGTACCTGTTCTATAAAGCTCCTGAGTGGTTGTTCTATGGGAATGCTGCAGCAGGCATTCTCTCCGTGCTGCTTGTCATGATCAAGATAAAGGAGAGCAAACCCTCCAAGGAACTGATCGAGGAGAGCAAGGGATGGGATACTACAGAAAAAGGTGAGGAGGGAGGCCTTTTCAAGGCCTTGCTCACCCGCCCAAGGCTCCTGCTTTTTGCACTTTCAATTACTTTTTTCAGCTTTGCCTACAGCCAGACGTTGTTTGCCCTTCCCCTACTTACCACAAACCTGTTCGGCCAGGCGGGAGCACCCCTGTATGGGAGAATGATGGCGATAAACGGGATCGTAGTGGTTATATGTAATCCAATTATTGTAAGCTTGCTTAGACGCTTTCACCCTCTGGCAAATTCAACCCTCTCTGGTATTTTCTATGCAATCGGATTCGGCCTCTTTGCTTTTGCGACCACCCCATTTGTATTTATGGGATTGACAGTGATCTACACGTTGGGGGAAATAATTTCAGCAACCAATGACAATTTTTACGTGGCCAACAATACCCCGATCAGCCATCGCTCACGGTTCTCTGCAATCCTTCCCATCATCATGGGGACCGGGCATGCAATAGCCCCCATAACCGGGGGCCTGATCATCGAATCGTACTCCATGAGCCTGCTCTGGATCACCACTGCCCTGGCCGCCCTGATTGGGGCAACCGGGGTCTTCCTGATCTACCTGAAAGAGAGACAGGAACGTAAGTAGTCCTACAGCTTTTCGAGCAGAGTTCTCACAGCATCAGAAGGAAAATCCTTATCAGTCTCATGCTCACTGAGTAATTGCTTCAACCATGTAGTTACTGCCTCACTCTGTGGCAGGATGTACCCTGCTTCACGATAGCAGTCCTCGGCAAGTACACGATTGCTTGTTGCAACGGCATGCATGAGCTGCTTGAAGAGAGGATCATCACTTGCCTCAGCGAGTCCTCTGGCAAGACTCTCCTGGGTTGCCTTACTCTTCGCAAGTGTAAACAAGCTCTTTCTCACTTCTTCACTCTTCTGCTGGGAAGCAGGATATACCGAAGGGACTAAATAGATTGCATGACTTGGGCAGGCATCCACACAGAGGCGGCAACCATCCTGGCATTTAGCGAAATCTATCTGTCCATTTTCCGTATCGGTTGCACCTGTGGGACAGACGAACAGACAGACACAATCCTTGGTGCAGAGGGAAATATTTCTTGCAGCATGCATCAGAGGGCCTCCTTCTGGATGGGGTGGATCTTGAAACTGGGAACTTTGCAGATCGGGCAGAGGGAAGGAGGGGTATCCCCTACATATATGAAGCCACATATCTCACACACCCACACGTTGGTGTTTTCAAGGAGGGCACTGCCCTGCTTCTCATACCGTACCATGAGTGCCTTCAGGAGTTTTGAAGCTTTCTCACCCCAAAGCAGTGCTCGTTTCGATCCTCTGTCATTGGCTTTCTCAGCAGCATTGCTTGCTTCTGCATACCCAGTAGACAAATCCCTGTTTACTGCATCGAGCAGGGATTGGTAATCCTGCTCCTGCTTGGTTGTATGGTGTTTGTCATAATACGCAGAAAGTTTCCCGAACAGGGCTGCTTCCTCACTCCTGAGTTGTTTGGTACAAGCTTTTTGCAAATTGGAACAGAGAGCCCCAAGTTCTTCGGCCGACAACTGTCTCATAACGTCTTCCATGAACGACCTCCTCTTCGTGTTGATCGCTTACAGTATAGCATTCCATGCTGGTTTTCTGGAAAAAGACTCCAGGAATCTCAATTCACCCATTTTCCTGGATATTATATTAACTAGAAACAATCTAGACATGTGTATAATTTTTCTGCACATTGGTAAGAATCGAGGAACTTGTAGGAAAACAGTATCCAATGACGATTTTCTAGAATATAAAGGTTTGTAGTATCCATACTTTCTCCATGAAACACAGAGAAATTGGACAAGCAATCAAGGAACTCAGACAACAGAAAAACATGACACAAGAAGAACTCATAGAGAAAGCTGACCTCTCTCGAAGCCAGCTCTATTACATTGAATCGGGAAGACGGACACCCCGCCTTCCCACAATCCATAGTATTTGTGCAGCACTCGAACTTTCATTTCTTGAGTTTGTGCACTATCTCTATCGTTACTCCCCTACCTCTTCAACACCAAGCATCTCATCAATGGATGCACCAGGGGCAACCATCGGATAGACCTTGTCATCGACAGGTATCTCACAATCAATGAGGACTGCCTGTCCCAGGTCCAGTGCAGCCTGAAGAATCGGCTTCGGATCATCAGTCTTGCTGATACGCATTCCCTTCACCCCATAGGCTTCGGCAAGTTTCAGCCAATCGATGGGGGTATCGAGAGTGGTCTCACTGTAACGTCTGTCGAAGAAGAGTGTCTGCCACTGACGTACCATGCCCAGCGTCTGGTTGTTCATCAAGAGAATGATAACCGGCAGTTGGTACCGCGCAATGGTAGCCAGCTCATTGCAGTTCATCTTGAAACTGCCATCCCCGGCAACATTGATGACGCGAGCATCAGGATTGGCTACCTGTGCACCGATAGCAGCTCCTGTTCCATACCCCATGGTTCCAAGCCCACCACTGGTGAGGAAGTGACCAGGCTGAAGGTGCTTGAGGAACTGTGCTGCCCACATCTGGTGCTGACCAACCTCAGTAACGGCAAAGAACCCTTCAGGAAGTACGCTCTGCAGCGCTTTCAGGATCTCCTTGGAGCGAGCACTCTCGCTGTCCACCCTGATTGGGTATCGCTTCTTGTACTCAGCAACCTGCTCCATCCACTTCGTATGCGTCATGGGATTCACTATACGGTTGTTCAGCTCATTCAGCACTACTTTCAGGTCCCCGATCAAGTGACAGTAGGTCTTGATATTCTTGTCAATTTCAGCCGGGTCCACATCGATGTGGATAATCTTGGCATTCTTCGCAAATGCACTGGCTTTGCTGACAACCCGGTCACTGAAGCGTGCACCGATTACCACCAGAAGATCACAGGCGGAAACACTCATGTTTGAGACTTTCGTCCCATGCATACCTACCAAACCGGTAAAACGAGGACTGAGGGAGCTCACAGCCCCAACACCCATCAGCGAGGTACAGGCAGGACTGTCGATATTTTCCAGGAACTGGGAGAGCTCTTCACTCGCCTTGGCCCTGATAACACCACCACCGATATAGCACATCGGTCTCTGGGCTTGCTTGATCAGTTGCAAAGCCTGTTCCATGCTTTTCTCACTCAGTCGTTCAGTACGGGGTTGCAAGGCCTCAATAGGCTGAGGTGAGAAATCAGCGGTATAGACCGTCACATCCTTCGGAACATCGATCAAGACAGGACCAGGTCTGCCCTCCTGAGCAATCTTGAAGGCGGTACGTATCGTCTCTGCCAAGTCAGCTACATCCTTCACAATGAAGTTGTGCTTGGTAATTGGCATAGTAATACCGGTAATATCAACTTCCTGGAAACTGTCCTTGCCCAGAAGGGGAACGGTCACATTCCCGGTGAAGGCGACCATGGGGACACTATCCATATAGGCTGTGGCTATACCGGTAACAAGGTTTGTGGCTCCAGGTCCACTGGTCGCAATACATACACCTACCTTTCCTGTGCTCCTGGCATACCCGTCAGCAGCGTGGCTGGCACCCTGCTCATGGCTGGTCAGAATATGGTGGATTCTGCTCTGATTCTGGTACAGGGCATCATAGAGAGGCAATACTGCCCCTCCAGGAAACCCAAAGACGGTATCCACGCCCTGTTCTATCAGACATTCTATGATTATTTGTGCTCCAGTCATCTGCATGGTAGATTCTCCTCTTAGTGTATCATTTCTTGAAGACAGCACCGGTGGAAGCACTGGTTACCTGCTTGGCATAGCGTGCCAAATACCCGGTTGTAATAGGCGGCTCCTTGCAGACCCATTGCTTTTTCCGTTCAAGCAGTGTCTTCTCATCGACCAACAAACTGAGCTCACCCTTTGGTATATCAATGCTGATCGTGTCCCCTTCCTGGACGAGGGCGATGGGACCACCCTCAGCAGCCTCAGGGCTGACATGTCCGATGGAAGCTCCCCGGGTGGCACCACTGAAGCGGCCATCAGTGATCAAGGCAACATCCTTGTCCAGGTTCATACCGGCAATTGCACTGGTGGGACTGAGCATCTCACGCATCCCCGGGCCTCCCTTCGGTCCCTCATAGCGGATAACGATAACGTCCCCTGCCTTGATCTCTCCAGCAAAGATCGCCTTGATGGTATCTTCCTCACTCTCAAATACTCTCGCTGGTCCTTTATGCACCAACATTTTCTCATCAACAGCACTTCGCTTCACCACAGCCCCATCGGGAGCAAGGTTTCCCCTAAGTACGGCGATACCCCCGGTCTTGCTGAACGGGTTGTCGATGGGTCGAATGACCTCATGGTTGTAGATGGGTGCTGCACTATAGAGTTCCCCGATCGTCTTCGCACTCACCGTTGGCAGGTTTGCATTGAGCAGTCCGGCCTCTCCCAGTTCTCTCATCACTGCAAGTACACCACCAGCCTCATAGAGGTCCTCGATGTGGTCAGGACCAGCTGGGGCAAGATGGCAAAGATTGGGTACCTTGGCAGCAATATCATTCGCCATGAAGATATCCAGGTCGACACCAGCCTCATGGGCTATTGCCGGTAGATGGAGCATGGTGTTGGTACTGCATCCCAAGGCCATATCAACGGCCATCGCATTGGCAAACGCTTCCTTGGTCATGATATCAAGGGGGCGGATGTTCTTTTTCAACAATTCCATGATCTGGTATCCTGCTTCCTTGGCAAGCCGGTCACGAGCACTGTAGACAGCGGGTACGGTTCCATTGCCGGGGAGTCCCATTCCAATGGCTTCGGTCAGGCAGTTCATACTGTTTGCGGTAAACATGCCACTACAAGACCCACAGGTCGGACAGGCATTGTTCTCATAGGAGAGCAACTCTTCCTCACTGATCAGTCCAGCTGCATGGCTTCCCACTTTCTCAAACATGACCGAAAGGCTCGTCCCACAGGAGCTGTCGCCTGGAATCTTACCGGCAAGCATCGGTCCACCGGAGACAAAAATGGAAGGGATGTTCATCCTGGCTGCCGCCATCAACATTCCAGGGACAATCTTGTCACAGTTAGGGACGAAAACCAGAGCATCAAAGGGATGGGCTGTTGCCATGATCTCGATGGAATCAGCGATGACCTCACGGCTTGCCAGAGAGTATTTCATTCCTGTATGACCCATTGCAATACCATCACATACCCCAATAACAGGGAACGATACAGGGTTCCCCCCAGCTTGGCGTACCCCGCTCTTTACAGCGTTGACAATTCTATCAAGGTGAATATGTCCAGGGATGATCTCATTGGCCCCATTCACGATACCAATGATCGGCATGTGGATTTCGCGATCTGTCCATCCCAGTGCCTTCATCAGTGACCGGTGGGGGGACCTATCGGCTCCCTCAGTCATTTGTGCTGAACGTCTCTTGCTTTCGTCCATAATATCCTCCTCCCTTTACAGGGCCTGGGCTATCAAGTTGCCCATCTCACTCGTACCGACCTTTTTCATGCCGTCGGTGTAAATATCTGCTGTGCGGTACCCTGCATCCAACACCGAACTGACTGCCTTCTCAATTGCATCAGCTTCTTCAGAGAGGGAGAAGCTGTAGCGCAACATCATGGCAACCGAGAGTATGGTAGCGATCGGGTTGGCCAGGTCCTTACCTGCAATATCTGGTGCACTGCCGTGTATCGGCTCATACATGCCAAACCCATCTTCAGCCAGGGAAGCAGATGGCAGCATACCAATGGAACCAGTAATCTGGCTTGCCTCATCGCTGAGGATATCCCCAAACATGTTCGAGGTTACAATCACATCGAACTGCCTAGGATTACGTACCAACTGCATGGCAGCATTATCGACATACATGTGGCTTACTTCCACATCAGGGTACTCACTTTGTATTCTTTGTACCACCTCTCTCCAGAGCTGGCTTGAATTGAGGATATTTGCCTTGTCTACACTACATAGGCGCTTTGAGCGCTTCTGGGCAATCTCAAACCCCTTTCGTACGATCCTCTCAATCTCAGCTACTGTATATGCCATGGTATCATAGGCACTGTCCTCAGTGCGACCACGCTCGCCGAAGTAGATACCACCGGTGAGTTCACGAACCACCATGATATCCAGTCCATCACCGATGATCTCGCTCTTCAGGGGGCAGGCATCAGCGAGTTGCTTGTAAAGGATTGCAGGGCGTAAGTTGCAGAACAACCCCATGCCGCCACGCAGGCCAAGCAGGGCTTTCTCTGGTCTGAGGTGGGAAGGAAGGGTATCCCACTTCGGTCCACCAACTGCCCCAAGAAGCACCCCGTCACTCTGCTTGCACCCCTCAAGGGTGGCATCAGGAAGGGGAATTCCTACATTATCGAGGGCCACACCACCTGCATCATAGCTACTGGTAGTGAACTCATGGGAGAATTTCTTTGCGACCGCGTCAAGGACTTTTACGCCCTCTCTCACGATATCTGGTCCGATCCCATCGCCGGGAACGAGTGCAATATGTTTCTTCATGCCTTGCCTCCCCCTTTTGCGATATAACCGGCAAGCCCACCACTAGCGATCAGGTCCTGCATGAAGGGAGGAAATGGCTCACTATGAAACACATCCCCTGTACTCTCATTGGTGATGGTACCAGTATTGAAATCCACACTGACCACATCCCCTGCCTTGATCCCGTCACAGGCCTCAGGGCATTCAAGGATGGGGAGCCCGATATTGATTGCGTTGCGGTAGAAGATTCTTGCAAATGTTCTTGCGATTACGCAGCTGATCCCACTTTCCTTGATGGCTATGGGAGCATGCTCACGGCTTGAACCACAACCAAAATTCTTGTCAGCTACCATGATATCGCCCTCTTTCACCTGTTTGATGAAATTCTGGTCGATATCCTCCATGCAGTGGGAGGCCAACTCCTTGTGATTGGAGGTATTGAGATACCTCGCTGGGATGATTACATCGGTATCGACGTTGTCCCCATATCTAAAAACCGTTCCTTTGGCTTGCATTTTACTCCTCCATAACCTTTGCAGGATCGGCGATATATCCTGCGATCGCACTTGCAGCGGCAACGGCCGGACTGGCAAGATAGACTTCACTTTTCACATGACCCATTCTTCCCACAAAGTTACGGTTGGTGGTACTCACCGCCCGTTCCCCTTCTGCGAGGATTCCCATATGTCCGCCAAGACAGGGACCACAGGTGGGAGTGGAAACAGCACAACCGCTGTCGATGAAGATATCGAAGAGCCCTTCATGCATTGCCTGCTTCCATATCTCCTGTGTTGCAGGGAAGATCAGGGTACGGACATGCTTCGCGATCTTCTTGCCCTTGAGTATGGCTGCTGCCTGTCTCAGGTCACTGATATGTCCGTTGGTGCAGCTTCCGATGACAACCTGGTCAATTCTCACCTCACCTACTTCATCAATGGTCCTGGTGTTGGACGGGAGATGAGGGAAGCTAACTGTGCTCTTCACTGTGCCGAGGTCGATATTAATCACCCTCTCATACTCAGCATCACTATCTGCCTCGTAGATGGCAGGTTCCTTCGGACAGTGTGCCCTCAAATACTCCAGGGTTACCTCATCCACAGGGAAGATTCCGTTCTTGGCACCGGCCTCGATGGCCATGTTTGCGATGGTGAAACGGTCATCAATGGTAAGGTTCTTCACCCCTTCCCCACTGAACTCCATACTCTGGTAGAGTGCCCCATCCACCCCAATCATCCCAATGATATGGAGGATCAGGTCCTTTCCACTTACATGAGGTCCGAATGAGCCGGTAAGATTGAACTTGATGGCGGTCGGCACCTTGAACCAAGCTTGGCCGGTAGCCATTCCGCAAGCCATGTCAGTGGAACCAACACCTGTGGAGAATGCGCCCAAGGCACCATAGGTACAGGTATGACTATCTGCCCCGATGACCAAATCTCCTGCCCCGACCAATCCTTTCTCTGGAAGCAAGGCATGCTCAATACCCATCTGGCCTACATCAAAATAGTTGGTGATCTCATGGTCGTGTGCGAAACAACGAAGTGCCTTGCACTGCTCTGCTGCCTTGATATCCTTGTTCGGGGAGAAGTGGTCTGGGACAAGGGCAACCTTATCCTTGTCAAATACCGTCTCCTTGCCGAATTTTCCAAATTCGTTGATGGCAACTGGAGCCGTAATGTCGTTGCCCAGTACCATATCCAGGTCCGCCATAATCAACTGTCCAGCGCGTACGCTCTCCAGTTTGGCGTGGTGGGCCAGGATTTTCTGTGTCATTGTCATACCCATGGGGTGTCTCCTTCCTTCATTCAACCGAGGGCTCAATTCCCTCGGCAATTAATTTATACTCGATACTATCACTCAAGGCAAACCAACTGGCCTCGATGATGTCCCTGCTGACCCCGATGGTGGTCCAAGTCTCATTTCCATCGGTGGACTCAATGAGAACCCTTACCTTACTGGCAGTTGCTCCAGCCGAGTCCAAGACCCTTACCTTGTAGTCGGTCAAATGTACGCGCTTGAGGGTTGGATAGAATTGTTCAAGAACCTTTCTCAGTGCCTGGTCAAGGGCATTGACCGGACCTTCACCCTCTGCGGCAGTGATGGCACTCTCTCCCCCTACCTTTACCTTGACAACAGCGGCATGGGTTGCATCGCTGAGTGGGTCCGCATAGGGGCTGCTGCCGATGGTCTGGTAGTGTACCAGTGAGAAATAGGGCTTATACATCTTCAAGTGTCGTCTGATCACCAAATCGAAGCTGCTCTCGGCTCCTTCAAACTGGTAGCCCTCTGCCTCAAGTTGCTTGAGCTCATCCATGAGGCTCACCGTAACCGGATCGTCCTTGTCAAGGTCGGGCATCACTCGGGCGATTCGCTTAAGCATCAAGGCCCTTCCGGCAACCTCGCTCATCAGGAGCCTGCGTTCATTGCCAACCTGTAAAGGATCGATATGTTCAAATGAGAGAGGGTTCTTCTGCACCCCATCGATATGCATGCCACCCTTATGGGCAAAGGCACTCTTCCCGATGAAGGGAGCCCCACCAATGATGCGGACGTTTGCGATCTCAGCAACCTGCCGGCTGGTTGCCGTCAGCTGTTCAAGACTCTCTCCACAGAGACAATCCATACCAAGCTTGGTCCCGAGAATTCCTGCAACCGTTGCAAGGTTTGCATTTCCGCATCGCTCTCCAAACCCGAGCAAGGTTCCCTGTACCTGAATGGCACCAGATTCAACTGCAGCTATGGAACTGGCAACGCCGCAGCCAATATCATCATGAGCATGGATTCCGAGAGGGATTCCAGGGAAAGCCTCTGCAGTCTCAGCAGTGATACGCGCTACTTCACTGGGTATCAAGCCACCACGGGTTTCACAGAGCACCAGGGTGGAGGCTCCCCCGTCCAGGGCAGCCTGCAAGGTAGCCTTTGCATACTCGCTGTCATCGAGATATCCATCAAAGTAGTGCTCAGCATCGAAGAACACTTCACTTCCGCTCTCAGTAATGAACTGTATGCTGTCACGGATCATCGCAAGGTTCTCTTCAGGCGTGGTGCGAATCACATCAGTGACATGGAGCTTCCAACTCTTGCCGAAGATGGATACCACCTTGGTTTTTACACTAGCAAGGTTTTTCAGATTGGGATCGTCCGCTGCAGTGCTGTTCTTTCTCCGCGTGGAACCAAAGGCGACCAAGGTTGCATGGGAGAGGGAGAGCTGCTCAGCGCGGTGGAAGAACTCCAGGTCCTTGGGATTCGATCCAGGATTACCTGCCTCAATGTAGGCAACTCCCAGTGAATCCAAGGCCTTCACAATCTTCAGCTTATCCTCCACCGAGAAGCTGATTCCCTCGCCTTGGCTCCCATCACGGAGGGTTGAGTCAAATAAATCTATCTTATGCATCACCTCGGTCTTTCTCCTTATCTGAGTGAGAACGCAACATGTCGTTCTCAAAACTTGGTGAAGTGGTGGGTTTGAGTGACCCCCCACCCGAGATCGAGGATGCCTCATCCAGCATACGGTTCACTGCAGCAAGACAGCTGAGAATCGAAGCCTCGATAACGTCGGTGCTTACACCACGTCCACGGTACATACCATGTCCATCGGTGATCTTCACATGGACTTCTCCAAGAGCATCCCGGTGCTCGGTGACTGCCTGCAAGCTGTAGTCCTCCAGACTGAAGGGATGACGGATAATCTTCTCCACTGCCCTGAGTGCTGCATAGACTGGACCGGTACCGAGTGCAACCTCCTGGTAGGTCTTCTCCCCTTTTCGCAGCGTGACACAGGCAGTACTGGTCATCAGATTGCCACTGTTGACCACAAAACGCTCAAGCTCCCAGATTACCGGGCTACTCTGGCTGGAAGTCTCCACCAAGGCAATAAGATCACGATCGGTGATGGTTTTCTTTCGGTCTGCGAGATTCTTGAATTCTGAGAAGAGGGTCTTCACCTCTTCCTTACCTAACGCATAGCCAAGATCAATGAGACGCTTCTCGAAGGCGTGTTGCCCGCTGTGCTTACCCAGCACAAGACTGGTAGTCATCACCCCTACACTCTCCGGGGTCATAATCTCATAGGTCAAGCTGTTTGCCATCATGCCATGCTGGTGGATACCGCTCTCATGGGCAAACGCATTTGCACCTACAATTGCCTTGGAAGGGTTCGGTTTGACACCGGTGATCTGTGAGAGCAGACGACTTGAACGGGATATCTCCTCAGTGCGTACCTGATAGGAGAATGGGTAGTCATCATTTCTGGTCCTGATGGCCATCACCAACTCTTCAACAGCTGCATTGCCTGCTCTCTCGCCGATACCGCAGACGGTACACTCTGCCTGGCGTGCTCCAGCTTTCAATCCAGCAAGGCTATTGGCGACTGCAAGGCCCAGATCATTGTGACAGTGGACTGCAAGGATGGCCTTGTCCACATTGGGTACCTTGTTCATGACGGTGGAAACCATCCTGGTCATGTCATCAGGGGTTGCATACCCGACGGTATCCGGCAGATTCACTACAGTTGCCCCTGCCTTGATCACTTCCTCAACAACCTTGCACATGTAGTCAAGGTCAGTCCTTGTTGCATCCTCCAGGGAGAACTCAACATTGTCGGTAAGGTTACGAGCAAACTTCACCATGGCGGCGGAACGCTTCAAGGCATCCTCGCGGCTCATCTTCAGCTTGAACTCCAGATGGAGGTCGCTGGTTGCGAGGAAGGTGTGAATCCTGGGCCTTCTTGCGTGTTTCACCGCTTCCCAAGCTACTTCAATATCTCTCTCCAAGGCTCTTGAGAGGGAGGCGACGGTGACGTCCTTCACCTCTTTGCTGATAGCCTGAACGCTGGCAAAGTCACCGGGAGACGCTATGGCAAACCCGGCTTCTAGGATATCCACACCGAGGGCCTCTAGCTGTAGGGCCATGCGAATTTTCTCTTCCAGGTTCATGCTGTATCCAGGAGCCTGTTCGCCGTCTCTCAGTGTAGTATCAAAGATATAGATTCTGTCCTTTTCCATAGTGTCCTTCCCGGTATTATTAAGAGTTTTGGTTTTGTTACTTTTTCAGCCAGCTCATCAGTGAGCGAAGCTTTTCACCTGTCTTCTCCAACAGACTTTCCTTTTCAATACGCTTTTTTGCATTGAAGTAGGGTCGGCCAACCTGGTTCTCAAGCAGCCAGTTGCGGGCAAATGTCCCTTCCTGGATGTCTGTAAGGACCTGCTTCATGGATTTCTTGGTCTCATCGGTGATGATCTTTGGACCTGTTGTGTAATCCCCGTACTCAGCGGTATCGCTGATTGAGTAACGCATGTAAGAGAGTCCGCCCTGGTTGATCAAGTCAACGATCAGCTTCATCTCATGGCAACACTCAAAATATGCCATCTCAGGCTGGTAGCCGGCTTCCACCAAGGTGTCGAATCCAGCCTTGATCAAGGCGGTTACACCACCACAAAGCACAGCCTGTTCACCAAAGAGGTCGGTCTCTGTCTCTTCCTTGAATGTGGTTTCAAAGATACCTGCACGACCTGCACCAAGGCCCTTTGCATAGGCAAGTGCCACATCCTTGGAATCACCGCTGGGATCCTGGTTGATTGCAATCAGGGAAGGAACGCCCTTGCCTTCCTGGAACTGGGTGCGGACCGTGTGGCCAGGACCCTTTGGTGCGATCATGATAACGTTCACGTCAGAAGGAGGTGCAATCTGTCCAAAGTGGATATTGAATCCATGTGCGAATGCGAGGTATTTGCCTGCAGTCAGATTTTTCTCGATACTGTCATGGTAGATCTTTGCCTGCCTCTCATCCGGCAGCAACATCATGATGACCTGAGCCATGGCACTTGCTTCCTCAGCGGTTGCAACCTGCAAGCCTGCTTCTTCAGCAATCTTCCAGCTCTTTGAACCTTTGTAGAGACCTACGACAACATCCACCCCACTCTCGTGCAGGTTCAATGCGTGTGCATGGCCTTGGCTGCCATATCCGATGATGGCAACTTTTTTGCCGTCTAGAACTGAGAGATCTGCCTGTGAATCATAGTACATTGTGCTCATTACTTCCTATCCTCCGTTATGGTTCGCACCGTTTGGCGCGTTAGTATGCTTATTCTTCATCCTCGCTGAAACCGATCGAGCTCAGCGCCCTTGCACCCCTCTCCAGGGCCGTGATACCGGTCCTGGCCATCTCCACAATCCCGAATGGGGCCATCAAATCCAGGAAGGACTGAATCTTGTCAAGGCTTCCGGTCATCTCAAGGGTTATGGTAGAAGAGGTGACATCATTGATCTTTGCCTTGAATATCTCAGCAAGCTCAATGACCTGGGATCGGTCATCATGCCTGGTGGAGACCTTGACCATCACCAGCTCACGCTGAAGGCTTTTCTCCCCTGCCATCTCATAGACCCGCTTCACATCATACAGCTTGCCGACCTGTTTCTTGATCTGTTCAACAACCGGCCGGTCTCCGCTGACCACAATGGTGATTCGGCTGAATTCCTCATTTTCGGTCTCACCAACCGAGAGGCTGTCAATGTTGTAGCCTCTGCGACTGAACAGCGATACAACACGCATGAGTACACCAGGATGGTTATTAACCAGAATTGCCAGTGTGTAACGTTTTTCTTTGGTATTCATCTAAGATTTCACTCCTTCATATGATATTTGGGTATAAGCGATTGCTCCCCGGTACTTCGGGGGCTTCCATCCACGGTCCATGCAACCAGCGATTGCAGCCGTGGTCAGAGAATAATTAGGCTTACTACAATAAGAAGGGAAATGAGGGAAAGAAGGGGGAGGAGGGTTAGAATAAGACGCGCTAGGACTAGAAGCAAGGAAGGGACAGAAAAAGAAGTGGTGTCACACATAGAACTACAGGAGCTTGTATAGCCCTGCGTCTTCCGATTCCTTGCAAATGGGCGGTGCTGCTGCACCTGCATAGTGAACGCGTTCAAGGTACTCTCCTCAAGAACAGCCTAGTATGCTGTTTCTTGTTTGTATCGCTCTTTGACGATGCTTGTCAACCCTGCTATTCATAAAACAGTATGTTTATGCAATAAAAATTCGTTTCGCTTTGCAATATTGCTTCCCTCTCTGATTGCCGATACACTGCTTCCATGAAATTCACCTGGGGCAATCATCACAAGCCAAACCTATTCACACTGCTCTTTCTCTACTTCCTTATCGTTCTTATTGTTCCATTGGGACTGTTCTCTGCCTATTATGCACTTGCAGGGAATACGAATCAAGAACGGTATCTGATGAGACAGGCAATGAATATGACCACTCGTGATGCCAGTACCGTTGCCCAAGCCCTTGAATCCTATCGCCATAAAGCATACCAACTCTCCACCAACCCCTTGGTTGTGGAGATACTCAAGGCAGATATCCTTGAAGCAGAATCGTCACAAAGCCGCGAGTTGTATGAGCTGCTATTTACCGTCATGCATGGAGATATCTACCTTGCCAGCGCAAATCTTGTCAGCAATAGTGGGAAGGTCAGGGTCTCCACCCATGTCTTTCCCGAGGTCTACGACCTACGCTACCAGGGCAATGACTGGGACATGGCTTCCATCATAAACCAGAACAGCCAGGTTTCCCCTACTGCAAGTCTGATCAGCATCCAGAGTCATAGGATAGCAGAAAACGGAAGACAGGTTGTCGCTTCCATCCTTCGTCGTGTCTATGACCAGGAGGGGACAAACCTTGGCTACCTTGTGGTGGATATGTATGCAGATGCACTCTCCCCCCAGGTAAACAGTGACCATGTCCTCACTGACATGCTGCTGGTCGACACCAAGTCCTTTTATGCTACCAGCCTCGTTCATCCTGAGCGTTTTGGATCCTTCGACCGTTTTCCGGCGCTCAATTCACTTGAAGGCGATTACACTCCCCGCTCACTTCCCTCTGACACCTCCATCATAGCTATCTCACCGATTGGGAATACCGGCCTCCATCTGGTAGGTTCACTCAGCAGCGCACCCTTCTTCCAGAGCATGGAAAACTGGTTGTCCGCTTTCAGTACCACTATGATTATTGGTGTGGTGCTTGCTTTGGGGCTCTCCTACCTGTTCTCTCGTTCGATTGCACGCCCGATCAAGAATCTTGCAAAGCGTATGAGAGAGGTGGAACAGGGGGAACTGGAGCATCGGGAAGTCAGCAGTGCTATACGCGAATTCAGCCAGCTGGAACACTCATTCAATGTCATGATCAAGCAGATCATCAGCCTCCTTGACCTAACCCGTGAAGAGCAGGCCAAACTGAGTGAAGCGGAAAGGAAGGCTCTTGAGAGCCAGATGAATCCCCATTTCCTCTTCAATACCCTCAATACGATCAAGGCACTGGCACGTCTCCATGGTGAAGAGGATATCTACACCATTACCGTCAAGCTGGGAAAACTGCTCCGTTCCTCAATCGATAACAGGGAGAGTGAGGCAACACTTGAACAGAGTATGGCGCTTATAGAGTCCTACCTCACCATCCAGAAGCTACGATTTGCTGACAAACTGACTACCGAAATATACCTAGATCCCAGCTGCAAGCATATAAAAACCCCAAAGCTCATCATCCAGCCATTGGTTGAGAATGCAATCATCCATGGATTGGAACCGAAGGTGGGAAGCTGGAATCTCAGTGTCCGTGTGGAAAGAACAGAAGAGAGAATATCCATCACAGTTGTTGATGATGGAGTCGGATTCCCTCCTGATCGCTTGCCTGACAACCTTGACGAACTTGCCAACTCGCCACACGTTGGTGTATACAATGTATATAGAAGATTATTTCTCAAATATGGAAGGAAGCTGCACTTCTCCCTGAAATCGAAAGAGGGTGAAGGGACTTGGGCGACTATCTCCTTCCCGGACGAAGAAGCAATAAAGGAAGAGATGCAATGAGTTACAGTGTCGTGTTCGTAGAAGATGAGCAGATCGTCCGTGAGGAGATTGTCTCCTCGATTCGATGGGACCTCCTTGGTCTGGAATTGGTAGGCACCGCCTCTGACGGACTGAGCGGAGAGAACCTGATCAAGGAAAAGGAGCCCGATATCGTCATCACCGACATTCGCCTCCCTGCCCAGGATGGACTTACCATGCTCAGCAACTGTCCTGTAAACCATGCCATCATCCTGACCGGACATGCCGACTTTTCCTATATGAAGAGTGCTATCCGCCTTGGGGTATTCGACTACCTGCTTAAGCCAATCGATGATGAGGAGCTGGAGGAGACACTCGCCTCCTTGGTGAGGAAATTACAGGAAGAGGATCGCGAGTATGAAGACCTGAAGAAAAAGGAACATTCGCAAAGTGAGCTCATACCGCTTCCCAAGCAAGCTGGAAACCACGTAATCAACGCAACCATCGCCTATATCGCAGAGACCTACTCAGAACCGGTAGGTCTTCAGGAGGCAGCAGCCTACCTCGATCTTTCTGAAAGTCATCTCAGTCGTCTCTTCAAAGAGGTCACTGGATTGAACTTCCTGCAGTACCTCAATGCATACAGGATAAACCAGTCGGCCATCATGATGAAGGACCCCAAGTTGAATATCAGCGAAATTGCCACCAATTGTGGATTCCCGACCCCAGGCTACTTTGCAAAGATCTTCAAACGCTTTATCGGTAAGACCCCGACCCAGTTCAGGGACGAGGTAGATACCCTCTAAAGACTCTGGAAAGCCTCTCATCCTTTGTTCCCGTGGGGAGGTCTGCATAGAGGAGGCTTGCAATACCAAGGCTCCTGCTGCCCTGTATGTTGTCCTTCCTGTCATCGATGAAAAACGCCTGCTCTGCAGAGACGCCTTCTTCTTCAAGTATGCTTGCATAGAACTGAAGCGATGGCTTGCTCAAACCCATCTCATGGGAGGCATAGACTTTGTCGAACAATGCAAGCGCTCCCATTTCCTCAAGTATTTCCCAATGACTTTGGATGGTATTACTTGCACATACCACCCGCTTCCCTTCTGAGCGCAATGATCGTATCAGGGAAACTACAGGGTCGTTGAACACTGGCTTGAACACATCGGCAAACGGATTACCATCAACAGGCAGCCCAAAGACATGCGTGATATGCTGCCAGTACTGCTCTTCAGAGACCACGCCTTCCATCAAGGGAAAATCGTAATGGAGATAATCAGCAATGAGTGCTTGTTTCTCGATTCCCAAGAGGCGGGAAATCTTCCCAAGCATTGAGATATTGTTCACTACCACATTACCCATGTCGAAAAGCAAAAGCGTGTGCTTGTCGCTGAGAACAGGATCGTACGTTGCCAGCAAGGTTTCAATCGTATGTGCTTCAAGGGACCCTTCCCAATCGAGTACTCCCATTCCCTTCGACCTTGCTTCATTGCGGGCAGTCTCCGACCTGCTTATAAAGAGGTAACGGGAGAAGGAATCCTTTGGGGGACTGAAAACCAGATGGTCAGCGAAAGATCCCAGCACCGAAAAATCCGCATCCCCTTCTTTCAGATCAGTAGAGAGAAATTCAAACATACTCAACCCTTCCTTGACTCATAGACTGCCGACCCACCAATGAAATACTTGGTCAATGACATGAATAGTACAAACATGGGGATCGATGCAAGCAGGGCTGCAGCCATCATTGCACCTTCATCGGTGTTACGCTCAAGCGCAAAGGAACTTATGTACTGCGGAATCGTCTTCATCTTCTCGCTCTGGCTCACCAAGAGCGGCCAGAGTAGATTGTCCCACTGACTACGGAAGGAGAGAATGGAGAGCGTTGCGATAACCGGCATACAGTTTGGCAGGACAATCCTCCAATAGATCCCAAACTCCCCCATCCCATCGACACGAGCAGCGTCAAGGAATTCTGTGGGAAACGTGGTAAGGTACTGGCGCATCTGGAATACACCAAAGGCACTAACCAGGAAGGGAAGAATCAAACCGGTATAGGTATTCTGGATCCTGAGCATCATGACAACCATATAGAGCGGGATCATGATCGCCTCAAAGGGAATCATCATGGTGGCCATGATCATGATAAAGATGGTATTTCGTCCACGAAACCGGAATTTTGCCAAACCATAGCCGGTGAGGCTTGCAATCAGGACAGTGGTAATGGCCACCGTAACACTCACGAAGAGTGAGTTGGAGAGATTTCTGACAAATATGAATGTCTGATCATTTCCAGCAACTGCCTTGATGAAGTTCTCACTGTTGAAGGATTCGGGAATCCATGAGAACGGCATGCGCATGATCTGGGTTCTCTCCATCATGGATGCGCTGATCATGAAGATGATCGGGGTCAGGGTAAACAAAAGCATCAGAGTCAAGATCATCCAGATGACGATGTTGTTGCCGTGTATTTTCTTGGATATCTGCTTCATCTAGTACTCCACCTGTTCACTTTTGGTTGTATTGAACTGCAACAAGGTAAGCAACAACATCAGAACGAAGAGCACGACACTCATTGCGCTTGCCCTGCCAAGGTACTGTTGCTGGATACCGGTTACATAGATATTGAATGTGATTACATTGATTGGGGCACGTGGCGCCCCGTTGGTGTACAGCATATACTGGGTGCTGAATGTCTTCAGGCACTGCAACATTGCCATGACAGAGACCAATACCACCGTAGGTTTGAGCAGGGGAAGCGTGATACGCCAGAACACCTGGTTCTTGCTTGCCCCATCGATGGTTGCAGCTTCATAGATGGTGGGGGGGATGGAAGCCAACCCGGTGATGAAGAGAATGACAAAATAGCCTATGTATTTCCAGAAGTAGATGACCATGGTGGAGACCTGTTCCATGACAGGGTCCACAAGCCAGCGGTGGTCGACTCCCGGGGTATTCATCAGGGCATTGACCCACTGGTTTCCCAATCCTCTTGGGTCAAAGATGATCATCCAGATGGTTGCTGCAACCACACTGGATAGGATTGCAGGGGTATAATATGCAATCTGTAGGAATTTCTTTGCCTTTCTGCTACCGAGATTGCTGATAAACACGGCAAGCAAGAGGCTGATAATCAAGAGAGGGATGAATGTCCCTACCGTAAAGACCAATGTGGCTCTCAAGCTATTGAGAAAAGAAAGCTCACTCGCTGCACGGCTGGGATCGAAGAGCCTGATGTAGTTTCCCAAACCCAGGAATGCCGGCGGAGCCTTGCTCAGCGCACGCTTATCGAAGAAACTGGTGTAAAAGGCGTTGATAATCGGATAAAAACTGAACAGGGAGAAAAAAAGCATGGAGGGAACCACGAAGAAGAATCCCCACCGAGCCTGTTTTTTCTCGATGCCTCGGTATTTTTTCAAACCCATGAAGTACTCCTACAGATTGATGGTCAAGGAATCGGTCCTGCCGTGAGGGGCAGGACCGAGTGTTGGTTACTGTTCGTCAACAATCTCTTGAACAGCAGAGCGAAGTGTTGCCAGGGCCTTTTGAGGACTAACACCACTAAGCATGACCGACTCTACCGCATAGCGGATCTGGGTCTGGATCTCTGCTGAGT
Organism: uncultured Sphaerochaeta sp.; assembly: GCF_963676285.1. Lineage (NCBI taxonomy): Bacteria > Pseudomonadati > Spirochaetota > Spirochaetia > Spirochaetales > Sphaerochaetaceae > Sphaerochaeta > uncultured Sphaerochaeta sp. The sequence goes on from NZ_OY781063.1 coordinate 553,091, forward strand.
TTGCTCCGTAATAGATCATGTGGGAGCGTTCCATGTCATTGATGAACACATCGCTGTAGGGCATGTTCTTCAGTGTATCGCTTGCAAACAGTGCCTTGGTAGGCTGGATGATGTTTCCACCACGGGTGAGGTAATCCTCTCCATGGCTGAGCAGGAATCCTGCCAACTTCCAAGCTGCCTTCTGTACATTGGGATCACTGTCTGCATTCACCATGAAGAAGTGACCATAGTAGCAAGCTGCCACATCACGAACGGCATCCTCGAACACAGGGTATGGGATTACCATCCACTCACCACTCTCAAAGAACTCAGGGTTGTCTTCGGCAATCCTTCCCTGCTGGTAAAGACCGCTATGGGCCATTGCCATATCATTGTTATCCAAATCAAACAATTTGCGGGCATTCTTGTAGGTGGGGGAACCAAGATTACGTCCAGAAGGACCCCACTCCTGCATGTAGGTAAGAGCCTTGAGCCAAGCCTCATCACCAACAATGGCCTGCTTGCCATCACTGCTGATAAGCTCTCCACCAAGCTGTTCAACCATGGGTACAAAGAACGTCAAATAGTAGGGATAGCGGAAGTCAAATCCACGACGGATGAGGATATCCCCGTCACGAATGACGAGCTTCTCAGAGACATCAGCCATCTCTTCCCATGTCTTGGGATAATCGGTCTCAGGGTTGAGACCAGCATCGCGGAAGATCTTCTTGTTCACATAGATTGCCCAGTTGGTTAGTTCCAAGGGCAGGCCGTAGACCTCTCCATTGACGGTAACGGTGTCCAGTACACCATCCACATAGGTATCCAACAGGTCTTCCTTGTCAGAATACCCTGCTGCCTGGTAATCGACCGGTGCAACACGGTAGTTGGAGATGTATGCATACTGGTTTTCAATCGGAAGATTGAACATGTCAGGGCCTTGGTTCGCGGCAAAAGCGGTCTGTACCAGTTCAATCTGCTTTGCAGATGACTGGGTAGTTCTTACTACCGTAATATTCGGGTTCTGTGCCATGAATGCGGCGATCAGTTCATTCTCCAACTCCGTACGAGCTGGATCCTCGTGTGTCCAGTACTGTATGGTAACTGGAGCGTTTTCATCTACAACAGCTTCCTTTCCACCTTGAGCAAACAAGGAGAGAGGGAGCAACAAAGCAATCATCAATGCCAATGCAATTGATCTTTTCATGTGTGACCTCCTCAAGTCTTACTACCTTCAGTGTAGATGCTTAGGGCAAATCCACAAGATAAAGGTTTTGTGTTTATAGAGACAGGTTTGAGGAGATGAGATGAGGCATATCAAGATTGATATAGAAATAAGAAAAATGACACGACCCCTGCTAAGAGAAGTCTTTTTTCACCGAGCGCAAATAGCTAGCCAGTTTCTCCATCGTCTCGCTGGAGATGTCGTGCTCGATTAAGCAAGCATCCTGTTCTGCAATGACAGGGTCCACACCCAGTACTTCCTGGAAGAAACTGGTAAGGGTTTTGTGCCTGAAATAGACCTGGGAAGCTTTCAGTCTCCCCTTTTCCGTCAGGTGGATATCCCCATAGGTCTCCTGCTTCACATATCCATCGGCAGAGAGCACCTTCATGGCACGGTTTACGCTGGGCTTTGAGACACCAAGACGGAGGGCGACATCGGTCGTCCTAACTTTTTCGTGTATTTCGCTGAGTGCCAAAACAGCCTCAAGATAATCTTCCCCTGACTTTTGCATGCCTAGATAGTATCATGCATACAGAATTTTGTCATCGTAGATTATATATCTTGACATAGATGTTTGATATGGCTAACTTATAGGTGAGGATGAAATACGATGCAAATGACGATGGACGAATTGACCGTAGGACAGAGAGGGGCTGTAAAAGCAATACACGCCCCAAAACAGCTTAAGCGACGACTGATGGATATGGGATTCACCAAAGGTGTAGATATTGAAGTTGTCAAGCTGGCTCCGATGGGAGACCCCATCGAGGTATCCGTTCGTGGATACAATCTCTGCTTGAGAAGAGCAGAAGCACGCAAGATTGAACTGAGATAGCCTATGCAAACCATTGCCCTTATCGGGAATCCCAACTCTGGAAAGACAACGCTGTTCAACGCATTGACGGGAACCAGTGCTTATGTGGGCAACTGGCCTGGCGTTACCGTGGAAAAGAAGGAAGGCATGGTAGGCGGCCATACTATTTTGGACCTCCCCGGCATCTATTCGCTCTCCCCTTACAGCCCAGAAGAAAAACTTTCCAGACGCTATATTCTTGATGAACAGCCGGATCTTATCATTGATGTCATTGATGCAACTAATCTTGAGAGAAGTCTTTACCTGACCACCCAGCTTGCAGAGCTGGGCCGACCTCTCCTACTTGTACTTAATATGGCGGACCTTTTGGAAAAGGAAGGAATCAAGATCGATACCAAGCGTCTCAGCCAGATGACCGGCTCTCCGGTGGTGACTGTCTCAGCGAGCAGGGGAACAGGAATCGATGAACTGAAAGAGGCAATCGAGCATAGCCTGAAAGAAAAACATGCGGCGCTCTGCCCGCTCTTTTCCAACTTCATAGAACGCTATATCTCTCATATCATTGAGGATGATTACCTTCATGCAATACCGAAAGGAAGACAGATGCGATGGGCGGCCATCAAGCTTATTGAGGAAGATGAACTCTTTCTCTCTTCCATGCCTCCAATTCCAGAGGCGTTCAACACGTATCTTACCAAGGTACGTGCTGAGTTGGTTGACCACTATGACGATGACCCTGAAGCGATCATCATCGACCAGCGCTACAAGGTAGCAGAGCATATCGCAAAGGATTGTCAAATCCGAAAGAAAAAAGAGAAATCTTTTAATTTTGATTCCATCGCGACCAATCGCATAGCAGCTATTCCTCTGTTTATTTTGATCATGGGTGCAGTCTTCTATCTCTCCATTGGTCTGGTTGGAGGATACACCACCCCAGTTCTGGAGAATCTCTTCGGATACCTTGGTTCACAGGTGTTTACCTTATCAGATACGTTGGGGGTACACCCCTTGCTCTCAGGAATACTTGTCGATGGTATCATTGCAGGAGTTGGTGCGGTACTCACCTTTGTTCCCCAGCTATTTGTACTCTTTCTCCTTCTTTCTATCTTGGAAGATTGCGGGTATATGGCAAGGATTGCCTTCATCATGGATAGGCTGATGCGCACCCTGGGGCTTTCAGGCAAGTCCATCATTCCCTTGGTCATCGGGACCGGTTGCTCTGTACCTGCAATCATGAGCAGTAGAACAATCGAGCACCAGAAACAGAGGGAACTCACGGTCATTGTAACCCCATTCATTCCCTGTGGTGCAAAGATGCCGGTTTTTGCTCTTATGCTCACCTACTTTTTTCCTGGTCGGTGGTACATCGCCCCCATGATTTATCTTCTGGGTATTGTCGCGGTCATTGTTACAGGATTGCTTGCACGGGCAATCGACAAGCATAAGGAAACCAATGCCTTTATTCTTGAGCTACCCCGCTACCAATTACCTACAGTCAGGAATGTCTGGCTCCAGACCAAGGAGCGAACCCTGGGATTCATACAGAAGGCTGGAACCATCATCCTACTCTCCTCTGTGATCATCTATTTGCTCTCCTCGTACTCATTTACCTTCCAGGCAGTTGATGCGGATGCAAGCATGCTTGCAATCATGGGGAGGATTATCGCCCCACTGTTTGCCCCCTTGGGATTCGGGTTCTGGCAGGCTAGTGTTGCACTGTTGACGGGAATTGCCGCCAAGGAGACCATTGTCAGTACACTGAGCGTAACCATCGGGACTGCCAATCTGGGATCTTTCTTCACTCCCGACTCCGCTCTCTCCTATATGACTTTCATTCTGCTCTCCTCTCCTTGTATTGCCGCCATTGGAGCAATGTTCAAGGAACTGGGAAGCAAGAGAAAACTTCTGTATGCCCTGCTGTGGCAGACAGGATTCGCCTATCTATCAGCACTCTTGGTTCGTTACATGGTGCTGCTGTTCATATAAAGGAATGCCTATGACTACGATTATTGCTAATGTGGTTGTTGCAGCTTTGATTATCTCCCTGGTTGCATACGCTATTGCAACCCTTACTAAACAGAGCAAGGATGAGAGTTGTGCCTCCTGCTCCCCCAAAAAAGGAAGTGCTTGCAAGGGGTGTCAGTTTGCCGATCACTGTAATAAGACTATTCATTAACTGAATATTTATGCAGTAAGTCTGGATATTTCCCCTCTTTTTCGTTACACTCTCCACTAACACCCTGAACGGGTAGTATTGTTTGAGGAGAGATAGAAATGAAACGAAGCATTGTTGTACTGTTGTCACTATTATTGGTTTCGGTCAGCCTTTTCGCTGCAGGAACCAAGGAACAAGCACCCGGTGTTGATAATTCCCTTCAGAAAATCATGGATAAGGGCGTGCTTGTCATGGGTCTTGATGACAACTTCCCTCCCATGGGTTTCCGTGATGAGAAAGGTGAACTGGTGGGTTTTGATGTAGATTTGGCCAAGGAAGCTATGAAGCGCCTCGGTGTTGAGCTCAAGCTCCAGGCAATCGATTGGAATGCCAAGGAACAGGAACTGAATACCGGAAACATTGACTGTATCTGGAATGGTTTCACCATCACTCCTGAACGTCAGGAAGCCATGACCTTTACCCCTCCCTATATCCACAATGCCCAGGTTGTGGTAGTGAGAGATGACAGCCCTTACACCACACTTGCCTCCCTCAGTGGAAAAACCGTTGGATACCAGGCTGGATCATCAGCTTCAAATGCAATCGACGACACTCCCGAGTTCAAGCAGTCCGTAAAGAGCTTTGTTGAGTTCAAGGAGAACCTTACCGGTTTGATGGATCTTGAGATTGGAGGTATTGATGCACTGGTGGTTGATGTCACTGTCGCAGAGGACAACATCAAGCGCAGCGGAAAACCCTTCAGAATCCTCGAGGAGGAACTTGCTCCCGAAGACTATGGTATTGGATTCCGCAAGGGTGAGCAGAAGCTTGCAGACGCAGTATGGCAGCAGCTTGAGGCTATGGCCGCAGACGGTACGCTTGCAAAAATCTCCACCGATTGGTTCGGTAGTGATATTACTGTTGTAGCAAAATAACGAAACCGTTATGATTACGGGGAGCCCAGCTCCCCGTTTTCTTTTTTTCAACACCTTATCTCTAGGAGACACCGATGGGAAACCTCTTAATGCAGATGCTGGTTGCCACGATGACCAGTTTGAAGATATTCGGCCTTACCCTGCTATTCTCCCTCCCCCTGGGTATGTTGGTTGCAAAAGGCAGGATGTCGAAAAACCCAATCATTTCCAACGTGGTAAATGTGTACATCATGATCATGAGGGGAACTCCCTTGATCCTCCAGCTCTTGTTTGTCTACTTTGCACCCTACTACATCTTCGGCTCCTCTTATGACCGTTTCACTGCTGTTATTGTAGGCTATACCATCAACTATGCAGCGTATTTTGCCGAGATCTACCGTGGTGGAATCCAATCGATACCCGTCGGGCAGTATGAGGCATCCTTGGTTCTTGGTTTCTCGAAGGCACACACATTCACCCATGTGATTGCCCCTCAGGTGGTCAAACGCATTATCCCTGCAATGGGAAACGAGGTAATCACCCTGGTTAAAGATACTGCACTTGCCCAGACTATCGGGGTTGCAGAACTGTTCAGGGTTGCCCAGAACGCCTCAGCTAGGGAGTTCTCGACCATGCCCATCTTCATTGCCGGAGTGTTTTACTTCTTGATGAATGCGGTAGTCTCCCGTTCATTCGACCTGCTTGAGAGAAAGCTCAACTACTACCGCTAGGAGAGGAAGATGGAAATCATAACCGTAGAAAACCTACAGAAATCATTCGATGGACTTGGGGTACTCAAGGGAATCTCATTCACCCTGAACGAGGGTGAGGTCCTTTCCATCATTGGGCCTTCTGGTAGCGGGAAGAGCACCCTGCTGCGTTGCCTTACGCAACTTGAACCCGTTGACGGGGGAACCATCAATGTATGTGGACAGACCATGGTCTCATCAAGCAAGGAAGGTATTGTTACTTACTCTGACAAGCAAACGCTTCGCTCGGTGAGACTCAATCTTGGTCTCGTGTTCCAAAACTTCAACCTCTTCCCCCATATGAGTGTGATGAGAAACATTACAGAGCCCCAGATGCATGTGCTCAAGCGCAGCAAAAAGGAAGCAGAAGAGGTAGGGAGAGAGCTCTTGAGGAAAATGGGATTGGAAGAGAAGGAGAAGGCTTACCCCAACCAACTCTCCGGTGGACAGCAACAGCGGGTATCCATCGCTCGTGCGTTGGCACTTAACCCCACCGTTCTATGTTTTGATGAACCCACCAGTGCACTCGATCCTGAACTGACCGGGGAAATTCTCCGTGTTATCAAAGATCTGGCAAAGGAAAAGATGACCATGATTGTGGTAACCCATGAGATGGCCTTTGCAAGGGATATCTCCGACCGTATCATCTTCATGGATGATGGTCTTATTGTTGAAGAAGGTAACCCTGAAGAGTTGTTCAATAATCCGAAGAACCCGAGGACACAGAAGTTCCTCAACCGCTACGAGTAAAGCAGAGGAGAATTGAGGAGAGTTCATTATCCTTCTATAGATTCTGTCATAGGTGAACTTCAAACCTGCTGGTGTCCCTGCCACCATACAATCAATGTTTCGGAAAAACAGTTGGAACACGATTCAGCCTTTTCGACCAATTGGATAGTGTTATAATCATGAGCTAAAATCTAGGAAAATTCTGGTAACTAACGCTTTCTTATAATCGTGTCGTTCTTATTAGAGTTTGCCAGTATCTGCTTGCCAACTGAACTGATCCGGTACTTTTGATTGCTGCTTGTGGTTTTTTCAGGAATAGTCATTTCTATAACTCTGCTCTCAAGAGCTGGCTGTATATAGGATTTTCGGAAATGTTCTGCATCCCGTAATCCAATGGAATCCTGTAAATCCTTTCGGCTCATTTCACCCCTGATATGATTCAATACCTTCATGACTTCCGGGGTGACTTCCGGGGTGACTTCCGGGGTGACTTCCGGGGTGACTTCCGGGGTGACTTCCGGGGTGACTTCCGGGGTGACTTCCGGGGTGACTTCCGGGGTGACTTCCGGGGTGACTTCCGGGGTGACTTCCGGGGTAGAAAAAGTCACTGTAACTCCCAGATTCGGATCTGACTTCCAAAACGGAGATGGTAATCCATTTTCAAGACATTTTTGCACCATGAGCACACTACCGCGACCAGCTTTTTCCATAAGCCCCCGAAGATACAATACATGGGCTATATCAGGATTGCGAAGAATTGAGATTTGGCCTTTTAATAGGCTCTGTTCGGTTACCCCCTCCGGGAACGCACCTGAGTTCCATATCTCCAACCGATGAGGATACACATGAATGCTGACACCTCCGGACGCTGTGCTATAGTCACGATGAGCTAAAGCATTGATTAAGGCTTCGCGCACCGCTTCCTCAGGATATATAGGGGAATCAAGGCGTTTAGGACTACTTTTAATAAATTTGGAAATGCTCGAAGTATTACGAATGATGAATGCATAGGCATCCTCGAAGATACGATGCAACGGACCTTCGAAGGATTTCATGTCAATAAATTTATCGCCAGCTTTATCTGAACTGTAGCGCATAGCCCTGATTCGAGTTTGGGGTAATCGGATAGCAGGATTTGTGGTAAAAAGCACATCGCCACCGTTTGTCAATCGTCCGTAACGAGCAACCGAGAGATCTTCCAAAATCATGAATAGATTTTTTTCATCCCGAAACAATACCCTACGCATACTTACAACTGCTGACACAGTCGCTTTTACTTCTTGTTCATCAATGTGTTCCTCTATGTCTGCAATGGAAAAACGACGCTCCCAACGTTCAGGTTCAATCTGATGACGCATCACGATATCTCGAATGGTTTTGTTATTTGCTATTTGGGTGAGCTCACCTGTACGGATATAAATGACATTTTTAAAGGCATACGGAACATCGCTCCCTGCTGGAACTTCAATCGATATCACCAGCTTCTTATCCAATTCCTCAACTTGAACAGCAACGAAAGCCTTTGGAGAGATATGTTCAATCAAAAACCGCTCGAGCTTGTCTATTGCGTCATAAGAATCATCAATCCCAAATATTTTGCCGCTCTCGTTCACTCCACAAATCAAATACCCCCCAGAGCTATTGAGGAATCCGCAAACAGCTTTTCCCAACTCATCAAGATTACGTATGGAGGACTTGAATTCAACCCGTTGGCTTTCTCCTAGAAATAGTAGTTCCTTAATCTGTTCCAGAGTCATGAATCCCCTCCATTTTCCTGAAACGGCTCTCCGTCTTGAAAGTTTTCCTTGATGAATTCCTCAACCTCCTGATAGCGGAAGAACTGTGAACTTATAAAAATTGATCCATCATTGTTGGAGTGGTATTTCTGCACCCAGTTACCTTTTCGTTCATCCAAAGGAACGGTCTCAGGTGATTCATAATCAATAGTAGCATCTTCGTATAGATCAATGATTCGTAGATCAGTAAAGATCTGGTTCTTCTTAAGGTTTAATCTAGCCCGCCCTGTCTTACCTTTGTAGCCTAGATTATTAAGCAGTGAGCGGGCAAACACCACATTATCGTGAGCCAACAGCCATCTAGGTTTATTAAGTTCAATTGCTTTGAGTATCTCCTGATGTGTGATGGAGAGACTTGATGGATCATTGGGATTCTGACCACTTCCATAGTTGGGTGTTATGATTCCGAGAAATAAATCGCAATCCTTTACTGCTTGCAAACAGTTTTCAAAGGCAGTTCGATTAGAAAATACAGGTACGGTACCTTTATGAGACATCCAAACCTCGTAACCAAAGGAAGTTAAGAGCGTATATACGCGTTCGAGCAATTCTTCTATTCCATATACAGTAGAAGACACCATTATCTTCAGCTTATCCCTTTCTTCCTTCACCTATTGACTTCCTCATACTGCTAATATTTATCAAAAATTAGCATCAATCACACACCATAACACAATTTCTACATCTGTCAGAATTGGATAGAAGGCTCCAGCCCATTCCTATCCTGCGAATCAGAAAATTGGGAAAACCAATATATCCTAATTCCTAAGAGGACCCTTCTCTCCATATCCCTCACAATTTATAAGACTAGTCAATTGTACAACATTTTATCTTCCTATGCGATTTCTTTTGGATAACTGTCAACACCCCTTAGGACACAGAAGTTCCTCAACCGCTACGAGTAAAGCAGCAGAGCCCCACTGGTACTATCATGGTAAGTACCTTCCTGATAGGCCACCATACCATTGACCATCACCATCGATATGCCGTCTCCGGTAATCTCAGGGTGTTTGATATCATTATGTTCAGCAAGGTTCTGCCAATCGAGGAGCACCAAGTCCGCTTTATAGCCGGTTTTAATGAATCCCCTGTCGTTTAATCCTAATCGTTTTGCCGGATTGCCGGTCATTCTTGCAATCAGGGATTGGAGAGGTAGTACTGCTTCTTGTTTTCCATATCTATCAAGCAGGTGGAGCGTACTCTGATAGGACCGTGGATGACTCAGAGCACCGGCATAGAGGGCATCCGTACCAAAACACATGAGAGGATGAGAGAGGATTTTCTTGAGAGACTCCTCACTTTGGGTAACATCCATCATCAGTGCAGTTCCCTTTGCTTCCTGGAGAATGTCAAAGAAAACTTCGTACGGGTCACTACCCTGCTCTCGGGCTATCTCACTTAAACTCATCATCTCATACTGTCTATTACCTTCCAGACTTTGGATACTTACCTGATCCCATCCGCAAAGTTCAGCGATGGAGTCCCAACCCTTTGGATATTCCATCTCACTCCGTATTTTCATCCGGGCTGAAGCATCCTTTAGGAGGGACTGCAGCTCCTCGCGGGGCAAGCGTAGATAGGAAGGAGGGAGAAGACTGAACAGGCTGGTTGAACCAAAGTGGTAGGGATACTGGTCAAACTGCACATCCAGACCTCTCTCCCTGGCATGGTCGATCATGAAGAGCACCTCATCCACAAGGTGCTGGTTCTTCCTCCCAATCACCTTAAGGTGGCTGATCTCCAGCCTCACTCCTGTACGCTCAGCGAGAGAAAGCACTTCCTTGAGAGAATCAAGAATATCACTTCCTTCGCAACGCATATGTACTGCAAAAAGCCTCTTGTATTCTGCAACTACCTTTAGGAGAGCAAGCAACTCCTTCTCTTCAGCAAATATACAAGGCGCATAGTACAAGCCTGTGGACATACCCAGGCAGCCTGCTTCCAGGCTCTCCCTAAGAAAGGTGGACATCTTGGAAATTTCAGAATCTGTTGCACTCCTGTTAACATTTCCTTCCATACTCGCCCTTCTCAGCGTACTGTGGGCCTGCAGGAATGCCATATTGGTTCCACTTCTCCAATGCTGCGTATAGGCTGAGAAAGATTTCCAACCGGCCTCTGGATATGCTCCCAGGACATCCCCACAGAGTTCTCTCAGAAAGGTGCTTCCCCTCTGGCAGGGGAATACCCCGATACCGCAGTTTCCGGCAACCTCAGTGGTAATCCCCTGTCCGATCTTGGGTTGCATTGGAGGATTCCTCAGTACTTCAAGATCACTATGTCCATGCATATCGATGAATCCGGGACAGAGGACCTTGTCAGTACAATCAATTACCGTGTATCCCTCCCTTACCTGGGAGTGAGGGGGAAGGATTGCCTGAATCATATCTGATTCAACAAGAAGATCGCCCCAAAAAGGGGCGGAATCGGATCCATCAATGATTTCAGCATTCCTTAGGTGATAGCGATTCATGCTTCTCCCTGCAAACTCTTGCACTCGCGTAATACCACCTGCTCTATCATCCTGAGCACATTCTGGTAGTTGCCCCTGCTCCTGGTAAGGATCATGGCAGCCTTGAACTCATCTTCATGCTCCTCTTCCACCAAAGCCGGGGGGAATCCACCATTAAGCAACTCCTGTGCAAAAGCAAGGGAAGCAAGCAACCCATCATACATACCAAAGGGCTTTATCCTGATCAATTCCCCATAGAGGAAGATTGCCCTAACCACAGGATGGAGCTCAGTCCAATCCCGATCCCACTGCACAAACAGTGTTTCCATCTGCTGGAGGACCGTTACACTCCTGTTCTGGTCGATGACACTCTCGGTGCGATAAGTAACCTCCCCTTCACTGTCCAATCCTTGTATCAACATCTGGTAGAGCTGTAATAGGCGCTGCTCACTCATCTGCGGTCGACTCTTCCCTTTTACCGGACCAAGCCCATACTGATGGAGCATCCTCATCATGATGGTTCTCATGTTCAATGCAAGCACCTGGGTATCGAATTGCAGGGAGGGAACAAAGCACTGGCTGAAGAGTACGGCTAGGTCTTGTGGATCCAGCTCAAGATCTTCTGCAGCAAAGGAGGCGAGCACGAAGCGCGTCACCAGATGTTTATAGGAGCGCAAGAATTGGTCTCTATCATCTTGTGATTGCAGTGCCAAACGTGCCTGTTCAAGTTTGGAAAAGTCCATCATACCGATGCGCAGATCGAGGTTCTTCATATGCCTCAGCTGTCTTCCATCCCCAGGCTTGGGGGCATCACTGGGAATATTCCAGGCCCAGGAGGAACGGAGTACTCCGTCCACCCTTCCCTCTGCACAGAGGATTCTCACACGTCTCTCACTGATTCCCCACTTCTTCGCGGCTTCCTTGGCACTGATATACATAGTTTCTCCCTTTCTATCCAATCCTTCCTACATAGGTTTATTACCACGAAATTGTGCTCTGTGCAAGGCTTCCTATACTCAGAAGGGCTTGAGCAAAGCAGAAAGAATGGGGATAATTGGTTGGAAAGGGGAACCTTTCCTATCACAACTGGGAGGGTACTCCATGGATCGATATGATGTTGTCATCGTAGGAAGCGGACCGGCAGGAATGGGTGCAGCCTTTACGCTACGTGAGCGGCGGCCTGATCTGAAGATATTAATACTTGATCGGGAAAAGGTGTCTACTGGTGGTATGCGCAATGACTGCAAGATGAATTTCACCTACCCAATAGGGTTTCCTGTTGAATATTGGACTGAGGAAGCTGCAGAGCATTACCTGAAGCAGGTTATCGACTTTCTCAAACCATCATTTCTTGAGAAACAGAACATCGACATTTACCAGAAGCGAGCAGAGCGACTCGGTTGTTCACTGCTGGAAATTAAACAGACACATCTTGGAACTGATGGCGGACTCAAGCTCATCAAGGAATTGCTTGCTCGTCTTGAAACGTTGGGCATCGATCTTGCTCTTGGAGAGGCAATGGAAACGGTGAATGCCGAGAAACAGTTCATCGTTACCGAGAAACGCGAAATTGGTTATAAGCGGTTGCTGATAGCTCCGGGTAGAAAAGGATTCCATTTCCTCCAGGACCTGATGCGTACGCTCAGTGTCCCCTATATCGATAACATTGTCGACATCGGGGTACGGGTCGAGACCAGGATTGAGCACTATCCCATCGTGCGGGATTACTATGACCCGAAGTTCTATTTCCCTGAGAAAGTGCGTACATTCTGCACCAACAGCGGAAACGCCCACGTGGTTCGTGAGCGGTATGCGACAAACAGAGGTGACCAGTGGTATTCGGTGAATGGACATGCCTTTGCCCCAGACAGCAAGCATGATAATGGATTGGTAAACTTCGCAATCCTGAAAACAGTACGGTTTACCGCTCCTCTTGCCAGTGGACAGGCCTTCGCAGAAAATCTTGGACTGCAGGCTGCCCTCATGGGTGGTGGGCAGCCCCTGATGCAGCGAGTTGGTGATTTCCGCCTCGGTTCAAGGAGCAAGGAAGCAAGCTTCAGCGGGGACCTCTATGACTTTGAGCCTACGTTGAAAACCTGTTGTCCTGGGGATATCTCCCTCGCAATTCCTGCAAAAATCCTTCGCGCCATCTGGAAAGCAATGAAAAACCTGGATACCATTGTCCCGGGAGTGCTTCACCCCTCCACGATCATGTACTATCCTGAGATTAAACTCTATGCGAACAAACCAGCCTACCTGGATGAACGATTTCGTGTAAAAGAGGATATCTGGTTTGCTGGAGATGGAGCTGGCACAAGCCGAGGAATTACCGGAGCCTGGGCCAGCGGAATTCGAAGTGCGGAGGGAATCCTCGACACCCTATAAGGTATGTGTGAAGCGGTTGTTCAGCCAATTGGAAGCAAGCGCTACCCATTGGCGACACGCTTCATGAGGGGTACCTACCTCTTCAGTGCACATCGAAAGACCATGGTCCCCGTTTTCGAACAGATGGAGTTCGTAGGGGACCTTTGCTTTCTGCAGGTTTACAGCCAACTGCAGGCTGTTCTCCACGGGCACACTCTCATCTGTGACGGTATGCCATATGAACAGGGGAGAAGCATCCCTGGTCACTTGGTTCTCCAAGCTCAAGAGGGAGCGTAGCTCCGGGTCTTTTCCACTGACCCAGTCCAGACTCTCTTCATGGGCATATTTTCCACCACTGATCACGGGATAACAGAGTATTGCAGCATCAGGTTTGTTGTTTTCATCCACAATCTTCTGTTTTGCAGTAATCATTGGGTGTTTGTGCAAGAGAGCCAAGGAGGCAGCAAGATGACCACCAGCGCTGAAACCCATGATGGCTATCCTTGTTGGATCACACATCCATTCAAATGCATGTTCACGAATCTTGATCAGGGCATCACTGGCTTCCAACAAGGGATTCAGATCCTTTGCCGCTTCCTGTACTGAATAGTCCAGTATGAAGACATTGTAGCTCATTGAAAGAAAGTGCAACGCAACCGGGTCACGTTCACGCTCAGAGCGAAACCGATAACCGCCCCCTGGACAGATGACAATTGTCGGGCGAATGTTCCTGATCCCCCCATCACCGGTGATATCCTGGAGGTATCCTGTAAGAGGGACCTGGTTTGGCCCTACAGCAATTTGTATAATTTTCATAGATGTATCCTACCACATCCTTCACCATTTTGAGAGGAAAAAGGTACGTTGGGAAATCCAGATGTGATATCATCATGCCATGCAGACTTCTACACTCTTTGACCTCAATGGCAGGGCTCCCCTGAAACAGGCTTTCCCACTTGCCATCCAGCATGTGGTTGCCATGATAGTTGGCTGTGTAACCCCAGCCTTGATCCTCAGCCGTGTTGCAAACCTTGCTCCGCAAGATTCCATCATCCTTGTTCAGGGAACATTGGTCATAGCAAGCTTGGCTACATTCCTCCAACTCTTTCCCATCCCAGGAGTCCTCGGCTCAGGACTCCCTGTCATCCTGGGAGTGAGCTTTGCGTATCTGCCGAGCATGCAAGCTATTGCATTGGGATATGACCTTGCCACCATATTTGGGTCACAGTTGGTAGGAGGGATTGTAGCCATCCTGGTGGGCATATTTGTAAAACAGCTCAGAAAATTTTTTCCTCCCCTGATTACAGGAACAGTGGTATTTACCATTGGACTTTCCCTGTATCCTACCGCCATCAACTATATGGCTGGAGGAGTCGGGAACCCTTCGTATGGCTCGCCACTGAACTGGACACTCGCCTTTCTCACACTTGCAGTGGTAACCATGCTCAATCATCTGGGAAAAGGAATCTTCAAGCTTGCGTCCATCCTTATCGGCATCATTGTGGGTTATGGACTCTCTCTTGCTTTTGGCATCGTGGACTTCTCGGCAATCAATGAAGCGAGGTATTTCCAGGCACCTCAGCTTATGCATTTTGGTATCAAATTCGATATTGCTGCCAGTTTTTCCATGGGTATTCTGTTTGCAATCAATGCCATCCAAGCCATCGGGGATTTCACGGCAACCACGGTTGGCGCGATGGACAGGGAACCCACGACAAAGGAATTGAGAGCAGGAATTACCGGCTATGGCCTTACCAACATCCTCGGTTCTTTCATGGGTGGACTTCCCACAGCTACCTACAGCCAGAATGTTGGTATAGTGACCACCACCCGTGTCATCAACCGGTTCACCCTTGGTCTTTCTGCCTTGATACTCTTACTTGCGGGACTGATCCCGAAGTTCAGCGCCGTCTTGACAACGATACCCCAAAGTGTACTGGGAGGAGCGACCATCAGTGTATTTGCCTCAATTGCCATGACCGGTATGAAACTGGTAGTATCTGAGGAGATGAACTACCGAAACACTTCGATTGTAGGGCTCTCTGCAGCGCTGGGAATTGGGATAGCGGAATCGTCGGCTGCCCTTGCAACCTTCCCCGTTTGGTTCCAGAGTGTGTTCGGTCAGTCACCGGTGGTTATCGCAACAGTTGTAGCTGTTGCTCTGAATATCATGTTACCGAAGAGGGATTAGATGGAACGAGTCATACTGGATGTTGATACCGGCCTTGATGATGCGGTTGCGCTGTTTCTTGCAGCAGGATTGGATACACTTCACATAGAGGCACTCATAGCCACGAACGGAAATGTCGGGTTGGAGAAAACCCTTGAAAACACGCTGAATATTGCTGAGACTGCTGGATTGGAGTGCCCTGTCTATAAAGGAGCCGAAAAACCTCTGGTACGTGAACCGGTAGCTGCAGGGGATTTCCACGGGGAGTCGGGTCTTGATGGCCCCGTTTTCCCACCTCGACAGAGACAAGCAGTACAGGAAGAGAACGGCATTGATGCCATGATCAGGCTCTTGCATACCTATCCAGGAGAGATAACCGTCATCAGCGTTGGGCCACTGACCGACCTTGCATTGGCTATGCAGAAAGATGGAGAGGTAGCACAACTCGCCAAGCAGATCATCATCATGGGAGGCTCCTTCAGCAATGGAAATGTTACCGCTTTTGCTGAATTCAACACCTATGCAGACCCTGAGGCAGCGCAGGTTGTCTTCTCCAGTGGTGCCAAGTTGGTGCTCTTCCCCCTCGATTGTACCAGACAGGTTACCTTGAGCCCCTCACGCCTGGAAGGCTACCATACGATCAAGACGAATTCGGCACAGGTATTTGCCGCTTGCATGGACACCTACCAAGCCAACTATACCCGTCAGAAGCAAGGTTGGCCACAGATGCATGACCCCTTATGTGTGGCCTATCTAGCCGATCCTCAGAAAGTACAGACTGAGTACAAGCGGGTGTGGGTTGATTGCCAGAGGGGCCCTTCCTATGGAAGAACCATCAAGGAAGAGACAAAAAACAACGATGGAGTGCATATTGCCACCTCCATCGATATTCCTTGGTTCTGGTCGCTGGTTGATAAAGCTTTTGCTGTCCTCCCCTAGTGGAAGACAACCAGATCTTCCAAGCGTTCGCGAATCTTCGGCCGTTCTGCTTCAGCAGGATAGCCGAAGGTTGCGAGCAAGGAAGCTTGCCACTGATTCCCATCGAGTGACAGTACATTAAGAACCTGTTGTTCATGAAAACCTTCAATGGCACAGCTTTGGATACCCATCAGGGCAGCCCCTGTCATCATATTGGCTATTGCCAGATATCCTTGGCTCTTCAACCAACAGTCCAGACGACCTTCCTGTTTGAGATACTCGTAGTAGGGACGATAATCGTCAATGAACACATCAATAGGATCGGGGAATCGCTTTCCACGACTATGCACCAACTCTCCATCAGGATTGGCAAATGCAGCTTTCCTCACCATTACAGCAACGGTAAAGGCACTTGTTGCCACTGACTCCTGGTCAAAACATGCATGAAAGAGTGCTGTTTTCTTTCCTGCACTCCTCACTACATGAAAGGACCACAGTTCAAGACCAAAGGACGTGGGAGTCAATCTACCGTATTCAAGGATCTGTTTCAGTTGAGCATCACTGACATTTCTCTGTTCATCATAGCGTTTACAAGCAAAGCGATGTTGCATGGCATCGATAAAATCCATCAGCGCACCTCACTCGCAACCTGCAAGGCGACCTCAATCATGGGGTACAAGCCTACTGTGCGCATCTCATCGCCAAAGCCCTGACCGGTTACACAACTGTCTGTCATGGTAAGCAGACTCAATGCATGTTTCTTTGTCCATGCAGCAGTACTGTACAAGGCATAGGTTTCCATATCCTGTGCCAAAGCACCCATCCTTGCCCAAGCCTGCCAACTATCCTCTCCCAGTGCATTGTAGGAAGAAAAAAGGTCACTGGAAAACACCATACCGGCATGCATGGGTATATCAAGCTTCTTGGCTTCCGCAAGTGCCCTTAGCAGTAGATTGGAATCGCAGACGGGACTGAGACTTCCCTTCAGGTTATACTGGTGAGCCCAATTGCTATCAGTACTTGCAGTCATTGCAGCAATCAAGTCCCCCACAGCGATGGATGGTTGCAAGCCTCCACAGGTCCCGATACGTATGATGGCATCAACCCCATACTCAGTGAACAGTTCATAGCTGTATATGCCAACCGATGGGCCGCCCATCCCAGTAGAGAGCACTGAGACCGGCATTTGCTTGTAGACACCTGTGTATCCAAGAACGTTTCTCACATCGGTGACCAGACGGGCATCTTCAAGGAAGTGTTCAGCTACCAGCTTTGCTCGCAAGGGATCCCCAGGAGCAAGCACCACCGGTGCAATATCTGCCTTGGATGCTCTATTGTGAGGAGTCATCAGCTTGCCCCCTTCTCATATGGCTTGCCTGCAGCACGTGGCGCATAGTTCTTGCCACTGGAAAGCACCAGTGCCACGAGCGTCACGACATAGGGAAGGATATTGAAAACTTCCGAAGGAAGAGCCTTCAATGCAGGAACGTTGTTCGCGATGATGGCAAAAGCCTGTGCTGTTCCAAAGAGGAAAGCTGCACCGGTTACCCCTAGAGGGCTCCAACGACCGAAAGAAACAGCAGCAAGTGCGATAAATCCACGACCGTTGATGGTATTGCTTGTATATTGGATGGTCTGGGTAAGCACCACACAACCACCTGCAAGACCAGCAAGGACACCACTGGAGATAACAGCAAAATAGCGCATCTTCTTCACGTTGATACCGACACTTTCAGCAGCTCCAGGATGTTCTCCACATGCTCTGAGGTGCATCCCGAAGGGGAGCTTGTAAAGCAGGATCCATGAGAGGACAACAACAGCAACAGCAATATAGGCAGTCGGATAGATGCCGAGTGCGTCTGTCTGCATGCCCATCATGAACTCTTTGGTTCTGTCTGCATTGAAGAGAATCTGGCTGGCAAAAATCGTTACACCAGTGGAGAGCAGGTTGATACCGGTACCACTGATGGTCTGGTCAGCATTAAGATTGATTGCTGCCACAGCATGGATAAGGGAGAACAGTCCCCCAACTACAAACCCCATGGTCAAGGCCAGGAAGAGGGAAAGTGTTTGAGGAACCCCGGCCATCTCCATCAGTACATGTGCAGCTGCCGCTGTACATGCTCCGATTGCCATAAGGCCTTCCAAGGCAATATTTACCACCCCTGACTTCTCACAGATCATCCCACCAATAGCGGTGATGAGAATGGGGGCCACGATCATCAATACAGAAGGTAGCATTCCAAGTATCATACTCATTTGACTCCTACCTCCTTCTGCAGTTTTTTCTTATCGAGGTGCTGTTGGTAGAGGATCAAGGCTGAACGAAGGGCAATGAAGATTACAATCATTCCTTGGATGATGAAGGTTATCTCTTTCGGTATCTGCTTCCCTTGCATCAGAGCTTGTGCGTTCTTGAGCATACCGAACAGGAGTCCCGCGAGGGTGGTACCAAGAGCAGTGCTGTTTCCTACCAAGGCAACGGCAATACCGTCAAAACCATAGTTGTCCATCCCAGAGAGGACTCTTCCATACTTAAAGGAACCCAATGCAACAATACCTCCAGCAAGGCCTGCAAAAGCCCCAGCGATGGCCATAGAAAGTGCAATGGATTTTACCACCGGTATACCGCTTGCCCTCGCTGCTTCCTTGTTGAATCCAGTAGCCCGCATGCCAAACCCAAGACTGGTTTTTTCCATGATGAACCAGAACACGATCACTGCGATTATCATTAAGAAGATACCATTATTCAACAGCGAATAGTTGGTGATCTTGGTGAAGAAGTCATTGGTGATTAAGGCAGTCTCAGGGAAGTCAGCTGTCTTGTAAGTGGTAGCTCCAGGCATTTGGAGTGAGATGATTCGGCTTAGATACAAAGCAATGTAGTTGAGCATGATGGTTGAGACAACCTCACTTACTTCATACTTTGCTTTCAGCACTCCTACCAATCCACCCCAGAGGGATCCAATGATAATTGCACAGACAATGGCAAGCACCCAGTGCAGCCCTTGTATCTGTGGACCAAGCAAGGCAACCATCTGTGCAATGGTCATGCCCATGATGTACTGCCCTTCTCCACCGATATTGAACAGACCTACTCGGTTTGCAAACCCCATGGAAAGTCCACAGAGGATGAAGGGAACCGAGTAGTTGAGAGTCTCACCAATATAACGGACGTTCATCTTTCCGTTGTCGATATTGTATCCGCTGAGTGCTTGCAGGATTGCCTTGTACATGTTGAGCGGGTTCTTGCCCACCAAGGCAACCAGGATGGTCCCTACAAGGAAACCAAGGACTACGACAAGGACCGAAACTGCCCCGTCGCTTTGTATAAGTCGTTCCCGGGTTAGCTTCATGCCTGTGCCTCCTTATGGGACCCAGCCATCATCATGCCGATCTCTCGCTCGGTGACTTCATGTTGCTTGTTCACTGCTACGATGCTCCCCTTGCTGATGGTTGCGATACGGTCGCACAGGTTCATGATCTCATCCAATTCCAGAGAGACCAACAATATAGCGCGTCCTTTCATTCTTTCATCTATTATTCTCTTCCTGATGTACTCGATGGCACCAACATCCAAGCCGCGAGTTGGTTGGGCAACCACCAGGACCTTGGGAGAAAGAGATATCTCCCGCGCAACAATGACCTTCTGTTGATTTCCTCCAGAGAGGCTGCCTGCCTTGGTAATCGGTCCCTCAGCGCTCCTGATATCGAACTGGTCGATAAGTTGTTCAGCGCTCGTTTTCATGGCTTCAAAATCCAGGATACCGAATTGTTTCCTATAGGGACTCTTGTAGTAGCTCTTGATGGCAGAGTTCTCTGCAATGGTGAACTCTCCAACAACTCCGTATTTCCTACGATCTTCCGGTATATAGCCGAGGCCTTTCTCAATGCGCTCACGAATGGTGAGTTGCTCGATGGGCTCTCCATCCAACATGATGGAACCAGCGGAGAGAGGAATCAGACCGGTTATGGCGCCAAGGAGCTCACTCTGGCCATTCCCATCAACTCCTGCAATACCGACAATCTCACCGTCATGGATATCAAGGTTTAGATCCCTGATCTTTATTACCCCATTCTCATCCTTTACTTCAAGGTGCTGCAAGCTGAGTTTTACATCTCCGACCTTCTTCTCCGGTTTCTCAATCTCAAATTTTACTGCACGACCCACCATCATCTCAGCGAGCTCCTGCTCACTGACATCGGCAACCTCAACGGTTCCGATATAGGTTCCTCGTCTCAGTACTGTGCAACGGTCAGAGACTTCCTTGATCTCCCTAAGCTTGTGGGTGATGAGCAGAATGGTCTTTCCCTCCGCCCTAAGAGCTTTGAGAATTTCCATCAGTTCATCAATCTCCTGCGGGGTAAGAACCGCAGTAGGTTCGTCAAAGATGATGATGTTTGCATTACGGTAAAGGGTCTTGAGAATCTCGACACGCTGTTGCTGCCCGACCGAGATATCCTCGATCAAGGCATCCGGGTCAACCTGCAAGCCATACTGTTTGCTGAGTTTGGCAACACGCTCACGAGCACTCTTCAGGTCAAGAACACGTCCCTTCACTGGCTCCATTCCCAGCACAATATTCTCTGTGACCGTGAAGTTCTGTACAAGCTTGAAGTGCTGGTGCACCATACCGATCCCGAGTGACGTTGCCACATTGGGATTCTTGATCTCCACAGGATTCCCATCAAGCAATATTTCCCCGCTGTCAGCAATGTACGATCCGAACAAGATGGACATCAGCGTCGATTTCCCTGCCCCATTCTCACCAAGCAGGGCATGTATTTCCTGTTTCCTTACTTGGAGTGTTACCTTGTCGTTTGCCACCACGCCGGGAAACGTCTTGGTGATATTCTTCATTTCAATTGCGTATTCGCTCACCCTCAGCTCCTCTATGTCAGCTCTCTTTGAGTCCACTGACTCCAATGGATTCGAAGAGAGCCGGCAGTTTCCTGCCGGCTACATACCACTTAGTCGTCAAGTGCGGAAAGCCCACTTGGAGCTGCACCATTGGCCATAGCATCCTTGTAGGTCTTGTAAATCTTGATTTTCCCATTGATGATGTCAGCCTTAGCTGCATCGACCTTCTCGACAACACTCTTGCTGAGTTCAGGGTTTGCAGTTGAGTAACCGACACCATCGTCAGCCATGCCCATCTGGACCACGCCACCCTTGAAGGAACCGTCAGCCACAGCCTCGAGGACCATCAGGGAAGAGTTCTCAACACGCTTAAGCATACTGGTGAGTACTGCACTCTTATCACCGCTGTACAGACCGTCAGCATACTGGTCACTGTCTACGCCGATTGCCCAGACATTCTTACCCTGCATGCGGTACTCTTTTGCCTGTGCAATGGTTCCGTTTCCGGTTCCACCAGCTGCACTGAAGATGCAGTAGACACCCATATCATACCAGTTCTTTGCCTGTGCTTTAGCAAGCTCTGGCTTGCCCCAGTCATTGGCATAGTAGTCGTAGATTTCTGCATCAGGGAAGACAGAGAGGATACCCTGCACATAGCCCATCTCAAACTTGGTGATGGTAGCACCGGGAACTCCACCGATAAATCCAAACTTTGGATTTGCAATTCCATCTTCCTTGGCCTGAAGTGCAGCAACCATACCAACGAGGTAGGAACCCTGCTCCTCAGAGTAGATGAACTCCATAACGTTTGGCTGTCCAACCCAGTCAACGTCAACGATGGTAAATTTCTGGTCAGGATACTGTGGTGCAACTTCGCCAAGAGCATCAGCCCAAGTGAAACCGGTGACCATGATCAAGTCATACCCCTCGTCAGCAGCCTGACGGAGATTCGGGATATACATATCCTGGGTCTGTGCAGTCACAACATCATACAGTGTACCGCGACCGGTTGCATTCTCTACGGTATCACCGTAGTACTCTACGATTCCTCTCCACGCTGCAGCGTTGAAGGACTTGTCATCAATACCGGTTGCATCAGTGAGCAAACGGATGGTTGGTCTGCCATCAGCCTGTGCGGGAGCTTCTTTACCGCCCTGTGCGAACACCATGGTGCCCATCACCAGAACCAGCAGCAAAATAGTTACTTTCTTCATGGATTACCCTCCTTAGTAGTAGGTCCGTGATTATAATGTACTTGGTATTGTACCACAAGAAAGTAGAAATGGAATATTGAGTTTTATTGCTATTTTGTCAATATATATCGTTCAAAAGCCAAGGCAACCCCATCATGTTCATTGGAATCCGTAATCACATGGGCATGCGATTTCACTTCATCCGATGCATTGTCCATAGCCACTGCAAGTGCAGCAATGCCAAACATCGGAAGATCATTCAGGCCGTCACCGATTACCATCAAGGAGCTTTCATCCTTTCCGAGTAGGGAAAGCAATACCTGGAGGCTGCTCGCTTTTTGCACACCTTTGGCGGTAATTTCCATGAAACATGGCTCACTGAAGCCCAAATCAGCAACATCGCCAACCAAGGGCAACAGATCTTCCCTTGCCTTCTGCAAGAGAAGCGGTTCACCTACGATCATAACCTTTGGCATCGGGTGTTGCACTTCCTCGATGAGATTGGAGACTTTCCTAACAGGAATGGCGTTGTTATAGGCTTCCTTGGCAACATGCACATCATCAGCCATTTCGGTAATAACACCTTCCTCATCGTAGGAGAGAGCAGCAAGGTGATGTTCACAGGCGTATGAGAAACATGTATGAATGGTCTCAAGGTCCACGGTACGTTCCCATAGGACCTGACTTGTTCGTGTATCGAAAAGTTGCCCACCATTATAGGCAAGAATGGTGCCTTCACTGCCCATGAGGTCAAGGGAGGAAGCGACATGCTCGATGCCCAAGAGGGGTCTGCCACTGGCTAGGACGATATGGCAACCCTGTTCCCTGGCTCTTTTGATCGCATCCCTTGTGCGTGGGGTTATTTCCTTCTTCTCGTTGGTGAGCGTACCATCCAAGTCTAGAGCTACTACCGTGTACATGGGCATTTCCTCCAGGAAAACGAAAGACTCCCCATTCCATTTCCTGAAACAAGGAGTCTCTTTCTCTATGATCGGGCAGAGAGGATTTGAACCTCCGACCCCCTGGTCCCGAACCAGGTGCGCTAGCCCCTGCGCTACTACCCGTAATCGATACAGCCGAGATTCAATATACCTAATAGCTCTGAAGATTGTCAAGCGAAGCAAAATGGCCTATATTGGCTATTCTCAACCTATTCATTGACAGTGACTAGGTGAAATGGTATTTTTCATAAGACTGTCCGCAAAAAGCGGAAAATGCACGGGAGAAAGAGGTTTATCATGTCTTCAAACGACAACACAAATGGAAAGAAACCCGAAGAGAACGGGAAAGTACTCGCCTTCGGGAAAGAAAAGAAGAGCGCAGTAGAGAAAAAAGGTAAGAATGAAGCCGCACTCAAGCCTAAGCGCAAAATAACCATCGGATGGGTGTTTGGAATGATCGTACTGATCCTGATCGCCATCTCCTTTGTGTTGGCCCCTGCTATTCAGGCCTTTGTCGGCCAAGGCACCAGCAATGGAATTGTATTTGGTAAATATGGTAAGGAAGAGATCAAGTATGCTTATGGCAACTACTTCTATGACCAGGTCCAGAACTATGCCAACCAGTACAGCGGATCTGATGCAAACCAAACCCAAGCCCTTTACCAGATATGGAAGAACGCTTACGACAGCACAGTCCTGTTCACAGCGGTCAACCAGCTTGCATCCAAAGCCGGTATCATTGCAGCTGATGATGTGGTGAAGCGTGCAATTATTGAAAGTGGCGCTTATGACAAGGATGGGAAATTTGATGTAAAGACCTATCAGGATGCTTCGGCTGAACGAAAGGCTTCCGTAGAGAAATCAATCCGTCGAGGCCTCCCCTACCAGATTGTGATTGACGATGTAGGTACAGTGCTCTCCTCCTCATCTGAGGTTGATTACATCGCTGAAATGGCAGGTAATGGAAGAACGTTCCGCTATCTCAGCCTCAATCCCGCACTCTACCCTGATGAACTCGCTTCACAGTATGCACTACAGAACAAGCAGCTCTTTTACAGCATGGATATGAGCATCATCAGCATGGACAGCCAGGAAAATGCCCAGGCAGTGTATGACTCCATCGTCGGAGGAGAGACCTCTTTTGAAGAGGCTGCAACCCAGAACAGTCTTGACTCCTATGCAGCTGAAGAGGGAAAGGTTGGCCGTCTTTACTACTACGGTTTGGTTTCCAACTTCAAGAATGCTGAGGAAGCAGTCTCCTTGCTCTCCGCAAAGAGCGGTGATGTTCTTGGCCCCTTTGAGGCAAATGGTGCATGGGCAATCTACAAGCTGAACAGCACACCAGAGGAAGCTGACTACGCAAGCGAAGAACTCCTTGCTTCCGTCAAGGCATACCTCGCTACCAGCGATAGCGACATCATCGACACCTATCTAGCAGACCTTGCAGCAGATTTGCAGGCAGAGGCTGCAAGCAAAGGACTTGAAGAAGTAGCACTTGAGCAGGACCTCTCTTTGGTTGATGTGAGTGCAACTCCCTACAACTTGGGAGAGAGTCAGTACATGAGCAACTTCTCCTATACCGATAATGCTGGGTTGCTCGCCAATGCTGCCAGCAATGAAGATGTTGCCAAGCAACTCTACACTGCAGAAGAGAACACTCTGCTTGATCCAATCAAGTCAGGCACTTCCTACCTCCTTGTTGAGACTGGTGAAGATGTCCAGGACGATACCATGGGCAGCTATATCACCATGTTCTATGACTACTACAGTGGAACCCAGAACCAGCAGGACTTCAGTCAAGCACTCTACTCCTCTGATGCATTTGAGGACAACTTCCTGACCACCTTCCTCAACGTAGTACTGGGACAGAGCGAATAACCTTTTACTCCTTACAACTATCAAGCCGGTACTGATGTGCCGGCTTTTTTTATTACCGGTTTCGTGGTAGATTACAGCTACCCATGAAACGATCGTCACGCTTGATCCTTAGAATATTTTCACTGCTCTTCGTAGCGCTACTCCTTATTATAGGGATCGCGTCGTACATAATCATCGATCGCTTATCCAATACAAAAGTCTTTGAAGATGTCAGCAGGCACACAGAGAGTGTTGTCAGTCCCCTAGAGCCCTTTGACCTACAGAAAGCGGTTCATGAGGGAAACGCCTTTACCTTGGAGTATCCAGAAAGCGGGGAGTTCACGATCCTCTGGGGAACCGATTTCCATCTCAGGAGGGGACCATTTTCAGGCAGGGATAAGCTCTATGCATTGATGGAAAGGGCCTTTGAAGAAACAGACCCTGACCTGACCGTCATATCTGGCGACCTACTATTTTCCTTCAATGCAAAGGAGATGCTCAACGAGTTCGCAACCTTTATGGAGGACCATGGCCGGCTATGGGCGTACTCTTTCGGCAATCATGATGGAGAACACGCCTATGACCGACCTGCACTTGCCAGTGTATTGGACGACTACCCCCATGCACTCTTCTCCACGGGAGAGGATTGGGTACGTGGATATAGCAACTACCCGCTTGTACTGACACAGGATGGTGTGATGAAAAATGCACTTATGCTGCTTGATTCTCATCACAGCAGAATCTATGCAGATAATGTCATCGCCCCTGATTATATCTATCCTTCCCAGATAGCGTGGTACCGGTGGGTGGAAGATGGACTGGGGGATATCCCCTTGTATGCCTTTACTCATATTCCATTACCCGAATTTTCATTGCTTTGGGAGAGCGGAACAGCAGAGGGGATAAAACTTGACAAGATTGTCAATGTACCGCTGGAGAACAGTGGCCTTTTTGCCGCCATGCAGGAGCGAGGAAACACGGTGGGAATTTTTAGTGGCCATGATCATTTAAATGATTTTTATGGAGTTTGGGAATCCATAGACTTACACTATGGAAGAAGCGCAAGCTATGGGTCCTATGGATCGAAAGACCACGCAAAAGGGCTGAAAACCATCACACTCTATGCTGATGATACTCCCTATATGGTCCAGACCTATACCGTGGACCAGTGGGGGCTATAGGAGGAACAGTAATGGATCACGAGGTAACGCAGAAGCAGGACCTACTGACCAAAAAGGGACGTATCAAGGAAGAAGGCTGGGCTCGCCATCCGCTATGGCGCTACGATCGATCATTCATAAAGGGTGGTCGTCTCAGAATCAAGGAGTGGGATTACTACGCAGTTATCAATACAGAGAAACGCTATGCAGTAACAGCCACGATCAGTGACCTGGGGTATGCAGCACTCTTTGCTATCAGTTATATCGATTTTGAACGAAAAGCTGTAAGTCAGACTGATGCAATCCGCTTTTTCCCTCTTGGAAAGATTGGCCTGAGTGCTTCCAGTACCGAGGACAACCAAGTTTCCTGGTCAAACACCAAACTTCGACTTGCCTTTATCAAGAAGGGAACACAACGGCACTTGATGGTTGCATGCCCTTCCCTTGTACTCCCTGACGGAAGTGTGGGTCTCGACTTTGACATAGTCCTCACCCAAGAACCGGAATCAGAAAGCTTGAACATTGCAACCAGCTGGAGTGAACAGCGTAAGGCGTTCTATCTCAACGAGAAGGTAAACTGTCTCCCTGCAAAAGGGAATATTCGAAGGGGAATGGAACATGAGGAACTCCTCAGCGGGGAGGCATGGGGAGTCCTTGATTGGGGACGTGGGCGATGGACCTATACAAACACCTGGTACTGGGCGAGTGCCTCTACTTTAGTGGAAAATGTCCCCTTCGGCTTGAACCTTGGCTATGGGTTTTCTGACAGAAGCACAGCGAGTGAGAATGCCATCTTCTATAATGGCAAGATACATAAGCTCGGAACGGTGGAATTTGTATTCTCAAGGGAAGAACTCAGCAAGGCCTGGAGAATCAAGGACGATCAAGGTAGACTAAATATGGTATTCACTCCGGTGGTTGACCGCTCCAGCAAAACCAATTTTATCGTGATACAATCCCAGCAACACCAGCTGTTTGGGTATTTTAGCGGGACCTGTATTCTTGATGATGGCTCTGAGATTGCAATCAAGGAGGTCCCTGGGTTTGCAGAAGAGGTCTACAATCGATGGTAGGGCTTTTTCCATAATTCGGATGTGTATGTCTTGCAAGAACTTGTTCATTTGTATAAACTGAGGAAGTTGTATTGCATGTCTCGGTATTTAGCCGATAATCCACTCATACATTAACATTATCAGGAGTTCCATGTCAGAGTTATTAAGCTTTGCGGACCTAGGACTGTCCGCTCAAACCATTGCCGCCGTCAAATCCAAGGGATTTGAAGAACCAACAAAGATCCAAGCAGCGTGTATTCCATTGCTTCTCAAGGATCAGGTTGATGTCATCGGCCAGGCACAAACCGGAACCGGTAAAACCGCCGCTTTCGGTCTCCCCATTCTAGAAATCGTAGACCCTTCTGAAAGGCAAGTGCAGGCACTTATCCTCGCTCCCACGAGAGAGTTGGCTGTTCAGGTTGCCGAAGAGATTAATTCTCTGAAGGGAGATCGTCATTTGGAAATCGCCGCTGTCTATGGAGGAGCCTCCATGGACTTACAGCTCAGAAAGCTACGCCGAGGTGTCCACGTTGTTGTTGGTACCCCCGGTCGTATCCTAGACCACCTCAGAAGAGGTTCCCTCAAACTGGATCAACTGAAGTTCGTTGTTTTGGACGAAGCTGATGAGATGCTTGACATGGGATTTGTCGAGGATATTGAGGAAGTATTGAAGCAGACTCCGGAAAACAAGCGGATGCTCTGTTTCTCTGCTACCATGCCCGCCCCTATCCAGCGTCTTGCCGGGAGGTTCATGCATGAGCCTGAAATGGTAAAGATCAAGCAGGAGACCCCGACCAGTGATCTCACTGATCAGATTTACGTTGAGGTAAGAGAATCGGACAAGTTTGAAGCGTTGACCCGTATCATCGATATGGAAGAGAGCTTTTACGGAATTGTCTTTTGCAGGACCAAGGTTCAATGTGATGAAATCGGCCGCAAGCTGATGGATCGCGGGTATGACGCTGAACCATTGCATGGTGACCTTTCCCAGAAACAGAGAGAAAACATCCTGCATAAAATGCGGGACAGGTCGATCAGTATCATCGTCGCCACTGATGTGGCTGCCCGTGGTATCGACATCTCTGACCTTACCCATGTTATCAACTTTTCTCTTCCTGAAGATCCAGAAGCTTATATCCACCGTATCGGAAGAACAGGTAGAGCAGGAAAGAGTGGTATCGCCATCACTTTTGTAGGTCCCAGGGAGTTCAGAAGATTCAGCTTCATCCAGAAGGTATCAAAATCAGAAATTCGACGTGAGTCAGTACCTGATGCAAATGATATCATTGAGACCAAACGAACAAGGATTATCAGCCAGCTCTCTGCCATTACTACTGAGGAGGGACAGGAAAGCCCCTTCCTCACCATTGCGGAACAGCTTCTGGAAGACAAGCGTCCTGAGGAAGTGGTAGCTTCCTTGCTTGATCACTTCTACAAGGATGAGTTGGATGTATCGAAGTATCAACACATCTCTTCGGGAAGGCAGGAACGTGGTTCAAGAGAACAACGCAGTGAAGATAATGGTTTTACCCGTCTCTTCATTGCTCGTGGCAGGAAAGATGGTCTGGACAAGCGTAGGCTCGTTGACTATCTGATTGAACAAGTTGGAGCTGAGGATCGTGACATCCAGAATGTAACGGTCAGGGATGATTTCTCCTTCGTCAGTGCTCCACTGCAGGTTGCTGAGCGCATCTTGCAGACGTTCAGCTCTGTGGGGTCAGAAGGTAAGCCGATCATCACCAGAGCGAAACCGGATAACCCCAACGGGAAGCACCTCGCTGGAAGAAGAGGCGACCGCTATGACGATCGTTTCAGTTCTTCTGATCGAAGAAGCTCCGGCAGACGGCCTCGTAGAGGCAATGATGATTATCAGCCGTATGGAAGGGATTCCTATGGCGGTGGCGATGATTATTACTCCCGACCTAGTAGTTTCCAGGATGACCGCTCTAGCCGTTCCCATGGAAAATACAATACTTCAAAAGGGAAAAAAAGCTCTCGCTCCAAAAAGAGGTATCGGGACTAATTAACATACACCCACTTGTACTTCCAAGTGGGTGTTTCACCTGTTCTTCCATGCTATACTGGTAGGCCGAATTGAGTTTGGAGTGGTATGAAATTCGATTTTCTTTCCTTTGTTGGCAAGCATAGCAAAATCACCTTGGCTCTCGTTCTCCTGGTGACCGTATTCTTCGGCTATCATGCAGCCCATTTGCAGCTTGATGCTGATTACGTCACCTTGATGAATGAAAGTGAGACACCCTCCTTATATCAAGGAGGAGAAGGTCCCTATGTTCCTCCCGTACAAGGTTCTCTCGTTGAAGATACAACCATCCCTGAAACCATGCAGCTTGAGACTGACATGCTTGGAAATCATCTCATCGCTGATATTTCCGCAAGTACTCCAGAGGAAGAACCACCATATACAACAACCTATCTCGTATTGGTGGAGAGTGAGAATCTGTTCGAGGCGGACACGCTTAACATCATCAGCACCATAATGGAGCATTTGGATGCCACTGAGTACTTGGGTAACAAGTTTTCGGTGCTCGATTTCGTGACACTGGAAAAGAAAGGCACCAGACTCATGAGTGTCCCCTTCTCATCCCAGGATGAGTGGGATGAGGCCGATGCCCAAATACTTAGACAACGATTAGAAAAAGATCCCATCGTAAAGAACTATCTGGTCAGCGAAGATCTGAGAGGAATGCTGTTTTCCTTTGATTCAATGGCACTTACCCCAGAACAGGAGAGGGAGCTGTCGGCTATGCTGGATCCTCTTCGAGAAAAAGGAATGGCAGTACATATCAATGGGGGAGCTGTTATCACCAACCTCTTGATCAAGTACCTCAGCAGGGACCTCAGCATTCTTCTCACGCTCTGCTTCATCGCAATACTCATTGTGTATTACTTGAGTTTTAGGGCAAAGCGAAGTGTATTGCTCCCCTTCTCCATGTCCGTTATCGGTATCATCTGGACCTTTGGCACCATGCGGCTGCTCGGGTATTCACTCACCATCGTCAATATCGTGACTCCTTGCATGGTACTTAACCTTGGTTCATCCTATGCCATTCACGTCATCGGAGAGTATTATACTGACTACGCGAAGGGAATGAATTCCATTGAATCCACCAAGAAAATACTCAGGACCATTTTTTTCGCCTGTCTGACGACGGTTATCGGATTCCTTAGCCTACTATTCTCCAAGACCCCCGCACTTAGGGAGTTTGGAATCGCTGTCGGCATCGGCGTAACCTACTGTGCAATCCTCGCTTCGACCTATCTTCCAGCTCAGCTCAGTTTGGTTGTCCCTCCCAAAAAGGCGCAGATTAGAACGTACAAGAAAGGATATCTTGCACAGCTCGTAGTGGTGATCGACAACCTCGTCAAGAAAAAATATGTACTATTTTTTCTTCTCTGGCTTGTGGTTATTGCCGGATATGGGCTGACAAAAGACCATATCTCTGTAAACACCAATTATATGTCCTACCTACCTAAAAAAGACACATTCGCCCAGAGCTCACGCCATTTTGCCCAGAAGATGGGAGGAGACACTCCCTATATCATCACCATCGAGGCACCGGAGAGTACAGAGCAATTCTTCCTCCAAAGCGAAAACCTATCCCAGGTATATGCTTTTGAACAGGCTATTCGTTCAAGGCTCCCTGATGTTAGGCAGATACTCTCATTTGCAAGCTATGTAAGCTTTGCCAATGAGGTGTACAGTGGAGAAGAGGGTATCCCCTCCTCCAGAGGGTTACTGAACCTCATCAATCGCATGATCATCCTGATGAGCAACCAGAATGATGATAATTTGGGAGCTATACTCAATCCTGAAGGAAACAAACTTACCATCTTCCTGCAGAATTATGACTCTGTGGACAAGGACCTCATGACCATTTCCAGTTCCACCCGTATTGAAGAGGGCGTAAAGCGTTTGCTTCCACTCCTTCCTGATGGCACTCAGGTTACCCTGGGAGGAGAACCACATAAGGTGATTCACTTCTCCTCAACCTTGCTCTCTGATCAGAGCAAGAGCACCTATGCCAGCTACATACTGGTATTTCTTGTGGTTCTGGTGGCCTTCAAATCACTCTCCCTAGCTTTTTATGCACTAATTCCTATTCTCACAGGGGTTATGGCAAACTATGTCTTCATGTACTTCTTCAATATCCCGTTCGACATGATCACGGTGAGTTTTGCAGCTGTGGCAGTTGGAGCGGGAATTGATGATGCTATCCACTTCCTTATACGATACAAGAATAAGCTTGCTGAAGGGAAACAGTCGATAGAAATTATGTTGTCTGAGACAATCAAGGAGACAGGGCGGCCTATCATCCTCACTACCCTGTCCATTGTTGCTGGAATGATGATGTTTCTGTTTGCCAGCTATACCCCGGTACGTTACTTCGGAAGCCTAATGAGTATTGCCCTGCTCAACTGCATGCTTGCCACCTTGGTGGTTATGCCTTCGGTCATTACGCTTACCACTCGTATCAAGCGTCGTCTTACACACTGAGATCAAGGAATCTGCCCAGCAGGTAAGTGAGAAACGCTCACTTGCCTGTTTTGCCCTCTCTCCCATCTCCTTTCTTTTCTGCTTGTCTGAAACCAGCAAAGCAAGAGCATGTACGAATGAATGACTTTCATCACAGATAAAACCACACCCTTCCTCCTCGACTGAAAACCCCAAGCTATGATCTTCACGTAAAACTACCGGAAGCGAGCTTGCCATTGCTTCCACAAACCCAAGACCTTGGGACTCGCGGACAGAGGATGAGATGAATATGTCAGAGAGTCTGTAATAGAGAGGGACATGTTCAGAGGGAATTGCTCCGGCAAAGACCACGAGTCCTTCCAATCCTAAATCAGCAACCTGCTTCTTTAAACTCTCCTCCTTCGGTCCTCCACCCACCAGGAGTAACCTTGCAGAGGGTTCAAGAAAGGAGAGAAGAAAGAAATCATCAATACTTCTGTTCACTCGTTTCTCGCTGGATAGTCGACATACCGAGACGAGAGTGCAATGCTCCTCGGTGAAACCAAAACTGGCGCGCAAGGAAGCAATTTCCTCTTTTCCAACCGGACGTTGGAATCGCTCCAGATCGATACCACTGGGAAGGACGACGATAGGTTGGTTTACATGGTAACGCTCCAACATATGACTGTGAGAGAGGGATGGACTGATCAGAAGATCACAATAACGTACCCGTCTCTTTACGATGGTTGCCATCAGGGTATCCCAGAGCGTATGCCGAATACGGCGAGAAGCATCGTAGCGGGTAAAATCGGTATGGCAGGTGTGGATCAGTGGAATATCCAGTGTTTCTGCGATTCTTCTTGCCCAACCCATGGTAATGAATTCATTGTTGGAGTGTACAATATCGGGTTTCCAGGAGAGAATGTCATCAAGAAGCGGATCACGATAGGAAAGGGTCAACTGGGAATCCCTGAGAGGTTGTATCCTGCTGCCTTTCATGTAATAGACCCCTCCTGTATATGAGGAGACAGGAGATTTTCCTATGGTGAGCAAACGTACTTCATGACCAAGCTGTTTAAGCATGTTTTGTTCATTTACCACAACGGTCGTAACACCAGTAATATGCGGTAGATAAAAATCTGTAGTGACAAGAATTTTCACCCAGAACGCTCCTGAATCCCATGATATCGCGAACCTATCTTGGACGCAAGCAACGAGAAATATCGTAAAGACAGTTTCTCTACTTGTCCCGGTCCGGTTTTTACCCTATTCTTGACGCATGCACATAGCATTTTTATATGTCGATGCAGGGAAAGGCCACATCACCCCTGCAAAAGCTTTGAGTGATGCCGCGCTCAGGCTGGGCCACACCACCGTTGTTGCTGATTTATTTGAAACAGTCAATGCACCTATTGTCAATTGGATGAGTAAATCCAACTGGAGACTGATGTTGCATTTTCCTCGTCTTGAGGCATTCATCGATCCCAAGCAGGACTCCTGGTTCAACGCAAGGCTATTCCGATTCTTAGGGACCCACAGCCATGCAACGAGAGACTTCAAAGCATGGTATGATGCAAATACCCCTGACTGTATTGTTGTTGCCCACTTTCTTGCTGGCTGTCTTATTCAACCAATCGTTGCAAAGCTAGGATTACCGGTACCAGTATTCGAATATGCTACGGATGTGGTATTCACCCCTAGAATAGGGATCAACTCTGCATTGGACCGGTTTTATATCTGTACCCAGTTGGGGAAAGAACTTGCCATGGCCTTCGGTCAAGAGGAAAAAACGATTTCCATCTGTCCATTCCCCTTGAAAACACAGATGATGCACACGGTAATTCCCGAGAAACAGCAGGCAAGAAAAAACCTAGGTATGCTGGACCGTTTTACTGTCTTGCTCAATCTTGGTGGAGAAGGCATAGGCACAACCGATTTCCTTGAGGAGGTACAAAAAAGAAACCTCGATTGGCAAATCATCACCGTGGGAACACTCAGCAGTAGCACGAAATTACAGTACAAGCGTTTCAGGGAAAAATATCCCTCCTTCCCTCTGTATACCCCTGGTTTTGTCGATAATATCCAGGACTATATCTGTGCCTGTGATGTACAGGCAGGCAAGGCTGGAGCAAATGCATTGATGGAGTCCCTCTATCTCAAGCGCCCCTTCCTGATCTCCAGCTTGCTCTATGCAGCAAAACCCACAACCGAGTTCTTCGAACGGCATAAGGTTGGCTGGGTGGAGAACACGATTGAGAAGCAGGTTGATATCCTGCAAGCATACAGCGAGGACAGCCAAGCACAAGAGGCAATGAAGGAAGCTTTTGAAAAGCTGCCCACCACCTTTGATAGTGATGCGTTTGCACGCATGATCACAGAGGACGCAGAGAGATGCATAAAAGAGAAAGGTACTGATACTCAGTAAGAAGGGTATCTATCACCCATCACTTGTCAGTATTGCAAACTCTTTACACTGATTTCCCTCATACGGTATAGTCCTACGTAACGGAGGCCTCGTGTAAAACCAAGGTTTGTACACGTGCTAAGTCATCCACCAAATCCAATCATATAGGAGCTCTCTATGGCTGAAGGAATGATTTCTTCAGAGGGGAGGCAGGTGGGTGGTTATATCACCCGTGTTTTGAGCGGTATGGCTCAAGGCCTCTTTGCCTCACTCATCATTGGTCTTATCATCAAGCAAATTGGACATTACAGTTCCATTCTCCTGCTCGAACACATCGGTATGGTTGCCCAGTACCTTACGGGTCCTGCAATCGGGATGGGAGTTGCAATCGCTATAGGGGCTAGTCCTCTCGGAGTACTGGGAAGCGCTGTAGCAGGTGCTGTAGGGGCTGGAACCTTCTCCTTTGCAAATGGGATAGCCCTGGCTCTTGGAGAGCCGGTAGGGGCTATGATAGCAGGTCTTGCAGCAGCGGAAAGCTCAAAAATGGTTGCAGGAAAAACTGGTGTCGATATTCTTATCGTTCCGCTCACCACCATCTTGGTCGGATCATTGGTAGGATATTTCATTGCTCCTCCCATTGCAGCTTTGATGAAATACATTGGGGCATTCATCAACTCATTGACCACATTGTATCCACTGCCGATGGGTATCTTGGTATCTACCGTGGTAGGCATGGTACTCACGCTCCCGATCAGTAGTGCTGCGATCAGCATCAGCCTAGGGCTCGATGGGCTTGCGGCAGGAGCAGCAGTTGTTGGTTGTAGTTGTCAGATGATTGGCTTTGCAGTGAGCTCCTACAAGGAGAACAGACTCGGTGGGTTGCTGAGCCAAGGACTCGGAACGAGTATGATCCAGATTCCAAATATCTGGAAGAATCCCCTGATTTGGATACCCCCTACCCTGACCTCTGCAATCCTGGGACCAGTGAGTACTGTGCTTTTCAAGATGGAGAACAACAGCGCAGGGGCTGGCATGGGAACCAGTGGATTGGTCGGCCAGTTCAACGCTATCGCAGTAATGGGATTGGAGTCTTGGCCGGTGATTCTCTTGATGCACTTTCTACTCCCCGCCCTCATTACCCTCATATTCAGTACGTATATGAGAAAAAAGGGCTGGATCAAGGACGGAGATATGTTACTTACATTGCGGTAACATCTCACTAGAGAAAAGAAAGCCCAACATGTTCCGTCACGGAGTGTTGGGCTTTTTTTTCATTCTACTCAGATTAGAAGTAGAGTTCGAAACTCACTGATAACTCCCATTCCACATCAAGGGGATCGATGGTTCCTTTCATTGCATCCATGACATCAAAAAGATTGAAGCCGAGGGAGACACGCATAGGATGGCTTGGGAAGCGGTCGAGAACACCCCACCCTTCCATTCCTGCCGTGGCAAGCAGGGAGTAGCCTTGCTCAGCGTCAGGATTTCCAAATATCCCGATATCAAGGAAGGGGTTTGCATAGGATTTGGCAAATCCGAAGTCAATGAACTCCACCATCAGGTTTAGATTGAGTACTCCTGCGTAGGGGATTGCCCCATCTTCGAAGGTAATTGCATCTGAACGTGAAAGATATCCCCTGAAATACTCTGAGACATTTTTCCCATCGGATGGGAGGAAAGTGTACTTTGTCGGATTCAAACCAGAATAGAATCCATTGAACCGAATATGCGGATTAAACCGCCATACCACAAAGGGGAACCAGGTGATATTGCTCTCTACATACCAGTAACTCTTTGATGCAAACTCCTCACTCTGGTAATCACGGTAGACATGCTTGAAATTGAAGATAAACCCTTCACGGTATTTATCCTTGCTGGAGAGGTAATTGACCCGTCCTCCGTTGCTGATCGTATTGGTGTATTCCAGATACTGAGCCAAGGATTCTCTTCCATACAGATACTCAACTCCTGGAGTGAACGAGGTAGACCATCTCCAACCGAGGAAGGGGAGCTTGAAGTTCGTTCCGAGTGTTGTGGAGAGCGTTGCATCATTCAGATTCTCATCCGCTACTTTCTTGTTTGTAAGGAAGGTAATCTTGAAGGAAAGAGGTCTCGTGAAGAGTTTCAAGTCATGCTGAATAAGGTTGGTTTCTGTCTTGAGATTGGTGAGTTTAGCATTCCACTCAAGAAGGTTACTCAAGGTATAGCGTCCCTCATTCTGCTTGAAGGGACCATAGGTCCAGCTGAATCCATGGATATCAGGATTCATCTCTTCAAAGCCTGTGGAAGGATCATACTCCGCCCATGTCTTGACACTTACCCTTGTACCAAACAGATTTAGCCCTGTCCAGTTGATATCGTAATTGAACTGCTGGGTGGTGGCGCTGGGATTGATGACCCCATCAAAAGAGAACGCAAGCTTTGTCTCCATGAGAGGAATACCAGTCCAGTTGATATCATATTCAATCTTTCCGTCCGGATTACTGGTTTTCTGCCGTTCATACAGGAAATTGAGACTCAGGTTCGTCTCACCGATGGCCACTCCTGTTACATCAAATTCCAGATGATCCTCGCGATTATCCCAACTTTCCAGTGTTCCATCATTCTGTGCGGTATAAGCAGTGAGGTTGAGTAAACCAAAAGTCCCAAACAGGTTCGTATCCTTCGCTTTTACCCCAAAAAGGAAACCAGTCTCATCGTTGTCAAATTTCGGGTAAGGCAGTGCTAGAAAGGTGTTTGAATCTTCAATAAAAAAAGTGACTGTGTAGTAGGCAATTCCCTCGGAGAAGGAAGTGAAAGAGTATTCATATTCAACGCTCAAGAAGAGCTGCTTATTAACCAGTGTCTGGCGTTTGGAATTCAGTGCCTTCAGGAACGCATCTTCTGTTTTCCAGACAGGGTCCCCATCAGAGGGAATAATTGCACTACGTAAGGCAAACTGTGTAGTCTTTCCAGAAACCTCAAACTCATACGATTGTATTGCATAGCCAGTAATATCTTCAGATGTCAACAATGTATTGGATTCAGCGGCAAGGCCCCCGATAAAAAGCAATAAAAAAAGGCATACCAAGAGTGCCTGTTTCTTCAATATATTCATACCACCTCAATTTCCCCGAGAAACTTATGCTTATTGACAAGATTAGTTGCTTTACTGGTCAGTGTCAACACATAGTAAACAGAACTCCGACAAGGAGGTAACAGGAAAAAAGGCAGTATAGTAATAATCCTAGTAGATTGGTATCAAACCCGGGAATTTCTTAAGACAAATCCCCGGGTTGCAAAATTAGTTAGAAAAAGATTCTTACTCCAACCTGTACAATGTGATCCAACTCAGCATCAGACCAGGGGCCAAACTCAGTAAAACGTCCATCGAAGAATACATCTTCCTCATTGGTGATGGGACGATCCCACTCGGAAAGGAACTGGTAGGAAGCGGTTATACTGATCGGGGTACCTTCAAACTTCTTGGTTCCGGTAGCTTTCACGGAAAGCTTGTGGTTGAAGACATTCCCCCAGAAATCCTTCTCTGGATACAAGTGGTCCTCAGGGTAATACATGTACTGATACATTTCATACCCATACTGACCACTACGAGCCTGGTACTTGCCCTGTAGCTGGGCGGTCCAACCTTTGGGGAAGCCCAAGTCAAACTGCAGGAGTATTTCTTGGGAATTTGGATTCAGTGGATAGCCGAGATTTTCTCCCTTGTTCACGTAGAAGGTCTCTGCATAGGTTTCGTAGATGAGGTATTGATCACCAGTCTTCTCAACCATGGTCCTTCCATCCTTGGAGTACCATGTGGATCCTTCTGATACATCAATATTTTCCTCACTACCGCCCTTTTGCGTAAAGGTAACGGTTTGCTCAGTAGCGTCGTAAGTAAACTCCCTACCCTGGTCAGAGATGATAGTTATTTCTGTTTCAGTAGTATCCAGAAGCCCTGGGTCTATAGCACCGGTAAATTCCCTCATTGGGTAGTGGGTATAGACAAAGGGGCCTATATAGGTCCACTGGAGGGTCATGGAGGAGAAGCTGCCAATGGGGAGAGGCACAACCAGTCCTGCCTGGAAGGCAAACATATTCCTAGGTGCCTTGAGCATGGTTATGGGATTCCCCACTACGTTCATCTCATTCATTGCCATGGCACCGTAGAGACGTGCCTTCGAGGGAAGTGTGTAGGAGAAGTCGAGGCCTGCAAACACATCGTCAATGTCACCGAGGCTGTTCTGTTGGAACATATAGATGGCAAATGGGTTGAGATAGCTCAGCTCAAACCGTTTCTGCCAGATAGTCGATTCAAAAATGGAAAGGGTCAGGTTCTTCGTGGCGTCCAACTCTACCCGGTGGGCACTGAAGTTGTTGTTGTAGGTATAGTTGGCCTTGTCTTCCTTTGACCCACCGTAGTAGTCAGATAGGAATGGCTGTCCATCAATATCGCGGAGGGAGAATTTGCCTAAGGACCCGTTGATCACTGAATAGCGTAGCCAATGGGTCAGGTTAACGCTGATATCAATGCCGTCGAAGCTTCTTGCACTGCCACTGAGCATCAGGTTGTTCAGGCCTGGGCCCCAGTCCCTCTTGATCGATCCCCAGCGCAGTAACAAATCCCCATCAAAGAGTGAGACTGCCAGCTCTGGGGAAAGGGTAAGACTGGTGTTCAGCTTGTCGAAGGGAATGGAACTGGGAGGATTACCACCCTCAGTCAGACGCATATAGAACCCTTCCCCCGGTATGGTAAACTCGGAGGGAAGGAAAACCCGATTATTCAGCTTATCAAGCACCAGTCCAAAGTCCATGTTGAATGAGACGTTTTTGCCAATATCACCCTTCATGAATGCTACTACGGTATTTCTGGAATCATACTCCTTGGTTACCAGACTTACCGTCTGTTGGGTGCCAAGGGTGATGCCAAATGCAGCTCCCAACGCTTTCTCTTCATCAAATGTACGAAGGTACCCTGTGGAGAACAGTTGGTCCGCATAGGAGTCTGATGTTCCATAGGATGCTTGTAATTCTGTAATCAAGGAATTCACATCATCAATTTCGGCATTGCTCAGGGAATCAGTCTGCTTGGCCACCTTGGTAAGCAAGGAGATTACTTTACTTGTACTGTATGGCTTAACGGCTGTCTGGTTCTCTATTAAGCCACGGATTTGGGCGACTTCCAGAATCTGGTAAGCGCGGTGGTTGGCCGGAACGGCGGTATGCTGAGCTGCAAAAACAGAGCCCATGGTGATCATCACCACCAAGCTCATTAAAACAATCACACGTTTCATATATAACAATCCTATTTTATTGGTTCTCTAGCGTATCAAGTTGGTCCCTGAACCAGTTCTGCAATGCGACGATACGCCTTCTGAATGCTGAAGGAAGATCGACTTCCAGTCCAAAAATGGAAACAACAGGATCCCTTCCATCGATACTGGTCAAGGCATATAGAAGCAAGCCATCGTCGAGTTGATAGGTTCCCATGTTGATCGTAAGTTGTTCTTTCTTTACTGCAGTGAAAATTCCCAATACCCGAACAGTATTGATATTCTTGATCTCTACAAATATCTCCTCATCACTGTTTGTATAGGTATGAAGGTAGCGATTCCCTCCGAAGGATGTATCACGCTGATAAACATAGCTCTGGGCCGAATAAGGAAATACCGTTGCTACAGGGTCCGGAATCAGATTATTGAGATTCTTACTGTCTTCCATGTAGGAAGATTTCTCAATGAGGAGCTTTGGTTTGTTTCCTGCACGCCAAGAGATATAGGTCAACCCTTCCTGCGTTGATATTGCTCTCAGACTATTGAAAATTGCCAGCTGTCGTTCAGCTTTATCCATCGCCTTGAGTGTCTCTCCATAGGGAATATAACTCACTGCAGCAACAGAGAAACCATCTTGAATTGATTGGACCTCAACAGCACGCCGGTGGGATTCGCTTCCTTTCACGAAATAATGGGTCAGAGGTTCTCCATCGAGTGCATACTCATTGATCATCTCCCCTGATTCCAGTGCCTGGTATTGCTCCGGTGACAATTGGGGCAATGCTGAGCGAATCTCAGATGCATCCGCCCAAATAGCTCCTATGCTGAGACAGCAAACCAAACAAAACGTCAATACCCTCTTTCCCATGAAAAACTCCCTTGTATCTCTAGTACGCATTCTCATTGACAAACCCTCTGAAGAAGGTGAAGAGAATGATCTTGAAATCAAAAATCATATTCCAGTTTCTGATATAGTACAGGTCAAACTCAATCCGCCTCTCCAAAGAAGTATTGCCACGCCAACCGTTGACCTGAGCCCAACCAGATATTCCTGACTTGACACGGTGTCGCATTCTATATCCCGGGATTTCCTTGTTGAACCGCTCTACCAATGCTGGTCGTTCTGGTCTAGGTCCAATGAGACTCATCGAACCACCGATTACATTAAACAACTGTGGCAACTCATCCAAGCTGGTTTTCCTGAGGAACCGCCCAATTTTCGTCACTCTCGGGTCATTCTCTTCGGTCCAGTGCGTATTATCCTCAGGTATGTCGTTACGCATACTTCTGAACTTGTACATCGTAAAGATTTTTTCATCCCTCGTCACCCTCTGTTGCTTGAAGATGACCGGCCCAGGTGACGAGAGTTTTATCAGTAGTGCAATAATGGCCAAAATAGGACTAATAAGAATAACCCCTACGGTGCAGGACAACACATCAAACACACGTTTGGAAATTCTACCGAATACATTGATTTCTGCAGCATTGAGCGTCAGGACAGGAATCCACCTGAAGTCAGAGATATTGGTTCCAATATGGGATTCAGGAAGATGAGGAAGCATGATTACCTTCTCATTCAACAGATCCAAACCTTCAGCAACTGCAGCTTTCTCGCGGGTATGTTCCTCAGGAGGATAACTGATAACCACCAAATCAGGGAACGTCTCTTGTACTGCTTCACGCAGGGTACTGTTTTTCAGTTGCTTGATACCCCCGATCGGACTCCCTTGTCCATCATACTGCCCTACCAACTTGATACCTTGGACTCGCGTGCTATGAAGAGCCTTTTCATACTGCAAGAGACTCTCACCAAATCCAACCAATAGAATCCTGCGGGAGTATTTTCCTTTGCGATAACAGGACTTGATATAGCTGGAGACTATGGTACGTTCTGTTACAAGCAGAGCAACCAACAAGAAAAAATGTAGCGCTATGGAAAGTCTACTTACTTTCTGGGGAAACAAAAAATAGAGTGTAATAACGAGTAGAAGAAATCCTTCAAAGCTGCTGAATACAAGCTTACTTGTCTGTTTTCGCCAAGAGTGTTCCAAATCCTCTTCATAGAGTCCATTCTTGCTGAGAAAAAACAGGGTATAAGCCAATACGAGTATGGAAATTCTCAAGAAAATAAAAAAGTCATTCGACATACCGCCTGGAATGACATAGAACCTGAGGTAACCAGCCAACAACCACGATAACAATATCATGAGGCTGTCCAAAAACACCTTCAAAGCCAACAGCGTTCGATTGCTACTCTTCATGTCCGCTTTTTACCCATCCTCTTCTTTTCGGTGGTACGCTCAAGAGAAGGAAATGCAATGCATTACACTTGCCGAACACACTTCACACATTATGTTGATGATATCACACCAAATGGAGTTGAGGAACTCCCTTTACTGATCAGATATGCAGGTGATCATCATATCGATCGCTGAGAATCTTCTTGCAATAGGAATCCTTTTGCTTCAGGATCTTCGACCCTCTTGTGATCTTACACAAGGAGATACCATATGAGGAAGCAATCTCACGCTGAGGAAGCCCCTGATAGAGGTCCTTCATCAAATTCCAGCGAAGCAAAATCGCCTTTCGCTCACTTGGTGTGAGCATCTCCTCAAACAACTTTGCCATATCCTCAGGGTTATTAGTTGCACTAAAGACCTCGATCAAATCCTTATATTCAGTATCCATGGATCCTCCGTTTCATTTCATACTACAAAGAGAAACAGAAGCGGTCAAGCAACGCTATTTGCAAAACATTCAGCGCTAGCTATACTATCGGCCAAGGAGCAATAGAGTGAGTGAGAATACTTATAGCAAAAAGACAATGCGTGTTCTCCTGTTTCTACAACAGGGAGAGTTGACCGAACATCGAATCTACAGCTTTCTCGCATCCCGGGTGAAGGATGAACATAACAGCAATGTATTACGCCGTATTGCCGATGAAGAACTGAGGCATGCCATAATCTGGCAGAAACTGACTGGCAAGGAAGTCAAAATCAATAGAATCAAGCTCTGGTTCTACAGTTTCATGGCAATCATCCTTGGATATACTTTTGTCCTGAAGAAAATGGAGAAAGGAGAGGACAAAGCCACCAAGGCCTACCGTTCCCTGATTGCTGAAGTACCCCAGGCAAAACAGATCAGTGAAGATGAGGACAGACACGAACAACAACTACTTGCAATGCTCGATGAGGAACGCCTGCAATACATCGGATCCATGGTTCTTGGCTTAAGCGATGCACTCGTTGAGCTCTCTGGAACTCTGGCCGGTTTGACATTCGCGTTACAGAATACCCGTCTTATTGCCCTATCCGGCTTGATAACCGGTATCTCCGCAACCCTTTCCATGGCATCAAGCGAGTACCTCTCTGCGAAGAACAGTGGGGAAAAGAATGCAGCTAAGAGCAGCATGTACACAGGCATCGCCTATCTCTTCACCGTAGCCTTCATGGTTCTCCCCTACTTGCTTCTTGACAGTTATATGGCCGCCTTGCTTATCATGCTGGTGGTTGTCATTGTCATCATTATGCTTTTTACCTACTATACGGCAGTAGCAAAAGACCTTCCCTTTGGGAAACGATTCTTGGAAATGGCACTCATCAGTCTCGGTGTTGCTGCCATATCGTTTGTGATCGGAATCCTCGTCAAGCGATTCCTGGGAATTGATATCTAAATGA
Source organism: uncultured Sphaerochaeta sp. (assembly GCF_963676285.1). Taxonomy (NCBI): domain Bacteria; kingdom Pseudomonadati; phylum Spirochaetota; class Spirochaetia; order Spirochaetales; family Sphaerochaetaceae; genus Sphaerochaeta; species uncultured Sphaerochaeta sp. The sequence continues at coordinate 596,227 of NZ_OY781063.1, forward strand.
AATACCTTGATTTTAACAACCTTAAGCTTTCACAAATAGCCCTCGGGTGCGACCATTATGGTGAGTCCATCAGCGAAGTGATTGCACTGAAGCAGTTGGATATTTTTGCAGATGCAGGAGGGAATCTCCTCGACACTGCCCATATCTATGGGCAAGGGAAGGCAGGGACACTCTCCAGCAGTGAATTGGTACTTGGCAAGTGGATGCAGGAAACTGGTTCACGAGAGAAGATGGTTGTTGCATCAAAGGGCTGTCATCCTTACAAGGAAGATATGCACAGAAGCAGAATCAACAGAGCTGACATGATGCTGGATATCAACCAAAGCCTTGACTCCTTGAGGACAGACCATCTGGATATCTGGTTCTTCCATCGGGATAACCCTGAAATGCCAGCCGATGAAATCATCGACATGGCTGGTGAGCTCGTAGAGAAAAACCTAGTTCATCACCTGGGTGCATCTAACTGGACCACCGAAAGGATTGCCCAGGCCAATACATGGGCAAGAAAACATGGAAAGCCAGCATTTTCAATCAGTGAGATACAGTGGAGTCTTGCCCATTGTACACCTGAGACCTGGGGTGATGATACCTTGGTATGCATGACTGAGGAACAGAGACAATGGTATGAGAAGGAAGCCATGCCGGTCATGTGTTTCTCCCCACAGGCAAAAGGGCTCTTCTCCAAAGTGATAGCAGGTAAGACAGAATCGCTCAGTGAGAGGGCAAAACAAAGATTCCTTACTGACATCAACCTGGCCCTGGTACCCAAGGTGAAGAAACTTTCCTCCCAATTGCATGTCTCTCCCTCTGCAGTAGTCATGGCATTCCTGACAAGCCAGAGGAATCCAACCATCGCAATTGCTGGATCCAGCAAGATAGCCCAGATCACAGAAACCCTCGCAGGGAGTGATCTGATCTTAAGTGAGGAACAAATCGCCTACTTGAGCGAAGATCTTCGCTAATTTGCTTGTGTCAAAGACAGTGAGACAGTAGGATACACTTCATGACGCAATCCCTCACACAGGTTGCTCTCTTTCTCTTCATCATAATCCTTGCCCAGATCCTGAAGCGGATCGGATTATTTACGGAGAAGGAAGGGAGCACGCTGTCCAGCATTAGCTTGAATATCACCCTTCCAGCAGCTATCGTGGCTAGTTTCAACACCTTCACGATGGATTATTCACTGCTGGTGTTGGTTGCCTATGGAATTGGGGCAAACATCCTGCTCGCCTCTCTCTCCTACCTTTTTATGTGTAAGCAGAACAATTCACTGAAGGCATATGCCCTCCTGAGTGGATCGACCTATAACGTTGGCAACTTCTCTTTCCCTTTCATCCAATCCCTCTTCGGTGCCCAAGCCTTGGTTGCAGCCTCTCTGTTCGATCTGGGCAATGCACTGATGACCACAGGACTGACCTACTCCCTGGCAAGTTCTGTCTCCCAGGGAAAACGCCCACAGAGCACCGACCTTCTGAAAAAACTCTTCACCAGTGTACCGTTCATCACCTATCTGGTTATGATCACGCTCTCCTTCGCACATATTCGGTTGCCTCTCTTTCTCCAAGACTGGATGGTGGCCATAGGAAAAGCAAACCCGATCATCGCTATGTTGATGATCGGGATAATGTTGGACATTCATTTTGAGAAGAGTTGGATCAAGTATACGCTGGGGTTACTGACCATACGATACGGAATGGGTATCCTGATGGCCTGGTATTTCATCGTTCATACCGATTTCAACCAGATCATCAAGACAACCCTTGTCTTCGTCGTATTCAGTCCAAGTGCTACCAGTTCGGTAGCTTTTCTTGAAAAGCTGACTGATGAGAAGAAGCTTGCTTCCTTTACCTCCTCTCTATCAGTCTTGGCGAGTATTGCCAGCTTTACCATCCTCTCTCTTTTGGTTACCTAGCCGAAGAGGTAGGAGTTTACCAGATTGTTCAGGTACTCCTGCTTCCCACTGCGCTTTTCGATCTGAACATTGCGACCGATAGCGGCAAGGGATGCAAGATCCATGGAACCATCTTCAAACTTCTTTCCTTCCCATGCATCAAATGAAGCATAGCGGTTCTTGACGAACGTATCGAACAATCCTTCATCGATGATCTTGTGGGCAACCTCAAGACCAAGAGCAAAACTATCCATACCGCCGATATGAGCAATGAAGAGATCTTCAAGGTCGGTGGAGTTACGCCTTCTCTTTGCATCAAAGTTCAGGCCACCGCTGCCCAGTCCCCCATGTCGCAAGATGACCAACATCGCCATCGTGGTAGCATATACATCTGTGGGGAACTCATCAGTATCCCATCCATTGATCGGATCACCCTGGTTGGCATCGACACTGCCAAGCATACCATGACTTGCAGAGACCAAGAGATCATGGTCGAAGGTGTGACCTGCCAAGGTTGCATGGTTGGCTTCAATATTGCACTTGAAATCCTTATCCAAACCATATTCTTTGAGGAATCCGATTGTGGTGGCAGCATCATAGTCATACTGGTGCTTGGTCGGTTCCATCGGCTTTGGTTCGATCAGGAAGGTTCCCTTGAACCCAATACTCCGTCCATAGTCACGTGCCATTGTAAGGAATCGTGCCAGATGGTCCTGCTCTCTCTTCATGTCGGTATTCAAGAGACTCATGTATCCCTCTCTACCGCCCCAGAAGACATAATTCCGTCCACCGAGTTTTACGTTCACATCCAGACTATTCTTCACCTGCACTGCTGCACGGGCGACAACATTGAAATCAGGGTTGGTTGCTGCTCCGTTCATGTAGATGGGATGCGTGAATACATTTGCGGTATTCCAAAGCAATTTCACACCACTTGCTTTCTGTCTTGCAAGCAATTCATCAGCAATCTTGTGAAAGGTCTTCTCATAGGTCACCGCATCTTCACTATCGGGAGAAGCATCCACATCGTGGAAACAGTAGTAGGGAGTCCCCAGCTTGGTGAAAAACTCGAAAGCTGCATCAGCCTTGGCAACTGCATTCGCAAATGGGTCAGGCTTCCTGAAGGGGAAGTCCATCGTTGAACTACCGAAGGGATCAGTACCATCTGCACAGAAGCTGTGCCAATAAGCAGTCGCAAATCGAAGATGCTCGGCCATTGTCTTGCCGCCAATCATCTTCTTCGCATCATAATACTTGAATGCGAGAGGGTTCTTGCTTCCCTTTCCCTCGAACGCAATCTTTCCAATTCCCTTAAAATATTCCTGATCTCCGACAAAATATTCCATTATATCCTCCTACTGAAATAAAGGCGTCATCGCCTCAACATACGATTGATAACGCTCGTATGCCTTCGCATACTGAGCTCCTGCTTCCTTATTCGGTTCACAACCCTTTGCATCATCAAATCGCACATGCTCTGATGCAAGGTCCACGATCGACCCTCCCTTGAGAGTCCATAATGCCTGGAGAGCTGCTCCAAAGGCAGCACTCTCTGCGACTTCTGGTACAGAAACCGGCAACTGCATCACATCACATGCGATCTGTCTCCAGATGGCACTCTTAGCCCCACCGCCGGTGAGAATGATCCGCTTGGGGATAAAGCCAAGCTCCCCAAATGCATCCAATCCACCCTTCATGGCATAGATGGAACTTTCCAAGGCTGCTCGGGCAATATTCTCAACCTTCATATTCCCCATATCCAGACCTGCGATCACTCCCTTTCCATGTGGCAGGTTAGGTACTCTCTCTCCATTGAAGAAAGGAAGCATGGTTACCCCTTCACATCCAATGGGAGCCTTCGCAGCCAGCCTGTCAAGTTCCTTGACATCATAGCCGAAGAGCTGTCTCACTGACTCTGTGGTAATGGTGCAGTTCATGGTACACAGCAGTGGCAGATACCCACCGGTGGAAGAACAGAAGGCTGCAAGTCTGCCTTTTCGGTCGGTAATGCAATCATCACTGTATCCGAACAGCGTACCACTGGTACCCATGCTCATGGTCAGATCGCCCTTTCCTACACAACCGGTTCCAATGGCTCCTGCCATATTGTCCCCTGCACCACAGGAGACAGGAATCCCTTGTGGAATGCCAAGCTCCTTTGCCGTTGAGGCTTGCACCTTGCCAGCTGCATCCCCTGCCTTGGTGATCGGTGGCAGCATACTATAGAGATCACGCTCCTCATCCACCGCCAGTAGAACTTCCCTGCTCCATGCTTTGTTCTTTACATCAAAGAAGGCAGTACCGGAAGCATCACCCGCTTCAGCACTGTAGACTCCCGTCAGATACAGATTGATGTAATCATGGGGCAGAAGTATATGTGCCAGCTTGGCATATGCGTCTGGTCGATGTTGTTTCAAGTGAAGAATCTTGGACAAGGTATAGCCGGGAAGAATCTGGTTTCCCAAGAGCTCAAACACTCTCTCTTCTCCACCGAGTTTCTGTGTTAGTTCATCACACTGTGCTTTGGTTGAGGTATCACACCAGAGCTTGACTGGAGCAAGCACATCTCCATCCTTTCCAACGGGAACAAACCCATGTTGCTGTGCAGAGACGCCGATTGCGACAACCTGCTCCTTTATCTTCGGATCTATCTGGGCAAAGCAGGATCTGATTGCATCCAGATACCATACAGCTTCTTGCTCACGCGTCCCATCATCCCGACTCTCCATCTCGTGGGAGGCACTGACGGTCAACAGGACTTGCTTTGTCTCGGCATCATAACAGAGTACCTTTGTGCTCTGGGTGCCAGTATCAATTCCTATAACAACTTGCATACAAATCCTCTCCTTTGCTATAGCATTACCCATCAAAGGCACGATTACCATAGACAAGATTGTGAAAACATATGTATTATTGACTTATGGAACTATTAGATGCGGTCTTTGTATTCCAAATGCATGAAGAACAGGAACTCCTGTGGCATCAGCGAGTGCATAATCATGAGCCTGGGCAATTCGAAGTCCACTACTTTGTCAGTGGAAGTGGCACGTTCAGTAATGCCCAAAGCCGATACACCATCTCACCAGGCTCTTTGTTTGTAACCACAGGAGGAACCGTGCATGCTATCGAGGCCGACCGTCATGCTGGTCTCACCTATTACGCCACCCTGATCAGCTGTCCTGAAGAACTGGGTTTGGTGAACAAGCTGGAAACGATGAACCCTATTCGACTGGGAACAAACTGGCGTTTCTTCTTTGAGGAAGTCAGAGACAAGGGCCTCAGCCAACTGAGGGAATTACGCATCAGTGCCTGCTACCAGATGCTTGGCCTCTTGTACAACCTTGCTGCCGGCACAAAACTGGAAGAGAATCAGGGGGAGAATGTACACCTTGAGAAAGCCATACGCTATATGCAACGGCATGTCTTTGACAATCTAAATCTGCAGATGATCGCAGACCATGTACAGCTCGATCCTTCATATTTTGTTCGTCTGTTCAAGAAACGCATGAACACCACCCCGATGCGATATTACTCAAACCTTCAGCTGGAAGTTGCACGTGCACTACTTACCAGCACAACCCAATCCATCAAGGAAATTTCTGAGAAACTGCAGTTTTGTTCTGAGTTCCATTTTTCCAAGCGCTTCAAGCAATCCACAGGGAGTAGCCCCTCCTCCTACCGAAAGACCCATTTGCAACTTCTCGGCTTGTAAGTGTGGGAGAAGATACGAAACTTCTTCCACACACCTCTTGTCAGAAGTGACAGGTACCTTTGTACATGTCTTTTGTCATATCATGGGGTGTGCCACAAGTAATTTTTCTTCATTATTAGTCATTCTCTTTCATATTCAATGATTTTACCATGTCATAAGTTACTACTTCTCACAAATTTCTCTCGCAAAACTTGTGTTATGTGAGATGTTATTGGTATATGTTATAGGTTACTTCTTCTAACATATGACAATATCTAATTTCTTCTATTATAACAATTTATTTTATTTTTCTATTGACATCTTCTTACATCTTACATACCATATAGACGTAACAACTACTACAAAGGAGTAAGAAGATGAAGAAGTTTAAAGCCATCATACTGACAGCCATCTTGATGACCGTCTTCTCTTCTGCTCTTTTTGCTGCTGGCATGCAGGATACTGCAGTACTTAAGCTGCACGCCTACATCCCCGAGAGAAACACCTTTACTGCCAATGAGTTTGGATACTTTGAAGTTGAGTCGAATGCTTACAACTTCACCTATTCAGTTGCTGAAGAGGGAACGAACAGAATGTTGTTCGTGGTTGCCAATTAAGAAAGTTCTTAGCGCGTCCGGACAGACAAGCTTGCAAATATTGAAGCCAGTGATGAGGGAAACATCACTGGCTTCTATCTTTCTTTGGGCTCAAGGTATATGAAACACCTGTCGCCGTACCTCGGATGTTTTTGCGTCTCTAATGCCCCAAGATTACCACGTAATTCTTGCCATATTTCTTTGCACATTTGGGGCACGTGGTGTACCACATATACCATGTAGAGAACGTAAACGCTTCTTCCTTGGCAAACTGTTCAAAATGCTTGCACCAAATCCCGGTATCCTTAAACGGTCCCTCATACACATTGGACAGGAATTTACCGGCGAGTGCACTCATCTGCATGTCGGGCACTTCCTTATCAACCGCAATGAGCACTTCCATCGTCCATTTTGAAACATGGTTGGAGAGAGCAATATTGTCTACCACCTTTGCTCCTGCAGCATTGATCTGAGCCTGTGCTTTCTTCATGACCGAACCAAAATTCAAGGGCATGAAGTTCAATGTCCGTACTTTGACCTTGGCAAACCTTTGGTGATCAAAAGTAACAATTGTTCGTTCCCATGGTTTTGGATCAAACAGAGGGCAACATACTTGTTCATCCATAGCAATTCATCCTCCATTACTTCACGGTAATCCACAAACATGGAATCCACAAGCTATGAACCTAGTATGCATAAGATTTGCTTCACGCAGAAGATAGCTACCACCACCCCGACAATACCTGCCATGAACATCCCTGCAAAAGAAGCTGCGTTGATACCAATGAAATCTGGAACACTTCTTTCCTAAGCGTTGGGACAGAAGCAGGCATAATATAAAGAATCGAGACATACCAAAGGAAAAGCAAAAAGAATTCAGGCTCAGAGAATACTGCAGAAATCTCATGAGCCTTTCGTTGGTACTATTGCTGAATGCTTAGTCGAACACCTCACCGGCTAGCGGGATGGACTCCATTGCCCCTGGGCGAGAGACAGCAATCCCTGCAGCCTTACTTGCAAAGCGCAAGCACTCCTTGACGGTATATCCACATGAGAGAGAAGCCAGATAGTACCCGATGAAGGTATCACCTGCTGCAGTGGTATCGACAACCGGAGTATCGTAGATTCCCTCACTGATCCTCTGGTCCTTGTAACCGTAGAGACAACCCTCTTTTCCAATAGTGAGGAGTATTTCGCTCTCAGGATAATTCTTTACAAGCTGTTCCAGAATATCGGAAAAATCACTGCCCTCTGGAAGATCGGCAAGATTTGCTCCTTCAATCTCGTTTACTACCAGGAGGTCAACAAGTGAAAGTGGAAGATCTCGTGCACTCTGGTCAAAGGGCGCCAGATTCATGCAAACCTTCATACCCCTTTTCTTCGCTTCACGGATCAGGTGCCCACTGTGGACAATCTCGTTCTGGAGAACCAGCATATCATCTGAGGAAAATTGCTTGATTGCTATATCAATCTCACCGATGGTAATTGCAGTGTTTCCTCCTCCATAGAGGATGATTGCATTCTGTTTATTACTATCAAGCTGTATCAATGCCTGTCCTGTCGCCCCTTCATACCGACGAATGAGAGAAGTATCGACCCCATAGCTTGAGAGCAACTCCAACAGGAATGTACCATCCTCACCGATCTTTCCTGCATGAAAAACCTCAGCACCAGCTTTAGCGATGGCAGCACTCTGGTTTGCACCCTTACCCCCGGCACTTTTGATGAGAGACGTGCTCTGTAGTGTCTCCCCGCCTTTTACGATGTGGTCTACCGTGAAAATCAAATCAATATTGACAGAACCATAATTCAGAAATCGCATTTTTCCTCCTATAACAACGGGGCGGCCAGTTTCAGGACCATCCCGGCAAGCTTCTTTATCCACGAGCGGTTCTTTACGAAATTCAGGGTGATCAGTCTACTGACATCCAGGGTTTTTCGTATATCATCATGTACTTTCTGCACGACAGAAGATCCATAAAACGCCACCCCGTTCTCAAAGTGCAAGTAGAAAGAGCGATAATCCATGTTAATCGTACCAATAATGGCAACCCGATCATCACTTACGAACATTTTTGCATGCAGGAACCCTGGTATGTATTCATAGATCTTCACCCCCGACTCCAGCAGAGGCCGATAATTTTCCCTGGTGACCGCAAACACATACCATTTATCAGGCTTATGGGGAGTGATAATGCGGACATCAACGCCACTTTGGGCGGCAATCTTCAGTGCAGTGAGCATCTCATTATCCAGGATGAGATAGGGAGTTGTGATCCAGACATACTTTTTGGCCATGCTGATAATCTGGATATAGGCATTTTCTGCAACATTCTCATTATCCAAGGGGTTATCAGCGAAAGGCTGGACAAATCCATCCGTTTTACAGGTTATGGTGGGGCGATATGCATAGTAATCCACGGGCCGCCCGATAGAGAAAGCCCAGAGTTGGAGAAACATCTGGGTGAGACTCCAAACAGCATCTCCCCTAAGTTTAACCGCAGTATCTTTCCAATGCCCAAATCTTATTTTTCGGTTGGCATACTCATCGGCAATATTCATCCCACCGGTGTAGCCCACATTGCCATCAACTACCAAGACTTTACGGTGGTCGCGACTGTTCGAGCGGCTATTCAAGTGAGCCTTCAATGGGTTGAAGGCAACTACCTCAAGCCCAAGTGAACGAAGTTTACGGTCGTAGTGGGAAGGGATATCGAAAATGGAGCCTACATCATCGTACATGAGACAGACCCGAACCCCCTGCATGCGCTTCTCAAGTAGTACAGCGAGCACAGAGTCCCAGACCTCTCCCTCCCCAATGATAAAGAACTCAAGAAAAATAAAGCTCTTGGCCTTTTTCAGCTCAACCAGGACATCCTTTATCCAGTCTTCTCCACTTGCGAAGTATTCAACTTCGGTATTGCCCCACACTGGATATGAGCTGATATGTGCAATGTACTGTGCTTGCCGTGCAAGTGTTCTTGAATAGGCAGAAAGAGCTTTCATCGGAAGAAGGTTGCTATAGGCTCCTCCGGCCATGCCTCGTAGGTTGAGCTCTTCCAGTCTTTCCAGTCGTGCACGAAGGCGAGCATTGAGCCCACGAGTACCGAAGAGGATATAGAACAAGCCACCATAAACAGGAATGGTCATGAAAATAAGCATCCAGCCGATCTTATATGCAGGGTTGAGATCTCGGACGACTACAACAAGAGCCATCATGATGGAAAGGCCTGAGAGGAATTGAATCCAAAGAGCATCATTTTGGGCAAACCCAAAGATGTTGATAAGGATGGCAATTTGGAGAGAGATGAGAACGAGGGAGATAAAGAGTCTGCCCGTGAAGAACTTCAGTAATTTTCGAAACATGGCTGCTCTCCCCCTTGGCAGAAGAGTATAACATTTCGGCCCTAGCTAGGCAAAGCCTACTCCTTGGGCATCGAGAACTCACATCCGCAATAGTGCTGGCGATAGAGCCCCAACTCCTTACTTAGGCGAACACTCTTTTCAAAACCGCCTTTCTTCTTGAAATCAATCTGCTCAAACCCAGGAAATTGTTCTCCTACGCTGAATATTAGTTTACTGTTCTTGAAACGGCTGACCGTCAAGGTGGTTGTAAAATGCTTGAAACCCAGTTCTTCAGCCTTGGCTGAGGCTTCCCTCAAGTTGTAAGCGAAACAGAGGCTGCATCGGGTTTCCCCTTCCCTCTCCCCTTCATGGCCTTTTACACTCTCCAACCAACGTTCATGGTCGTAGTGTTCATGGATTACCTTCAAGGAGTAGGTATGGGCTACTTCAACCAGAGCCTTATAACGCCTCTCGGCCTCTTCCATTGGATAAATATTACTATTTGAAAAGTACAGGACAGGGTTCCAGCCCTCCTCAAGCAGTCTCTCGATGCTGGCAGTACTGCAGGGCCCACAACAGGCATGTACCAGAATGTCATTCTCTTCCATATGCTCAGCATACGGCAAACCATTATGAACTTGCAACCACTTGCCTTTCTGTGTAGAGTACAACCGTTGAAGGGAGGTCCCAACACTATGAATCGAAAGAAGAACCTTGGCTTATGGATTACGTTGTTGATCGTGGTACTTATATCCGTAATCGATATTCCTACGTATAGTAAATTCCTCTTAATCGCTCTATTCATGGGCTCCCTGCTCTATTACAGACGGAGTGTCATCTTCTACATCAGGGCAAACAGCAAGATCACCAGCAAGAATGAGGCAGACTGGCAGTATGCTTGGCCCCTCTACCGAAAGGCCATCAAGGCAGGATTACAGAAACCCTTTGTCATTACTGCAGCAAGCATGTTCCTCCAACGTGGCGATGCAGAGGAAGGCAAGCAGATCATTGAAGACTACTTTGCCTCTGAAAAGGGACGAAATGAAAATCTTGACAATGTAGCAAAGACCATGGTCAGTATGGCTTATTGGATGGATGGGGATCTTGAGAAAGCAATTGAATGTGTTAGGGAAGTCCACGAGAGTGGATACCAGGATAAGAACCTATTCATCAACTACACCACCTATGCATTGGCTGCCGGTGATCTTGACAAAGCTGAAGAGTTGCTTGAAGAAGCAGGACAGCTGGAAGAGAGTAGCCCAGGCATCAGGGACAGCCGTGGCTGGTTGCTTCTCCTCCGCGGGAACTGGGAAGAAGCAGATATACTGTTCAAGGAACTCATTGAGAAGGGCCCTCGTTTCCCAGAACCCTATGTACATCATGCTCAGGTAAAAATACACTTTGGGCAAGTGGGCGAAGCAATTGAACTGCTTAAAAAGGCATTGGATGCCCGCTACGCAAATACCTCTGGTTTCAGCAAGGAAATTATCCAGGAAATGATAGATGGCTTGGAAAACCCAGAGACCAGAAGAAAGTGTGCCATGGAGATAGAAAAGGACACTGCTTCAGTAGCACTGGGAAAGAAGCCTGCATCAATCGACCAAGTATTCCCCCCAGAGGAGGGATATGTGCTTGAGGGGTTCGCAAAACCTAGAAAACAGAAGAAAAGCGCCCCCAAACAGCAGAAGAACGTGCTGGTTGAGAGCGATGACAGAACTCCCAATACAGACCTCACAGAAGAGGACTTGGAGTATATCAGAAAGCACAACCTTGAGTAGCGCTAGCGATCAAACTTGTAACTGGGCTTGGAGCGGATCGGACAGAGGATAAGGAAGCAAAGATAACGAAATATCTGAGCTGACACGAACAAAGTCCATCAGTCCGATAGGCCCAAGCAAAGATTTACATGTTACAGATCAGAACACCATGTTGAAATAGAAGCCCCAAACCAGGGTATTCACCTTCTGATCCCAGCCTCCGTAGATGGTCAACGGCAGTGAACGGATTCCCAAAAGGGAGATATCAGTGTGTAGCTCCAAGCCAAGGGAGAGATAGGGAGCAAAGGTATTCCGGTTCCAGAGCAAATCCGTATAGATGGCAACAGAGCTGTTGTTGAAGATGAACAACTCTGCCATCGTGGGGTCGAATCCACTCGGCCGGTACCCTATCGATATCCCCAATCCCACCAGATGATTCGCTGTGTTGCTGCTGAGTGTCAGATCATGTCCCTGGCTCTTGATCTGGGAGTCAGTAGTTCTGAACCCATCCGAGAAAAAGAAAGGAACATCCCCCTGTCCATCCAGTGAAAATCGCCCAAAGGTATTCACGGTAGCAAACAGGTCGAGGTTCTGGTGAAGTATTTCCGTTGTTCCTCGAGCTGCAACAAATGAGCGTACTTCTGAGAAGTCTCCCAACATTTGGAATGAGAGGGAGAGTGCTGAATCGTTGAATGCCCATACTCCATCATTCGCTGGATACAGCCCCCCCTTTGCAATGATAGAGTAGAGGAAGGTATGACCGTTAAAGAAATCGACATGGTCACTATCCTCAAAATTGTTTATCTGCTCATAGGATTGCAGCAAGCTGATTCTCAGCTTCTCATCAAAGGCGAAGATCCTTCCCTCTAGGTCAACTCCACTGGAAATAATAGGTGCCACGTTCGCAATATCGAACATGAAGGAGCTGTAGAGGGAGAGGCGTAGATGCTTGAGGAAGGTGTAGTCAAACTGAGCACGAATTGCAGGGGCAGCAGAAAAACGGTCATTGCTCCGGAAGTCAAAGGAGTATCCTGGGTTGACACTCACCGATATGTCATCTTTCCGATAGATGAATTTCAAACCGATGGTTGTATCATCCTTGAGCGCAGAAGTATCTTCCTTGAGATAATCACTATCCAAGCCCAATCCAAACAGCTCGGAAGGAATATTCAAGGGAACATGCTGGTAGAGACCATAGAGGTTGGAGCTCTCTTTCATGCTTGATGCCAAGTCATTGCGTTTCTCCGAGAGCTCAGGGGAAACCGAATTCTTATGCAAGGTGGACAATTGCTCCTCGCGTTCACTAGCGGAGCGATACCCTTGCTCGACCAGATATTCCACACGGTCGAACTCCATGAACGAGACATCCTCTACGGCACAACGAATCCAAACAACATCCGGGAGGGCCTTCTTGAGCTCTTCCACCCCTTTTCTTCGCTTGCCGATATCGATGGAAACATTGAGCACTGTCAAAGGATTCTTTAGATTCAGGGTATCTATATCATAGAAGGTAGTTGAGACGATGACAGAATCTGCATAGGTGTAGGCCAAATCGACAGGGGCAAGATTGGTAATACCCCCATCTATCAATAGGTGTCCCCGATATTCAACGGGAGGGAAATACACAGGGAGGGCATAGCTTGCCTGAAGCACAGTGAAAAAATCGCCTTCACTGATGGTAACCTGTCGCTTGGTCACAAGGTCCTCTGTCACCACAATGATGGGTATGGGAAGTGTTTCAAGCTGGAGGTCGGAGCCAACAATCGAGGCAACCTTCGCCAGGAAACGGGAGGAGTCAAGCATACCACCGCTCACGGGAAGGGTAAGGTCAAACATGCTCTGGAGATTAACCGAAGTTACGCTTTCAAGAATCTGATCAGGGGAAAGGCCTGCTGCATAGAGAAGTCCTACAATGCTTCCCATTGAGTTGCTTATGATGAAATCAGGGACAATATCCTGCTCCTCCAAGTACTTCAGAACCCCGATATGTGCAAAAGCTCGTGCTGAACCACCGCTTAGTACGAGCCCGACAGGAGAGCGTTCTCCTTGGGTACGTGCAAGTATCCGCTCCCTGAACATTTCATCCCCATAGGAGATGGGTACATCAGAGAGAAGAATATCATCAGCTTCATCAGCAGCCGCAAGGCTTGAAAGCGCCATACAGATCAGCAAAGCCATTATCAGCAACTTCTTGAAAGTCTTCACGATTTCCTCCATGTATGCCTTACTGTAAAGCAAAGAGGTTGAAAAAACAATCTCATGCTACTTTTTTGAAAACGCTGTTGCTTTTTTCAATGGGATTTGATAGCATGAATCTCGCTAACGCCGGCGTGGTGAAATTGGTAGACACGATAGACTCAAAATCTATTGAGCGCAAGCTTGTATCGGTTCAAGTCCGATCGCCGGTAAATAAATTATTATAATACAACGATTTAAGGTGCACAGATGTGCACTTTTATTGTTTTCTGGATGGTTTGACCTCTTCTGATAGTAGTCAGGAGTCCCCGAGATAGGTCCTCACAACCAAATCATCAGACACACAAGTCCAAGTGTATCCAGCCTCACTCAAGGCAAGTTCCAATGCTTCTTGTGCTTTGGTCTCAAATCCAATAAGGACATTTCCTGTATCACTTGCAGCATTTCGGTAGTGAAAAAGACAGATATTCCATCGGTTATCCAGAGCACTAAGGAAGTCTCCAAGTGCGTTGGTCCTCTCAGGAAATTCAATTTCGTAGAAGACCTGGTGCTCTGCTTCGCTGGCCTCCCCTCCTATCATATGACGAAGATGCTCCTTGGCAATGTCATTATCAGAGAAATCAGTACAGGCAAAACCTGCTTCCTTGATGCGTCGCAACAAGAAATGCTTGTCCTCGCTTCCTGCAACAGTTAGTCCAACCAATACATGTGCCATTGAGCGGCGTTGCAATCGATACGAGAACTCCTTAATACCTCTATCCATGACCACTTCCCTGCAAAAGGCATGCAGGGCTCCCGGCTTCTCGGGCATCTGAACTGAGAGCAATGCCTCCTTTCCTGATCCGAGAAGGGTTCTCTCAGCCACCTGTTGAAGCTTTTCGAATGTGATATTCGCCCCTGAACAGATGGCTACCGCATGGGCATCTAAAGGAAGGTCAAATTGCTGGAGCCCTGCAAGGGCCAAGGCACCTGCAGGTTCCAGAATACTTCTCGTCTCCTCAAAAACACCTTTCATGGCGTAACAGATCTGGTCGGTACTGACCGTCATGAAATCATCAACAAGACGGGAAGCAAAGCTGAAAGGAAGAGCCCCTACCTGTTTGACAGCCACACCATCTGCAAAAATACCCACATGGGGAAGAATCACCCGCTGGCCACTGGAAATACTCACAGCGAGACAGTTGCTGTCCTGGGGTTCTACACTAATGATCTGCACATGAGGTCGGAGTGCTTTCACATAGCTGGCAATCCCACTAATAAGGCCCCCTCCCCCTACTCCTACAAATATATGGGTGACCTCACTGAGCTGTTCCATGATCTCCTTGCCTATCGTTCCCTGGCCAGCAATGACCAGAGGATCATCAAAGGGATGAATGAAGGTTCTCCCTGTTTCTACTACCCGCTTTCTGCAGTACTCATAGGTCTCGGAGTAACTATCACCGTACAATTCAATCTTCGCCCCAAAGTTCTGAACTGCATCAACCTTGATGGTTGGAGTGGTCTTGGGCATGATGATCAGGGCATCAATACCAAGCCTTTGAGCGGAGAGGGCAACTCCCTGGGCATGGTTTCCCGCGCTTGCAGCAATGACTCCCCGGCTCTTCTCCTCACTGCTGAGATGGGCAATCTTATTGTAGGCTCCCCTGAGTTTGAAGCTGTGAATGCTCTGCAGATCCTCCCGTTTTAGATACACAGAGCAACCTTTCTCCTTGCTTAAACGAGAAGCATAGGTAAGAGGGGTTTCAATTGCAACATCATATACTTTGCTGGTAAGGATATGCTTTACCACATCATCAACGATTATTGGACTCATTACTCGTTCCTTTATGTTTGTGTGTTCATGGGGCACTCGTGAAAACATGATACAACGAAAATGCTCCGTTGTTTTGAAACTACACCATTACCTTCCAGTACTACAAGAAGTGCTGAAGAAATTCCGTTGTAGAGGAAAAACGTATATCCGTAAAGGATAGATAAGGGAATACGCTTGACCAATGGTAAGGAGAAGGATACTATCTATTTAGAATTATTTCGAAATAGGAGAAGCCATGGGGTTTTCAGAAACCATGAAAGCGATAGCCGACCCCCAGCGAAGGGAGATGCTCTCCCTTGTCAAGAAACAACGACTGAGTGCAGGAGAAATTGCCACCCAGTTTCCCAACCTCTCTGCAGCCACAGTCTCCTACCATCTCTCATTGCTGAAAAAAGCTTCCCTGATCACAGAGACGAAATACAAGAACTTTATCTACTATGAACTCAATGCCTCAGTATTTGAGGAAATCATGCTTTGGTGTGCCCAGTTTACCGGAGGTATCGATGAAAAACCGTAACCATCTCATTGACAGAACCCTCATAGTCACGACCATTATATGCTTGGTCCCGATCCTCTTCTCGGTTGCTGTCTACCAGCGGTTGCCTGACCAGGTCCCCATACATTTCAATGCAGAGGGGCAGCCCGATAATTATGCGAGCAAGGCTTTCGGTGCATTCGGCATGCCATTGTTGTTGGCACTACTCAATATTTTTGTGCAACTTGCAGTGAAAACCGACCCAAAGCGAGATACCTCCAGCAAGCTCTATCATATAACACGATGGACCATCGCAATCTTGACACTGTTCATTGTTCCCTTCTCTCTCCTTATCGCACTTGGACAACCGTTCCGGGTAGAAAAGGTTGTCCCTTTGGCTGTAAGTGTACTGCTTCTGGTGGTAGGAAACTATCTACCAAAAATCAAGCAGAACTACACCATCGGCATAAAGCTGCCCTGGACCTTGGCCGATGAAGAGAACTGGAAGAAGACCCATCGTCTTGCCGGCTGGATCTGGACATTCTTCAGCCTACTCTTCATATTGGTCATCCTCCTCGATTTCTATGTTGTCTGGATTTTCTTTTTGGGCATCGCGGTAATGGTGACATTCCCATTGGTCTACTCTTTTATCTTGGCACAGAGACAACATACTAGCGATACAGACTAATGTTCTGCTTATGCTCTTCGTAGGTCTCAGCATAATGGATTTCCTTGTCATACCCATGTAGATAGTAGAAATAGGGAGAGTCCTTCGGGAAGAAAGCTGCCTCAAGCGCATCAACTCCAGGGCTGCAAATCCCTGATGGTGGCAAGCCTGCCTTTCTCCGCGTATTATACGGGCTCTTTGTCTCCAAGGCTTCAATTGGTATTGGGTTTTCCCAATCACCAATCTCATAGCGGGTGGTTGCATCAATTCCCAATGGTTCACCATTCTTTAAACGGTTATGGATAACCGAGGAAATCCCTTCCATCTGTGTTACATCCTGCGTCTCAGCCTGGATCATGGAGGCTACTATCAAGAGTTCCTCGATGCTGTAGCGTTCAAGCAGAGGTGAGTCCAACAGCCCTTGCAATTCACGTAGCATTTTCTGATACATTGCCAGAGCCAACTCCTCTCCTGCACGATTACGATGAACCGTATAGGGTCCGCTCAACAACCACCCCTCAGCAAAGCTGAGCTGGTAGGCAGATACCAAATCATTGACTGCTTCAATGAAGAGTCCAGCTTCCCCTCCCAGTCTGCTTGCTAGATAGCCATCAATCTCAAGGATGGTGAAACCAGGAGGTATAGTAACATCCATGGTTTTCTCTGTGTTTGCAAGCATGGAAGCAACTTCACGGAACTCCAGATTGCGGCCCATGATATAGGTTCCTGTCTGAATCACCGTAGCAAGTTCTTCATCCACCAAATAGGCAAGAAACGTCTGTGCATCCTCAACCACCCCCAACTGTTCGAGTAAGAGACTGACCGTACGTGCGGTCATCCCACTCTCAATGGTCAGAGCAACAACATCACGCTCTTCTATCACCGATGGAGAACGGTCAAGAATGGAAGGCCTCTCAAAGTGTGCGTAGAGGATGATAAGTACGGTACATACCAACAAGGCGATAAGTAGAGGAAGCAGAAGCCGTTTGGAAAGAGGAGGACGGTAGGAGGTACGCTTGCCAATCTTTGGAGGTACCACCTGCTGTTTCTTGGGCTTGGAGGTCTTGGTTGCAGGATGCTTGCGGGTCCTTGTCTGCACCACATGGGGATTCGGTTGATCAGCGGTGCGGGGAGTTGGCTTTTTCTTTGCAGGAGGAACCTTAGTCTCGGGCTTTACCACTGGTTGCTTGTCAGAAGGAATCTTTACCGTCATGCTGCGTGTGGTAACGGTTGGCTTCTTTCTTGGTGTACTGGTTTTTTTTGACGGGGTGGAAGCATCGAGTACTACCTTGTGGGATGAGGTACTCTTCTTTTGCTTTGGCTTCTCTTCCTTTCCCTCGAGGTCAAGGGTGAGCTGTTTTGGAGGTTTGGGTTTCTCAGCCATCGCTCTCAGGTTCCTTCATGGGCAACAACTCGTTTATCTTGTTCTGCTTGAGCTGGATGGATGCATGCACCTGGGCAATCTGACGGTTGCATGTCTCGATTTGTGTCTGTAAGTGGTCGATCTTTTGTTTTTCCAGTTCAATCTGTGCTTCAAGTTCCTGTACCTTGATCAAGTTTTGTAGATTCTTGATCTCTTCTCCCAATGTTCTTATCCGGGACCGATGGAGCGTAATCTGATCCATCAAGGAGATCGCTTTCTGTCCCACCATCCCTGCATGCACTGAATCAGGAAGGGATTCATAAAGAGCTTTCCCATACAAGTATGCCGCTCTTTGATACGTTTTCTCTTCCTTTTTCATAGCCTGAGAGAGTTCTTCCAAACGAGATTTGGGACTTGGAACCTCTTCACTGCGCAGTCTAGCGATTGCACTTTGGTGGAGCTCCAACTCTTGTTGGAGTGCAGACTCCTCCTTCCTAAGCCGTTCAAGCTGCTTGCCAACCTCGGGATGTCGGCTGAGTGGAAGGTCAGCCTCACACCCAATAGCGACCAAAGCCTCCCCTGCCTTGGACAGCAAACCCATCATCTGCCTTCTTGCAGCATCGAGTCGAAGATGCAGAATCTGCCTACCCAGCCTCCCGTTGTAGGAATCAAGGCGCTCCTCCAACTTCCGGGTCTTTCTCTGGTGTTCCTCAAACAGGGGTTGGCAAACCTCCTCAATATATTCAGGGAGGGACTCCGATCCATAAGCCTCATAGGCAATGGCACCGATTTGGGCATGAACCTTGCGCTTTGGCTGTGCAAGTGCCTTGATGTCGGAAGCAATCTCCTTCACTTTTCTCGAGCGGTCTTGCATCTGCTGAATATATACGCGTACCTGTTCGAACGATTGTTTTGCTTCTTCCCAATTCTGGAGGGTGCCCCGATATTGCTCATATTCACTGCGGGCATACCCAAGACTGACGTTTTCCTCTATCAAGGAAACGCTTTTAGCCAAATCCATGTATAAAGCGAGTAGATCTTCATGGTGTTGTTCAATCGCTTTTTGTTTTTCCTGGATATCTGCCTGCAATGAGCCCATAGTTGATAGTATCATAGAGGGGGGCTACTAGGCAAAGAGAGAAGAACCAGCATTCACCCTTTTCATCGTTCCTTGACAAAGGGAGAAGAGGTTCGGTATTCTGATTGCAAACTGCCTTGGGATGGGAATGGTTTATTCATGCTACCATATTCTTTTCCCTCGACAGATTTGGAGAGCGTTTGCGTACATGTGCCAGCATGTACCCTCTTCTTTGAGTGTGACCACAACGGTATCCACTTACTTCTGTTTTTAAAGAGCAGAAGCTATGCCCACCACGTTTCCCACACCCCCAATGAGGCGGGGGGACGGGGGGAGCATGTTCCCAAAAAAATCAAACATTCAGCCCTTCCGCTGGCACGGACCAAGAGGCTCTACGAACCAAGGAGAATTGCTCATGGATATTGACAACAAGAGCACCCCGACCGACGACCTGGTAATTGACACCATCCAGCTGCTTGCTGGTAAAACCAAGGCCGACCCAAACCCTGATGAATTGGAACAACTCAAGCGTCTGATCAAAAAGAATGTCCCATTCACACTTCGTGGCTATTTTATGGCTTATTTGCTTAGGGAAGTCCTGCAGGCAAATACCCCGAAAAAGGCTGGCTCAAGGCCGGCACCGAAGGCAAAAAGAGAAGCTCCTGCAAAGAAAGAGGAGTCCAAGGATGTGAAGGAGAGCCAACAACCCCGCAAGAAAGCGCCTAGGGCCCTTCCAGAGGGAGCAAGAACACTGTACTTGAACATCGGCAAGATGAAGAGACTGTACACCAAGGAACTGAGCCAGATCCTCCAGACAGAGCTTGGTATCGAGCGAGATGATATTTACAGCATCCGTATCCATGACAAGTACTCTTTCATCAGCATGAGTGAAGAGAACTGTGAGAAAGCTATTGAGAAGCTTAATGGAATGGATATCAGAGGAAGGACGGCTTCCATCAGCTATTCCAACAAGGAGTAGGAAATGATTGTGGAACGACTTGTGGTGGGGCCCTACCAGACGAACTGTTACATCATGGGTAATGAAGAGACCTCCAGTGCCTGGATCATCGATCCAGGGGCTGATGGTCAGCTCATCATTGACCGCTTCACCCAACGAAACCTCACCCCTGTCGCCATTCTTTTGACCCACACTCATTGGGACCATATTACTGCCATAGGAACCCTTATAGAGAGATGGCCTGATCTTGAGCTCCTTGTAGCTGAAGAGGAAGCCTCCTCACTATCATACGAGCATGTCAAACAGGTTTGTTTTGATAAGAGTTTCCTTCAAATGTATGACAAGGAGTTGCAAAAGCTACCCAGACCAACAGGGTTTCTCTCTGATGGCCAGTATTTGCAAGACAGCCACCTGCTGGTGTTGCACACCCCGGGTCATACCAAGGGGGGTGTATGCTTATATCATGAGGAAGGACAGTTTATGTTTACCGGTGATACACTGTTTGCCGGCAGTATAGGCCGGACTGATCTGGAAGGTGGTTCCTACACCGAGATTATAGCAAGTTGCAAACGATTGCTCGATCTCCCTGGGGAAGTACAAATACTTCCCGGGCATGGACCTACCAGTACTATCAAGAACGAATACAACAATCCATTTCTGTAAAAGAAACCAGATGGTCCCTATCAAGGAAGTCCATCTGGTTTTTTTTGCCCAAACAGGAGACTATCTTCTCCCCGGGACCTCTTCTGCGTTTTTGCAATCGATGCAAAGTACTGCATAGGGAATGGCTCTGAGCCTTTCCTCTGGAATCTTCTTTCCACATCTCAGACAGGATCCATATTTTCCATTATGGATACGGGCGATGGCATTCTCGATGGAACGGAGGCGGTTTGCCTCATGTTTGTTGATCGCTTCCATCTTCTTGAACGCAATATCATCAGCCGCAACATCGATGCTGTCCTTGATACCCATGGAATTCACCATCTCACGGAAATCACTGTTATCCTCAGTGAGTTTCTCCAATAGTTCATTTCTCATGGAAACGAGAAGCTCTTCCATCTCATGCACAAATGCCTCGGACATTATACGCCTCCTACAAGGGACAGTATCTGTACCCCTTGGATTTTTATCCATATAAGATGGGGATAAGATGCGTTGTTGTCAAGCTCCTTACCTCATTTTTAGCATATTCAGAGTGATTTTGTCTAAAAAGGGTACCAAAACATAACCTTTACGATAAAACGTGAATAGAGGCTGGCTGCAAGGAGGGCCACAATGAGAGCCAATACCACAAAATCCACCGATTTTAATTTTCGTTGCATGTACCAGGTTCGGCTATTCGAACGAGCAAATCCTCTAAGTACCATGGCATTGGTAATGACATCGATTCGGTCAAGACTGCTGAAAACCAAGGGAGTGATCACACGCCCGAGTGAAGAGATTCGTTTCTTAAGTGGAGTCTGGAAAGAGAAGTCAACGCCCCTTGCCATCTGCGCATGCAGGATATGCATATAGCTCTTTGTCACCTCAGGGAGATACCTCAGTGCAAGGGCAACTGCGTAGCTGATACGATAAGAAACCCCCAAGCGATTCAAGGAAGAAGCAAACTGTGAAGGATGGGTGATGCTGACAAAGAGCAAGGCCATCGGAAAGATGGAGAAATATTTCAGACAGACCACCACCAGGTAGAACAAGGTTTCAACACTTAGGGAATATCTGGCATGCTCAGGGCCAAGGATAATGGTCCTACTGCCAAGATACCGGGTGCCTTGATCAGGAGAAAAAAGGTAAATAAAGATGGCATTGAGGACAATGACCGTCAACATACCTATGATGTAGGGAGAGAACTTGCGAAGGGGGATCTTTGTCAGGGAGAGCAAGGAGAAAGAGATAATCGTGCTTACCATCAGGAACCGTATATCGAACGTGGTAAGGCAGAACACAATCCACGTCAGGAAGAGGATAAACTTTGTAACACCATTGAGACGATGCAACGGGGAATCGGTCTCTTCGTACGTAAGTGCAAACCCAAACTTTCTCCCCTCCTTCTTTGCCCGTTCCATCCTCTTTTTTTTCGGCTTCATTGCAGAGAGCGGTTGATCCAGGGCAGGAATCTGGGAAACCTCGGTCACTCGTAAACGGGTCTCTTGTTCTGTATGGACAAATGTATCGATGAATGAGGAGATATCGACAACACCACACCGCTTTGCGAGCAAGGAAAGGCTGGTCTCCTTCAGGTTTGCTTTGAGGAGCACCATATCATCGGCAAAGACTTCACTGGTTGGCTTGTCACAGAGCAGTTGTCCATCATTCAGCACCAAGGAACGATGGGTATATTCGAGAGCGAGGTGCATATCATGGGTGATGAAGAGAATGGTCAGACCGGTCTTCCTATTCAGCTCAGAGAGGAACTCCATCAATGCAGTATACCTCTGGTAGTCCTGCCCACTGGTTGGCTCATCAAGGATGAGCAGCTTTGGATTGGTCACGAGGATGGAGGCAATGGTCACCCGCTTTTTCTGTCCGTAGCTCAGTGCTGAGATGGGCCAGTGATGGTAAGGCCGGAGTGCACAGAGCCCAAGTACGTCCATGACACGGTCCTTGATCTGCTCTTCCTCATAACCTTGTTGCCTGAGGGCAAAGGCAACCTCATCATAGACGAGGTCACAACTGATCATATGATTCGGGTTCTGCATAACAAACCCGATCCTTGAAGAGCGTTGGCTGGCTGAGTAGGCATCCAACAAGGTTCCTTCATACCGGATATGACCGGCATCTTGGCGGATTACTCCCATCAGTATCTGTGCGAGGGTGGATTTCCCTGCCCCATTGTTCCCCAGGATGCCGACCATCTCCCCTTTATGAATGGTTGCACTGACATCATCCAGCACAGTCTTCAGGCCATCATAGGAATAGCTGATATGTTCCAGTTCCAACTGAACAGGCTTCTCCTGTATATCGATGGACCTCTGTTCCTTTTGATGCCATGCCTTGACCCTATCCATGCATCCCCTAAGATGTATGGTATCCAGGCTGCTTACATCACCAAGCATGGAAAAATCACATCCTGCCATCCGTAAAGCCGCCAGATACAAGGGATCTCGCAAGCCAAGCTCACTCAATAGGGCTGTTCCCAGCAGTGCCTGTGGGGTGGTATCGGCAACCAAAGAACCTTCCTGCATCACCAGGATTCGGTCAATGGGATGGGAGAGCACATCCTCGAGCCGATGTTCTATGATCAAGACAGTCTTTCCCGTCTCCTTGGAAAGCTGATCAATAAGACCCATTGCCTTCAAACCGGTAGCTGGGTCGAGGTTTGCAAGCGGCTCATCAAAGAGCAAAACTTCCACATCATCCACCAATACGCCGGCAAGAGACACCCGCTGTTTCTGGCCTCCAGAAATTTCTTGTGGACTTTGCTTCAAGAAATCCTGCATCCCAACCACCCCAGCCATTTGGGACACCAGGTTTTCCATGTTATGGCGTTCCATGCACTGGTTTTCCAATGAAAATGCAATATCCTCAGCGACAGTCAATCCAACAAACTGGGCATCAGTATCCTGCAGCACAGTACCCACCTTCTTGTTCACTGCGTAGATATCTCCATCCTCAAGATTCATCGAACAAATGGAGGCAGTTCCTTCGATGATACCACTGTAGGCGTGGGGGATAAGCGCATTGATGCAGTACCCTAGGGTACTTTTGCCACTGCCGGATGGTCCCACGATCAAGACTTTCTCTCCCTCACTGATGGTGAGGTTGATATGCTTAAGCGTGGGTTCCGTCTGACCTTGGTATGTAAAACTGAAATCCTTGAAAACGATCTGAGGTGTTTGCATGTACCAGTCTGCAGAACAAGCTGCAGATATTCTCCTTTAGGCTTCTTCGTCCCTGGTTAGTCCTTCCCTGCTCTTGTTGCGTTTCACAACCAACAGCAGTAAGAGAGTACCAAGTATGGCGATGACAACCGTATTGGAGAAGGCAATGATCAACTGCTGGGTGATGACCTTGTCCATCGGCTCAGCGAAGAAGAGGAAATCAAGCAGTGCGCTGATCATGTATCCGATGAAATTTCCCAGGAAAGCGAGCAAGATGAACAAACCGATGGAGGAACGGGGAAGTTCTCCTTTTTCAACACACTTCTTGCTCATAGCAGGAAACAATCCGATCGCAATTCCCACAATACCACTACCAAGCATCCACGTAGGCCACACACCCCATCCTGCAAACAGGTCGGTCAGCCAGTGTCCCAGGAATCCTACCAAGAAACCAACGATTGGTCCAAAGACAGCTGCAAACAAGGCAAGAATAGCCATGGCAGGCTTGATGGTGGTGTTGGCGAAGACGGGGATACTGACCAATCCTCCCACTCCATAGAGAGCTGCACCGATGGCAATGATTACGACAATGCGTACCGGTTGCATTCCTTTGTTCTGTTCCATATTTGTTACCTCCTTACGGGCAATTACCAATCATTCTATCACCGAAAAACTGATTTTCCACCCCTCACCTGTCCCAATTCCGTAGGTTGTTGCAAAATTCCCCTGATTCAGGGCAACTGCAAGATTGAGAAGGCTGTTGATGTAGATAAGAGGCTCACCCTTCCCCACTTCTGTGAAGGACTTACAGATGGGAAGCTTGTATCCATAGACGATACGGCCATTGTAGGAGATGGTTGTCTGCAGCAAATCCCCGTTACCCAGAGAAAGCTCATCCAAAAAGTCAGCACTGATATTGGTCCAGAGCGAACCATAGCGGGCATCCAGGATATCCACCGAACCGACCAATGAGGACCCTTCAATTCTGGAACGTTCCATTTTCAGTTTGACGGTTTTTGGAACCAATGGACCAATTTCTTCGTAGTCCAGATCACCGGAGGCCAAACGTGCCCCGGTATATGCATATACATCTCTTCCATGGAATGTGTGGCTTTTCTGGCTGCCTGAGAGACGGTGGGTATCAACATTGATCATCCTCACCTCCAGAATCCCGATGCTGTCTGCCACATGGGTCAGCGTTCCGTTGTCAGGGGTAACGATCAGATGGCCACTTTCCGTTAGAGCAACAACACTTTTCCGGTCTGACCCCACTCCTGGATCGACTACACAGACAAAGACGGTTCCCTTGGCCCAATAGGGAAGTGCCTGTACCAGTCGGTAGGAGGCCTCCCAGATGTTGAATTGAGGAATTTCATGGGTAAGGTCCTCCAATCTTAGAAGATTGGACACCCCGTTGGCCACCCCATGCATGGCACTTACTGCTCCGTCTGACATGCCGAAATCACTGAGAAATACGACTGTCTTCCGCTCCTTCCAAGCCTGCAAGGCTACCAAGCTATCGCGCAGTTTCCTTTTCATGCTGTCTCTCCTGCTTCTCTCGCATTTGGCGGTCAAAAATCATTGCATACCTGATCAACAGTACAGAGAGTACCATCAAGACCAATGCTAGCATGACCACAAGGATAACAGAAGGCTTGTAGGCGATTGCAAGCAAAGAAAAGCCTACGAACAGGGAGAGAATGAGAACGATAATGGAAGGAGTCAGCCTACCCTGTTTCATCAGACCAGGAACTCCTTGATGATCTCCAGGAACTCATCATAGGTCTCGGCTATCTGCAGATGGGGATACTGCTCCAGTATGTTCTTGGGGGCACGGAACAAGCAACCACCATCCGCTTCCTGGATCATGGTAAGGTCGTTGTAGGAATCTCCAGCCGCAAAGGTGCGGTAATTGAGGGCCTTCAACGCTTGGATGGCTTTCTTCTTGCCGTCATGTAGGCGCATCCTGTGCCGGATGATGCGGTTATCCTCATCAACTTCCAGGCTATTACACCAGATGGTAGGCCAATTGAGCTGACGCATAAGGGGATTGGCAAACTCGCTGAACGTATCGCTGAGAATGACAACCTGGGTCATGGATCGCAGTGAATCGAGAAAAGAGAGTGCACCTTCCATGGGACCCATCTGGGCGATGACATCCTGGATATCCTTCAGCTTCAGGTTATGTTCCTCAAGGATCCTAATCCGTCCAGCCATCAGCTTGTCATAATCCGGTTCATCGCGGGTGGTAATCTTCAGCTCTTCGATACCTGTTCGCTCTGCTACGTTGATCCAAATCTCCGGTACCAAGACCCCTTCCATATCAAGACACACAATATCCATCCGCTACCTCCCAGATTGTACCACCTAGTATTACCGAGGGAGGGCCCCCGATGCAAGAGGGAGAAGGAATCCAAGCATGGCAGCAGTCTCAGTGAGCACCTCCACAGCACCCAGCACATCACCGGTCACCCCTCCAAGTCGCTTTTTACTGACCAGCATCAGGAAAACACAAACAAGGAGTGCAAAGAGGAACGAAAATACAGCATTCAGCGCATATTCATTCGAAAAAATAAACAACAGAACAAGAACGATAAGTATCTGCAGGAGAGGGAGGACAAGATGA